>JBKJIE010000119.1:0-9528 GCA_046598715.1 Acidimicrobiales bacterium | reverse complement strand
GGGCGGGGTCGACGCCTCAGCTCGTCCCCCGCTGGCCTCCTCGAACGCGGCCCAGAAGTCGTTTCGCGCCGCCTTGCACACGGTGGCCGACGCCCTCACGGCCCACGGGTTCGCGGCCCACGCAGAGCGTCACGGCGACGGCCTGCGCATCGTGTCCGACCACTGCCCGTTCGGCGGCGCCGCCATCGAGCACCCGGTGATCTGCGCGGTCGACCGCGGCCTCGTGCGGGGCATGCTCGGCGCCCTCTACGGCGAGGCGGGTGCGTCCACCTCGGAGAGTCGCCCCATGGGCGACGACCGCTGCATCACCTCCATCACGGGCTAGTGCCTCTCTGGTGACGCGGCACTACCTGGATCACGCGTCGACCTCACCGACTCGGCCCGAGGCCGTGGCTGCCGTCATGCACTGGCTGTCTCGGCCAGGCGGCGATCCCGGACGCGTCCATGCGGAGGGACTCGAAGCGCGCGTCGGCGTCGAGACAGCACGCGAGCAGGTGGCGGCCCTGTTCGGCGCCCGGTCCCGCTCCGTCGTCTTCACGAGCGGCGCCACGGAGGCCATCGCCAGCGCCTGCTGGGGCGCAGCCGAGCGGGGCGCTCACCAGGTCCTGGCCGCGGTTGAGCACTCCGCGGTCCGCAAGGCAGCCGAGGCACATGGCGAGGTGACGGTGATCGGCGTCGACGCCGTGGGTCGGGTCGACCCCGACGAGCTGCTCGCCGCGGTGCGATCTGACACCGCCGTGGTGCACCTCCAGTGGGGCAACCACGAGGTGGCCACGATCCAGCCTGTCGCCGAGGTGGTGGCCACGTGCCGCGAGCGCGGCGTGCTGGTGCACGTCGACGCCGCGCAGGCCAACGGTCATGTGCCGATCCCCTTCGATGCGCTGGGCGCCGATCTGCTGTCCGTGTCGGCCCACAAGCTCGGGGGACCGGCGGGTGTTGGCGCGCTGCTCGTGCGACGGAGCCTGCGAGTGCGCCCGCTTCTGGTCGGCGGGGACCAGGAGCGGGCCCGACGAGCCGGTCTCGAGCCGGTAGCCCTGATCGCCGGCTTCGGCGCCGCTGCTGCGGTGCTCGCTGGGTCGCTCGAGGCCGAGGCAAGGGCACAGCGAGCACTCACCGACCGCGTGCTGGCCGCCGTGCCATCGCTCGATGGTGTGCGCGTCTACGGCGACCCGCAGGAGCGGCTCCCCCACCTCGTCTGCCTCGGCGTGGATGGCGTGGAGCCACAGGCCGTGCTGCTTGGCCTCGACCGAGCCGGCGTCGCCGCGCACTCGGGATCCGCGTGCTCGTCGGAGTCGCTCGAGCCCTCCCCCGTGCTCGAAGCGATGGGCGTCGACGCCCACCACAGCCTGCGCCTCTCGGTGGGCTGGAACAGCACCGACGCCGACATCGACGTAGCCCTCGAGGCGCTCCCGGGCATCCTCGCCGATCTCCGCGCCCTCGCCGGCTGAACCTCGTCCGGTTCCTCACCGAGGGAGGGCAGCCCATCCCCGCTCGGCCAACGTCGTTGGATCCGAGGCCATGACGCCGGACGAGGACACGGTGTAGAGGACACCGTTGACCATCGCCGCCCGATAGGCGATGCCTTCCTCCGAGCAGGTGCCGTGACCGGCGTGCTTGAGGGTGCCCTGGCGGACAAAGCCGTTCGCTCCTCGGACGTACACGTAGAAGCCATAGACCGGCGGCTGGTACGCCGCAGCCCCATCGGCACAGGAGGGAGCGAACCCGGTGGACGCCGGAAGCACCAGCTGGGCCGTTGGCCCCCACAGCAGCAGGGCGTGAGGATCTTCAGCCGCCGCGAACCTCGTCCCCGACTCAACGAGCCGCTGCTCCAGGCGTGGGGCATCGAGGTTGGACACGTCGTACATCGAGACCGCGCCGCCGGTGACCTGGCCGTCATCGGTGGCCTCAACTCCAACACCGAGCACCCGCCCACCTGAGAGCTGTTGGAGGTAGCTGGAGAAGCCGGACACGTCCAGGGCTCCTCGGAGTCGCGGATGGGTGGGATCGCTCACGTCGATCGTGTAGAGGGGGTCGCGCTCCTTGTAGGTGACGACGTAGCCCACGTCACCGACGAACCGGACGCCCTGGATCGACTGCCCGGCGCCGAGGCCGCCGATTGACCCGACCACCTGCAGGAGGCCGTGGCCGTCGTCGGCCAACACCGTCACCGTGGAGCTCGCCGTCGCGGCTACTCCCGGAACGGCGTCCGTCGAGGCCACCCGCAGGTAGCCATCCTTGTCGGACAGCGCGTAGGGCGACCTGACGAAGCCGGGGACGGACCCGGAGGCCAGATACCGGCTTCCCCCGTCCTCGAGCGCGAAGAGGTGGAGGTTGGTGCGCACAGACTTGAGGCCCGTCTGTACCCCCTGCCCGACCTGCTGGTACTCCCACCGCTCGGTGCCGACCACCAGATGATCGGCTGACGCATACATGATCGACGGGCTGGCCAACAGGCCCCGAACAGTCATCGCGGAGGGATGCCCGATGGGGAAGCTCCAGATCAGGGTCTGGGAGAACCCCGACAGGTCGCGTGGGTGAGCGATCCGATCGCACGGAACTCCAGGAGGTATCCACTGTTCGACGGTCGACTCCCGGATGACCCTGCGATTCTGAGCCCGGTCCCGATCCACCTCAGCTCGGTCCGTCGGGTTGGCTGGCATCACGAAAGAGAACGGCCCTGGCGTCCAGCCGGTGACGAGGTGAGCCACGCCGTCGACCACCCGAGCATCGACGAGCACCCCCGGCACCGTCCGGGAATCACGCTCGATCGGCTTCGCTGGCTGGCTGACATCCAGCAACCTGAGCTGGGTTGCCCTCGGCTCATAGAAGACACGTCCGCTCAGCACGACCAGGTTCGCGCCGTCGGCCAGCAGCGACATGGGCAGGAGGTCAGTGGTCCGCATCGGCGTGGTGGAAGCAAGCACGGCGCCGCCACCGGACGTATCGATCATCTGGAGCGCCTCGGTGGTGAGGAGCGCGAGCGCGCCGCCGGCAACCTTCAACATGTCCGGCTCGTCCACCCCGACCTCTTGGACGTTGGTGACCGAATGGGTGCCCGCGGCGAGAGCCGGCGCGTCTGGCTGAGGCTGCGGTTGACCTGTCGGCGCTGTCGCCGCGACCGACCAGCCCCGAGTGAAGCCATCGTCTAGGCGAAGGCCGTACTCGTCGGTCACCCACTCGGCGCGGGGCTTCACCCAGCTCAGCAGCTCCTGGCAGCTGCTGAACGTGTCGAGACGGGCGTACGCCGGGTCTGATTCGCTCAAGGCCACCACCGGGCGCGACGGGGGTGCGGGGGTGATGGTGGAGGTGGTCGTCGTCGAGTCCGGTGGCGGGAGCAGGGGTCCGAGCGTCGGACGGTGTGAAGGCGGGGCCGCCACGTCCACCGCGCTCGGCACGGACCGAGTCAGCGCGGCGAGCATGCCGGCCACGATGAGCAGCACGGCGGCCCGACCGAGCCAGCCCATCCGGCGATCACGATGGCTCCGCGCCGTTCCAGGCTGACTGATCGCGACGACCTGGAGGGCAGCGAGGACCTTGTCGGCCAAGGCCGACGGCAGCGCGCGCGGACCATCGATGTCGAGCAACAGGTGGCCTGGGTCGGCTGATGTCGACGCTGCCTCGATCATCGCTGAGACCACCTCGGCCGCCAGAGCCGGGGGGAGCGCCCGAGGGTCGTCGAGGCCACCTTCCATGAGGTGGCTGATCTCGTCGTCGTCAGGCATCGGACCCACCGAGGGCGCAGCGAAGGCCAGACCGGGCCCGCTGGAGCAGCGACTGGACCTGGACCCGCGTCTTGCCGAGGTCCGTGGCGATCTCCTCGACGGAGCAGTTGTCGAGGTACTTCATCACGAGCACCTGCCGATGCAGCGGCGTGAGGGTTCCCAGCGCCCGTACAACCTGGTCGCGCCGGTCGACGTCGAGATAACCCTCTGCACGCTCGGTCGGCTCACCCTCGCCGTGCAAGAGCACAAGACCGTGACGGGCGATGTCTTGACGGCGCTCACGCTCGAAGTGTCGGGCGATCCGGTGTCGAGCGATTGCACAGACCCACGTGGCGGCGGACGATTCCCCCCGGAACCCCGAGGCGCTGCGAACTGCCTCCAGGAACGTCTCCTGGAGGAGGTCGGCTGCGACGGCTTCGTCGCCGCCGACCCGAGCGAAGAGGAACCCGAAGACGATGGGTCCGGCCTCGTCGACCAGACGTCGTACGGCCGCCGGCTCACCCAGACCGACAGCGCGCATCCACCGGAGATCCTCCCTGAACGCCGCCATCGACGACCCCGCCCCCAGATCCAAGTCCTCGGTCACCTGAGCCCCCATGACCGTTGGTGCCGGATTGTCGCGCCGATCAACCGCGCTCGTGCGAAAGCCGCGCAGATGGACCGATAGCGTGTCCAGCCGTGGGGAAGCTCTACGTCGTTCGCCACGCTGATGCGGGCACGCGTGGTCGGGACGACGAGCCGGACGAGCGCCGGACGCTCTCCGAGCGGGGACGACGCCAGGCCGACGCACTGCGCGACCTGCTCGCTGATGCGGGCATCAAGCGGCTGGTGGCCAGCCCGTTCCGACGCTGCGGCGACACGCTGCGACCGCTGGCCGACCTGCTCGGGATCGAGGTGGAGTCGGACGACCGCCTCGCCGAGGGCATGGGCTTCGCCGGCGCGCTGGCGCTCGCTGAGGAGCTGCGCGACGAACCGGCCGCCATCTGCAGCCACGGTGACGTCATTCCCGACCTGCTCGACGCACTGCTTCGGCGCGGCATCAAGCTCAAGGACGAGGTGCGCTGGCAGAAGGCATCGACCTGGGTGCTCACCCGCGACGGCGACAGCTTCTCCAAGGGCCGGTACCTCGCCCCACCCGCCTGATCAACCAGGGGTGGTGGTCGTGGTGGCGAGGGCAGCGTCGATCTGGGCTCGGAGGTTGGCCGTGAGGTCGCGAATGGCCGGCGGTGGGTCGAGGGCGTCGAGGCGGCTGAGCTCGCGACTGGCCTGCTCGACGAGGCCGTTGCGGAAGAACACGATGGCCAGGAACGCGTGCACGTCGGGATACGACGGGTTGGCCGTGGCGGCGCCGAGCAGTGTGGTGAGCCCATCGGCTCCCTTGCCGCTCAGGGTCTGCATCCACCCCTTGTAGGCGAGTGCTTCGGCGTTGCTCGGATCGTCGGCCAGCACCTCGTCGTAGAGATCGATGGCGGCCGTCAGGTCACCGGCCGCCCCGCGTCGGCCGGCCTCGTTCAGCTTCTCGGTGACCGACTGCCGGATGTCACCGGTCACCACCTGGCCTGCGTCGCGTCGACCGAGCGCCTGGGCCACGAGGACCCCTGCCAGCGCGGCGAAGGCGACGACCCCCAGACCGACGAGTACCACTCGTCGCCGCGACCGGGGCGCCACGGGGGTGACCCGGGATCGGCCCTCCTCGATCGAGCGGAGCACGGCCGCCGCGCGCGCTGTGTAGTCGTCCTTCAGCGCCGCATAGTCGTGCTCGTCGACGTCGCCGGCGGCGCGCTCGCGCTCGAGGTCTTCGAGCGATCGGAGCAAGAAGTCGCGCTGCTCCTCGAGCGGGCTCGCAGCCATCACGCGTCGTCGTGCTCGGCGAGCGCCTGCGCGACAAGTGCCCGGTCGGCGTCGGTGGCAGCCGAGGCCGGTGTACGTCGCCATCGGGCGAAGGCCGCCGACAACCCCGCCAGGCCGAGCACGAGTGCGACGACGGGAAGGATCCACACGATGCCCTCGACCCCCGACCTCGACGGGGTGAGCAGCACGTCGCTTCCATAGGTGGCGGCCACGGCAGCCCGGATCTCATCGGCCGACTCACCGTCGCTGACCCGCTTGGCGATGTCGGTGCGGATGGCTCGAGCGGCGCCGGAGTCGGAGCCGGCCACCGACTGGCTGCGACACGTGGGGCACTTGATGGTGGTGGCGATGTCGTGCACCCGCTCCTCTGCGGTGAGGGCGGGACCATCCGACACGCCGGCCCGCACGAACGCCACGACGATCAGCGCGGCGATGAACAGCCAGCTCCATCGCCGAAACGTCGGCCCTTGGAGACGACTCACGCCCCAGACCCCCCTGCGGCGGCCTCATACTGCGCAAGGAGCTGGTTGAGCTGTGTTGCGGTGATGCCCCCGACGAGGCGCTGCACGACGGTGCCATCGGGTGCCACGAGGAACGACTCCGGCACGCGAGCCACGCCATAGGCCACGCTGACCTTCCCCTCGTCATCGATCACAACCGGCCAATCGCCGCCGCGCGCCTCGAAGACCTTGCGTGCCCGCTCGGGCTTGTCATCGAACAGCACGCTGACCACCGACGCATCGCCCTTCGCCGCGTGACCGCGCTGGAAGGCGTCGAGCTCCGGGTGCTCGGCCAGGCAAGGCGTGCACCACGTGGCGAAGAAGTTGACCACCACCCATCGACCGCGCAGACCGGCGAGGTCGAAGGTGTCGCCGCTGAGGGTTGGGCCGGCGATCGCCGGCGCGAGCTTGCCGATCAGCGGACTCTTGGTGACACGCTCGACGTTCGGGTCGCGCGTGGCCAGCACCGCGACGAGCAGCACCGCCAGCACGGCCACGACCGCAACGACGACGAGCACCGTCCGAGGACCGTCGGCAGGGGCCGCGTCGATGCCCCCACCCAGCGGTGCCTCGCCGACGGCGGCCGACTCCATCGGGTCGTCGGCACCCATCAGTCGACGCCCACGGGTTCGAGGGTGGGGTCGTCGTCGAGCAGGTCGTCGGGGCGCGGGCCGGCGGCGGCACCAGGGACAGGGGCAGACGCGGCATCGGTGGGTCGACGGCGACGACCGGGCCACGCCGCCAGGATGGTGCCGAAGGCCATGACCCCACCACCGACCCAGAGCCACAGGGCCATCGGCTCGATGATCACCCGCAGGGTGACCTGGCCGCCGGGGGCGTCGGGGAGGCGGGTGATGGTGAGGTACACGTCCTCGGTGAGGCCGGTCTTCACCGAGGGCGTGCCGATGAGGCTGCCGAAGCCCGGGTAGCGAGACAGCGCAGGCTCATACACCTGGCCGCCGTCGACGCGCACCCGCACCTTGGTGGCGGTGCGGTTGCGCTCCTGCACCTCGAGCGTGTTGACGTAGGTGATCTGATGGCCGCCCACCACGCGGGTCTGCCCGGGCCCGTACCGCGCTTCGACCTCGTGCACGTAGCTGCCCGAGGCGGCGATGGCGACAGCGACGATCACCACGCCGAGGTGGACGATCATCCCGCCGTTGGTGCGACCCACGAACCCGCGCCAGCCCTGCCGCCGAGATGCCAGGGCCACCTGGCGCACTGCGGCACCGCCGGCGAAGCCACCAAGGCCGAAGGCGAGGATCGGTGCCCAGCCCCGGGCACCGAGGGCGACGACCACGAACAGGGTGATCGCTCCCGCCCCCGCCGGCCAGAGCAGCCGCTGCGAGAGCAGCTCGGCCGACGCCTTGCGCCAGGGCAGCACAGGCGCCATGGCCATGAGAAAGAGCAGCACGATCCCGATGGGCGTGGTCATCCGATCGAAGTAGGGCGGACCCACCGTGACCGGCTGGTTCTGCACCGCCTCGATGATCAGCGGGAAGACCGTGCCCAGGAGCACCACGAACGCGAAGGCCGCGAAGAGCACGTTGTTGGCGAAGAAGGCACCCTCACGCGACAGCGGCGAGTCGATGCGGCCCGGCGAGCGGAGTCGGTCGCCTCGCCAGCCGATGAGCCCGAGCGTGACCGCGACGATCAGACCGAAGAAGCTCAGCAGCCACACCCCGATGTCGCTGTCCGAGAAGGCATGCACCGACTCGAGGACACCGGAGCGGGTGAGGAAGGTCCCGAGGATCGTGAGGCTGAACGTGGCGCACAACAGCGACAGGTTCCACACGCGGAGCATCCCGCGACGCTCCTGCACCATCACCGAGTGCAGGTACGCCGTGCCCGTGAGCCAGGGCAGCAACGACGCGTTCTCGACGGGGTCCCAGCCCCAGTACCCGCCCCAGCCGAGCACCTCGTAGCTCCACCAGGCGCCCAGGATGATGCCGATGGTGAGGAACCCCCAGGCCATGAGCGTGGCACGGCGCGTCTCCACGAGCCACCCCTCGCCGAGACGGCCGGTGACAAGCGCCGCGACCGCGAACGCGAACGGCACCGTGAACCCGACGTAGCCCAGGTAGAGCATCGGCGGGTGGAACGCCATGAGCAGGTGCTCCTGCAGGAGCGGGTTCGGGCCGGGTCCGTCGTAGCCGAGCGGCACGGCCACGCTGGTGAACGGGTTGGCCGGCATGAGCAGCAGCAGGAAGAAGAACGAGCAGACCACGAACATCGTCAGCAACGCCCACCCGACCAGCGGATCCGACAGCCGACGACGGAACTTGCGGGCCACGTGCACCGTGAACCCGGCGAGGATCAGCGTCCAAAGCAGGATCGATCCCTCGAGGGCGGACCACATCGTGGCCACGTTGAACAGGCGTGGCGTGCGACTCGACCCGTGGTCGTGCACGAACCCCACGCTGAAGTCGCGGGTGATGAGCGCCCGCTCCATCGCGATCACCGAGATCACCGCGGCGAGGAGGATCAGCAGGCTGTAGCTCCAACCGGCTTCGAGGATCTGCGGGCGCTTGCGACGCAGCCCGACGCCCATCGTGAGCACGCCGAGCAGGGAGGCCGCCACCCCCAGGACCACGCCGGCCGAGCCGAGGGTGGCGTTCACGGTGCCGTGGTGTCAGCGGAGGTGACCGCTGTGGCGCCACCGCGCTTGGCGTTGGCGAGCCGATCTCCGTTGTCCGCCTGGTACTGCTCAGAGTGCTTCACGCGGATCGTGTCGCTGGCGAAGTACGCGCCCGACGGATCCCAGCGCCCCTCGAGCACCACGGGGATGCCGGGCTGGAACAGCTCGGGAGGGTCGCCGGCGTGATGCACGTCGACCGGCACGCCGTCGAAGGCCACCGTGAAGTTGACACCCTTGGCCGTGGGCTTGACGGAGTCGCCCAGCACCGTGCCCTGCAGGCGGAAGCGTCGGTCGCCGAGATCGGCCCGCTGCGCCACCGCTTCGTCGGCGTTGTAGAAGTAGAGCGAGGCTGAGGTGAGCCCCTGGTAGACGACGACACCAAGGCCGAGGAGCACGGCCAGGAGCACGCCGTAGGCCCACGGGCTGCGGCGATGGCGGGGCGGGGCCCCGACGGGGTCGGGTGCGGTGCGAGGCGTCAGCTCCACCGGCGCTCCTCCGCGGGCACGCGCTCGGCCAGCTTGCGGCCGCGTCGCACCGTGCGCAGCGAGTAGGCAGCAAGCAAGACGAGCGGGATGGCCCAGCCAGCGGCGACGTACCCAACGTGCGTCATGGCGACCATGCTCATCAGATCGTCGTCCCGGTGCTGACACCGGCTTCGGCGCGGCGTTCGGTGAGGGCCTGGTCGATGCCGCTGGCCCCCGCGCGCTCCTCGAGCCAGCCGACGCGGAACCGGTGGATCAGCAGCCAGACGAACAGCAGGGAGAACACCACGATCCCGAGCATGAGCGTGAAGAGCATCGTGCCCTCGATGGTGGGG
>JBKJIE010000093.1:0-104464 GCA_046598715.1 Acidimicrobiales bacterium | reverse complement strand
CAGCAGAACCTTGGGTCAGATGACCCGGACGTTCTGGGCTTCCTCACCCTTGCGGCCGGGGGCCACGTCGAACTCGACCTGCTGACCCTCGTCGAGGGTCTTGTAGCCCGAGCCCTGGATGTTGGAGAAGTGAACGAAGACGTCGTCCCCCTGCTCGCGCGAGATGAAGCCGAAGCCCTTCTCGGCGTTGAAAAACTTCACGGTTCCTGTAGCCACTGATGTTCCTTCTATCTGCACTGCAAGCAAGTCCGACTGACTTCCTCGATTGCAGCAAGCCTAGATGGTCTGCGGCGACTTCACGCCATTTCTTGCCACGGAGGGGGGCGACCATGCGGACCGACCGCCCTGCAAGACTGCATCGATGCGCTCCGACGGTCCCCTGCTGCGCACCCAGGGACTCACGAAGCGCTACCCCGATGTGATGGCCGTCGACGACCTCACCATAGAGGTCCCGCGCGGGCGGGTCGGGCTGGTCGGCGCCAACGGGGCGGGCAAGACCACCCTCTTTCGGATGATGCTCGGCTTGAGCCACCCCACCGAGGGCCGGCTCGAGGTCTGTGGCATCGACGTGGCCGCCGACCCGATCGGTGTGCGCAGCCGCGTCGGCTTCATGCCCGAGCACGACTGCCTCCCCCTCGACCAGTCGGCCGCCGACGTGGTGTCCTCCTTCGGCGAGCTGAGCGGCCTCCCGCCCCGCGCCGCCCGGCAGCGCGCCTCCGACGTCCTCGACCTCGTTGGTCTCGATGAGGCTCGCTTCCGTCCGATCGCCGGCTTCTCCACCGGCATGCGCCAGCGCGCCAAGCTGGCCCAGGCGCTCGTCGCCGATCCGGAGCTCGTGCTGCTCGACGAACCCACCGCCGGCCTCGATCCCCTCGGTCGGGAAGAGATGCTCGCCCTCGTCGCCCGGCTCGGCACCTTCGGCATCTCGGTGCTCCTGGCCACCCACCTCCTCGACGACGTGGAGCAGGTGTGCGATCACGTGGTCATGCTCGACGCCGGACACCTCATGGTGTCGGGAGCCACCGGGTCGCTGCTCGAGCGCACCGGGCTGCTCAACGTCGACGTCGGCCCAGACCGGGACCAGCTGGTGGCCGCGTTGGCCGCCCGGTCGCTCCCGGCTTCAGTCGTGAACGGGATCGTGCAGATCCAGGTTCGCGGGGACGACGACCTCGACCTCGTCCGCGACCTCGTGGCCGACCTCGGCCTTCCGCTCACGCGCATGGCCGCCCGGCTCACCTCGCTCGACGACGTGTTCCTCGACCGCGCCACGCACATCGAGCATCCATGACCGGTGCCGTCTACGACCGCGGGTATCGGCCCTACGAAGGCCAGCGCGGCGGCCGCCGCTCGGCCCGGGGTGCCCTCTACCGCGCCAGCATCCGGCGGGCGCTCGGCCTGCGACGCGAGTGGCGCCAGAAGGTCGCGCCGTTCATCCTCCTCGCCATCGCCGTGGTCCCCGCCATCGTGAACGTCGGGGTGAAGTACCTCACGCGCGACACCCCCGCCAGGGGCATCGAGTTCATCACCTATCGCGAGTACGTCGGCGTCTCCAACGCACTGCTCGTGTTCGTGGCCCTCACCGCCCCCGACATCATCTGCCCCGACCGCCGCCAGCGGGTGCTGCCGCTGGTGTTCGCGCGGCCCCTCAAGGGCATCGACTACGTGATCGCCAAGGTCGGCGCGATGGCGTCGATCCTCTTCGCGTTCTCGTTCATCCCCCAGGTGGTGCTCTTCGTCGGTCAGATGCTCGTGAGCGACCACGGAGCCCTGCGCTACCTGCGGGACAACGCCGAGGTGCTCTGGCAGGTGCCGGTCGCGGTCGGTCTGCTGTCGCTCTTCTACGCCGCCATCGGCGTGGCGATCGCCGCGCTCACCTCACGACGGATCATCGCTGGCGCCTCGATCATCGGCCTGTTCCTGGTCACCTCGATCGTGTCGGCCATCCTCGTCGGCCCCCAGGTCACCACCACCGTCTCGAGCAGCAACGGGCCGGCCGCCACCACGGTCGAGCCCGCGCCGGGCGTGATCGTCGCCCCCCCGCAGCCCATCGGGCCCGACTCCACGACCACGGTCTACGTCGACCGTCCCGCGCCCTCCGCCGCCCCGTTGCTGAACCTGGCCGGACTGCCGCTGCTGCTGCGTGATGTCGTCTTCCTCGGGGAGATCGACCCCACCCATCCGATGTCGGGGGTCGACGGCGGTGGGCTCTTCGCGGCGGGCGTGTACGTGCTGGTCGTCGGCGCCTGCCTGGCCCTCCTGCTCTACCGCTACGACGAGGTGGAGCGATGAGCACCCTGCCGCCCCCGCCTCCGCCCCCGCCTCCGCCCCTCGACCCTGCCTTCGTGCCCGACGCCACCGTCGCAGTGAGCGATGTGTCGGTGTGGTTCGGACAGAAGGTGGCCCTCTCGGAGCTCGGATGCTCGTTCGGCGCGGGGGTGACGGGCCTCCTCGGGCCGAACGGCGCCGGCAAGACCACCCTCATGCGAGCGATCACCGGCCTGCTCCCGGTCAACCAAGGTCGAGTGCTCGTGGCCGGCGTCGACCCACGCGTCGACCGGTCGGTGCACGCTCGGGTGGCCCTGGTACCCGAGGACGAAGCGGTGCCGAAGGGGCTCACCCCGCGCGAGCTGTGTCGCTACGTTGCCGACCTCCACCGGGTGGCCGATCGGAGCATCGTCGAGTGGGCGCTGCACACCGTCGACATGCTGCCCGCCGCCGACCGACGCATGGACGGCTTCAGCAAGGGCATGCGTCAGCGATCGAAGGTGGCCGCCGCCCTCGTGAAGAACCCGCTGGTGCTCGTGCTCGACGAACCGCTCAACGGCGCCGACCCCATCCAGCGACTCAGCCTGATCGCCCTGTTCAAGCGCCTCGGCGAGGAGGGCCGCACGGTGATCGTGAGCTCCCACGTGCTCCACGAGGTCGAGTCGATGGCCGAGCGGGTGATCGTCATCGTGCGCGGGCGGCTCGCAGCCGCCGGTGGCCACCACGCCATCCGTGACGCGATGGACGACGTCCCCCGCCAGGTGCTCGTGCGCTGCGTCGATCCTCGTCGCCTCGCCGCCTCGCTCGTGTCACTCGATGCGGTCGGCGGCGTGAACGTGGATGGCAACGACCTCATCGTGTCCACCACCCGAGCCCGGGATGTCGCCATCGCACTGCCCCGCACCGCTCGCGATCTCGGCATCCGCCTCACCGAGGTGCGCCCGCTCGACGACTCCCTCGAGAGCCTCTTCCGGGAGCTGGTCCGATGACGACGCCCGTCACGGCGGCGCGTGTCCGCCCACCGATCGTCGCCATCATCGACTACACGCTGCGCACGTGCTTCAACGGCAAGCGCTGGATCGGCGTCCTGCTCCCTTGTGCGGCCGCCGTCCTGTTCGGTCTGCTCGTGCGTGCGCTCGATGGCACTCCCGCCCACGAGTTCGCCCAGGTGGCATCCACCGCTCTGTTCGCGCTGGTCCTACCCGTGACCTGCCTCGTGGTCGGCGACGCCGTCCTCGGCGCGGAGATCCGCACCGGGTCGTTCGCGTTCACGTGGCTCTCGCCGGTCTCCACGTGGCAGATCGCCGTGGGCCGTTGGTTCGGCGGCACGATCGTGGCCGCTAGCTGCCTCGGCGCCTCCTTCGCACTGGCCGCGGTCGTCGCCGGGGCCGCGGGCAGCGCTGGCGGCGCAGCGGTAGCCGCTGCCTTCGGGGCGATGGCCTACGTCGCCGTCTTCATCGCCATCGGCTGCATCGCACGCCGCGCCGCCGTGTGGTCCCTCGCGTTCGTGTTCCTGGTGGAGCGTCTCCTCGGCGCCGCCCTGAGCGGCATCGCGCAGCTCTCGCCCTCCTGGGAGGCGCGCGCCGCCTTCGTGGATCTGGTGAGCGGGCCATCGGATCTCGTGCGTGCCGGCATCCCCCAGGGCCCCGCTGCCCTGGTGCGCCTGGTGCTCATCACGACCGTCGCGCTGGCGCTCGCCAGCATCCGCCTCAAGCACCTCAAGCTGAGCGGCTCCACGGACTGATCGCCGTCAGGCCTCGCGGCGGCTGGCCGGCACCGACGGCCTCGGCGACCACGCCGTTCGTACTCGTGCGCCAGCAGACACTCGTGCGTCAATGCGTCGTCGGCGCTCGCCAACGCACGAGTCGGCCATGGCGCATGCGGTGGCCGCGTTCGCGCCGCTCCCGCTCCACGGACTGATCGCCGTCAGGCCTCGCGGCGGCTGGCGAGCACGGCGCCGGCGACCACGAGCACCACGCCAGCGAGGGCGGGGGCGGACACGTGGTCGTCTTGGAACACGACGCCGAGGGCCAGCGCCACCACGGGGATCAGGTACGTGATGAACGAGGCGCGGGTGGCACCCACCCGGCCCACGAGGCTCCCCATGAGGAGGAATGCCCCGCCCGTGCCGACGAGCCCGAGGACGGCCACAGCGAGGATCGGGGCCAGCTCGAGGCTCGAGCCGCGGAGGCTGGCCAGACCGAAGGGCAGGGTCCAGATCGTGGCCAGCGCCAGCATGCGACCCATGACCGCACGCGACCCGTAGCGACGCTGGAGCGGCACGACGAGGTTGGTCGCGAGCCCGTAGCAGAGGGTGGCCAGCAGAACGAGGCCCACCCCGACGGCCTGTGTCGAACCCTCGCCGAGGCTTGGTGCGCTGATCAGCACGATGCCGGCGAACCCGACGGAGACGCCGAGCAGCTGCGGTCCTGTGGTGCGACGACCGAAGAACAGCGCCGCGAACAGAGCGACGAACATCGGCGTCGCACCGTTCAGCAGGCCGGTGATCGCCGAGTTGATGTGCTGCTCGGCGAGAGGGAACAGCGTGAAGGGAATGCCGACCCACACGATCGACACGGCCAGCATGCGGCCGCGATCGGCGGGGTCGATGTGGATGCGGCCGCCGGGGATCACGTTCAGGATCAATGCCCCGAGACCCACCCGCAGCAAGGTCACGACCCCTGGCTGCATGCTCTCGAGACCGACCGCGATGAGGAGGAACGATGCACCCCAGATCGCCGCGATCGACGCGAACACGATCCAGTCCGTGGGCGTGAAGGCGTCGGACGCCGTGGCCTCTGCGGCAAGGGGGACGGGCAGGGCCGGCGAGGTCACCTCATCTTCCTACCGGGTCGGCGGGCCACTGCCCACGCGCATTGCTGCCGCGGACTAGCGGGATGCTGCCCCGAGGAGGGTCAGCGCGCCTTCCCGCACGACCGCGGATGCCTCCGACGCCGTGAGCTCCTGGGTGATCCGCATCTGGTCCCAGGCCTCGAAGCTCATCAGCACCTCGACGGCCGGTGCGACAGAGGAGTGGGCGCGGCTGGCGACCTCCGTCGCGAACACGCGGTCGATCTCGGCGCGCAGCCAGCCCCGTACCCGACGGAGCTGCTCCTGGAGCGGGGCCGACTCAGGCGCCGCTCGGAGCGCGGCCCGGCGGATGGGAGCAACCGACTCGTAGAGGCGGGCGTTGATCTCGATCATCGCGTCGACCCGATCCGCCACCGATCCGACCGCGGGAACGTCGACGAAGAGATGGCGCACCCGCGAGAGCTGCCGGGTGGCGGCGGCCGTGTGGAGCGTCTCGACATCGTCGAAGATCCGGAAGATCGAGCGCAACGAGACACCCGACTGCTCGGCCACCTGCTGGGCTGTGGGGCGGACCACGCCGGCGCCGAGCAGGTCGAGGAGCGCGTCGACCACCAGATCGCGGCTGCGGTGGCGCCTCGCCCGGCGGCCGTCCTCGGGGAGCTCGTCGAAGAGGGCGCTCCCGGGGCTCATGGCCCTGACTCTACAGTATTGTCACAAACAATGTCAATACTTTGCGGTCGTGTTCACCCTACCCAGCGCAGCTCGTGGGAGCCGGTTCCCCAGCGATCCTGGCGTCGATCCACGCCAGCATGTCGGGCAACGACGGGGCGATCACACCAGCGTGGCTGCCGGGGTACGTCCGGCGTTCGACGACCTGGCCGATGCCGCACATCCGATCGAGCAGCATCTTGGAGCTGATCACCGGGATCTGCTCGTCCTGCTCGCCGTGGATGATCAGCACAGGCGACTCACCGACCACGAGCCCGGGGTCGTTCTTCACGAGAAGGGCGGCCCACGGCTTCACGGTGGCCGGGTCGGCCTTCACGAGCGCGTCGTACGGCACATCGCTCCACGCCCTGGCCAACGCACTGCTGCACCCCTCGTCCACCTGCGCGAGGCGCTCGAGCCCGAGGGGCGTGAGCACATCGGCGGGATGGGCATCGGGGTAGGCCGCGGCCCATCCAGCCGCGACCATGCCCAAGTAGAAGCGGAAGGGGCTGTTCTTGAGGGCGGCGGCGATCAACGTGAGCTGCGACGGCGGCGCACCAGCCACGGTGCCGAGCACCTCGAGCTCGGGGGCCCACGTCGACGCGATCTGGTTGGCGAAGAGCGCGGCGTGGCCCCCTTGGGAGTGACCCCAGATCACGACGCGCTTCGACGCGCCGACGCGGTCACCGAGCAAGCGGGCCGCCCGCACGATGTCGAGGACGCCGCGGCCCTCGCTCTCACCGGCGATGTAAGGGTGACGGCCCGGTGTGCCGAGACCTTCGTAGTCGGTGGCAACGATCGCCATGCCCCGCTCGAGAAAGGGCGCGACCAGGCCGATGCCGGCGCTCGACGGATCCTTGCTCGGGGCACACTCATCAGCGATGCCGGCGGTGCCATGGGCCCACGACAGCACCGTGCGACCACCGGGCGGGGCAGGGCCGTCAGGAACCACGATGAGCCCGCTGACGGCGATGTCGGCCCCGGCGATCGATTGCGAGTGGTAGAGCACGCGCAGCACCGTGGCGGCAACGTCGACGCCCTTGACCGGCTGCACCGCGATCACATCGCCCGGCTTCCCAGGGCGCAGCGGCTGTGCGAGGGCGTACAGATCAGCGGAGGATGCGAGGTCGACGACCTTCGCCGTCGGATCGGTGGAGGTGGTGGATCGTTCGGTGACGGTCGGCGACGAGGCCGCCCCGCTCGAGCAGGCAGCGAGCACGACCAGGGGGCACAAGACGGCGGTGGCGAGGCGTCGGCGGATCACGGGTGCTCGATTCAGGTGGTGGGACGAAGGGTGCGGTGACCGCCGAGCCTACGGCCAGCCCTTCTGGGTTCCCCTTCAGGCGCGGCCGGCCAGCTCCTCTTCCGGTCGCACGTCGTGGAAGAGCGCGAGCAGCGAGAGGTCGTAGATCGCCTTGAGCGCCCCCGCGATGAGCAGCGGCCATCCGAAGGTGGAGTGATCGAGCATCCACCCGGCGGCGAGGGGCGGCAGCGCGGACGCGAGGCTCCGCGGCACGTTCGTGACGCTGGCCGCCGCGGCCCGTTCCTCCGGCCGCACGATCGCCATCACGTAGCTGGTGCGCGCCGGCACATCCATCTGCGAGAGGAGCGAGCGAGCGAGGAGGCAGGCGACGGCGAGGCCTGCGTTGGGCATGAGCGCCGCCGCCATCAGCAGCCCGTTGGCAGGGAGGTGCGTGAACACCATGGTGCGGATCAAGCCGATCCGACGGGCCAGGCGCGGCGCCAGCAGGGCCGAGCTCGCCGACAGGAGGCCGCTCCAGAAGAAGACGGCACCCGCCGTCACGGTGGAGAGATCGAAGCGCAGCGCGAGCCAGAGCACGAGGATCGACTGCACGGCGAACCCGCCGCCCATCGCGTCGATGGAGAAGATCGCCGCCAACCGGTACACGATGGCCCGAGACGGTCCGAGCCGGCTGGGCGGGTGTCCCTCCGGGTGGGCGCCGCCGACGGTGAGGTGGCGGTATTGGAGGAGCAGCACGACGCCGATGCCGGCGTAGACGAGGAAGACGCCGCGCTGGGCCTGGTGCAGCGTCAACGAGCTGTGGCGGGCCACCAGCTCGGGTCCCCCCGCCGCGAGGGCGCCGACCGCGCCCGCCAACGAAGCGATGAGGCTGTAGCGCGCGAACAGGGTGGTTCGGCTGATCGCCGGCACCGTCTCGGGCAAGAGCGCCTGCTCGACGGCGAGGAAGCCGCTGACGTCGCCTGATGAAGGGTTGACGGTGCCGAGGGCAGCCACCACGAGCAAGGCGATGAAGCCGCCGACCGTGGCGAAGGCCACCCCGGTGAGCACCATCAGCACGGCGATGAGCTGGAGCAGCCGGCGTCGCGGCACCGCCCCGCCACGCAGGCCGATGGCCAGCGTGACCGCGGCCGATCCGAGCAGCGTGGCCGTGATGACGGCGCCCACCTGGAACGTGTCAAGGCCCGTGGCCAGGAGGTACCCAGGGAGGATGACGGCCACGAGGCCATCGATCAGGGCGCGCAGACCACGAGTCCGCACGATGCGGCGGGCATCAGGGCTGGTGCGGAGCCGGAAGGCGGCCGTCGTCGAGGTCATGCGAACGCTCAGCCTCGCACGCGGCCGATCTGCCCGGATGCCGGACAGACCCGGTGTCAGACCGGCTCGAGCTCGAGCTCGTCGGCGAACTCATCGACAGCGTCGGGGTGCCCTTCGACGTCGATGGTGGGGAGCAGGCGGTCGAGCCACTTGGGTAGCCACCAGTTCTTGTCGCCGAGCAGCTCCATCGTGGCGGGCACCAAGAGCAGGCGAACGACGGTGGCGTCGAGCAGCACTGCGATCGCCAGGCCCATGCCGAACAGCTTGAGCACGCGGTCCGACTCGAGCAGGAAGCTGCCGAACACGAACACCATGATCGCTGCCGCGGCGGTGATGACCTTGGCGGTGGCGGCGAGGCCGTTGGCCACGGAAAGGTGGCTGTCGTGGGTGCGGTTCCACTCCTCCTTCACCCGGGAGAGGAGGAACACCTCGTAGTCCATGGAGAGCCCGAAGACGATGGCGAACAGCATCATGGGCACGAACGGCTCGATGGGCGCCGGCTCGACGCCGCTCAGGCTGCCGAACCAGCCCCACTGGAACACGGCCACGACCACGCCGTAGGCGGCGCCGATCGACAGGAGGTTCATGATCACGGCCTTCAGCGGCACGAGCACGCTGCGGAACACGGTCATGAGCAACAGGAACGACAGCACGAGCACGGCGGCGAAGAAGTAGAGCAGTCGGCCGGCGAGGTAGCTGGAGAAGTCGCCGCCGATGGCGGTGAACCCGGTGACGGCCACGTCGACGCCGGTGCGGGCCTCCACGGCCGGCAGGACGTCGGTGCGAAGGTGTGCCACGAGGCGCGTGGTGGCGGCGGCTTGCGGGGCGGTCTTGGGGATGGCGATCCAACGAACCGCCGTGGGGGCAGCGACGTTGTTCGGCATGGGCGGCGTGACGAACGCGACGTCACGGCCGACGGCGTCGCCCACCGCGGCGAGCGCGGCGAGGTCGGTGCCGGGGCGCACCTCGGCCACCATGATGAGCGGACCGTTGAAGCCCGGGCCGAAGCCGTCAGCCAGCAGGTCGTAGGCCTTGCGGGTGGTGGTGTCCTTGGCGAAGTTGCCCTCATCGGAGAAGCCGAGGCGCAGCCCGAGCACGGGCACGGCCAGGACCATCAGGAACAGCGCGCCGGCGAGGAAGGCGGGCCAGGGGCGACGCTGGATGAGACGGCTCCATCGATACGCGGTGGTCTGCCGGAGCGACTTGGTGGCTCGGCGAGGCACGACCTGGCGAAGCGGTGCGATGGCGAAGCCGAGGGCGATCACGATCACGGCGAGGACGAGCGACGGCACCGCGATGACCGGCATCCTCAGTCCGGAGCCGAGCAGAGCCAGGGCGACCAAGCCCGCACCGATGAGCCCACGCCAGCGGGTGACCTCGACCTTCTCGCCGGCGAAGCCCAGCAAGGCGGGGAGCAGGGTGAGCGACGCGACGACGGTGACAGATACGACGATCGCCGCCGAGATCGCGAGGCCCGACACGAAGGACACGCCCATCACGAGCATGCCGAGGAACGAGATCACGACGGTGATGCCTGCGAACGCCACCGCGCGACCAGCCGTGTCGATCGCGATCGACGTGGCCTCCGCGACCGTGTGCCCGTGATGGAGGTTCTCTCGGTACCGGGTGACGATGAAGAGCGCGTAGTCGATGCCCACGCCGAGCCCGATCATCAGCCCCAGGAACTGCGCGAAGTCGGGCACCGCGAACACGTTGGTGGAGAGGAGCAGCAGGATCGTGCCGACGCTGATGCCGGCGAGGGCGACCGCCACGGGCAGTCCCATCGCGAGGACGGAGCCGAACGCCACGATCAGGATCACGATGGCCAGCGCGAGACCGAGCACCTCCGAGTCGGGTTGCTTGAACTCGGCGAAGCTCTGTCCGCCCACCTCGACCTGCAGGCCCTTGATGTCGGGAGCACCGGCCTTCACGGCCGCCGCTACGGCCAAGGCGGACTTGTCGGAGCGGTCCTCGGGCATCTCGAGGTCGGCGTAGGCGATCTTGCCCGCCTCCGGACCCTGACGGGCGATCTGGAACGCACCTGTTGGGGCGTAGGGACTGCCGACCGTGACATCGTGGCGGGCGTCGACCTTGGCGAAGAGCGCCTCCATCCCAGCCTGCACAGCGGGGTCGTTCACCCCTTGCTCAGCTCGGAACACGATCGTGCCGCGCCGACCGGCCCCCACCCCGCCGAAGTGCTTGTCGAGAAGGGTGAGGCCACGCTGGCTCTCCACCTTCACACCCTTGAAGTCCTGGTGGAAGTCGGTTCCCACGCTGTTGGACACGCCGCCGAGCACAACCAGCGTGACGACCCACATGAGCACCACTCGTCTGCGGTGGTCATGGCACCAGGTGCCGAGCCGAGCGAACACAGGAACCTCCGGGGAAGGGGCGAAGCGCACGAACTGGGCGATCTCGTCCGCCTTGGCCCGCGCTGCCCGCCAGTATGACGGGAGGCTTCGACGTGGGCGATCTGAGATCCCCCTTTGTGACCGATGTCATCCCGGATCCCGGCGCCAACGAGCCCGGACGGGCCGGTGGGACCGTGCCATGCTGCGCCGATGATCCAAGACCGTTTCCGACTCGACGATCAGGTCGCGATCGTCACCGGTGCCGGTCGGGGCATCGGCGCCGCCACGGCACTGGCCCTGGCCGAGGCCGGGGCTGACGTGGTGCTCTCGGCGCGCACGGCTGAGCAGCTCGAGGTCGTCGCCAAGCAGATCGAGGCCGTCGGCCGCCGCGCCGCGGTGGTGCCAGCCGACCTCAGCAACCTCGACGCCGTCGCCGGTCTGGCCGAGGCCGCGCGCGAGGCGTTCGGGCGGCTCGACGTCGTCGTCAACAACGTGGGGGGCACGATGCCTCGCCCGTTCCTCGACACCTCGCCGCGCCGTCTCATCGAGGCGTTCTCGTTCAACGTGGCCACGGCCCATGCCCTCACCCGGGCGGCTCTGCCGCTCATGCTCGAGACAGGTGGCGGGTCGGTTGTGGGCATCTCGTCGATGATGGGTCGCACCGCGGGCCGCGGCTTCGTGGCCTACGGCACCGCCAAGGCAGGCCTGGCCCACTGGACCCGACTTGCCGCTCAGGACCTGGCGCCGCGCATCCGGGTCAACGCGATCGCCGTCGGCTCGATCGCCACGAGCGCGCTCGAGATCGTCCTCGAGGACGACACGCTTCGCACGGCGATGGAGCAGGGCACGCCGCTGCGCCGGATCGGCGACCCCGAGGAGATCGCGGCGACCGTGCTGTTCCTCGCTTCGCGAGCCGGTGGCTACATCACCGGCAAGATCGTCGAGGTCGACGGCGGCATCGAGCAGCCCAACCTCGACATGGGCCTCCCCGACCTGTCGTGACCCGTGCTCCGGGCGTCGCTGCGCTCCTGCACGAGTGACATCAGGTCATCGAGCGTTGGCGCTGTACACGGGGAGGTCGAGGACGGTCTTCACACCGGGGCTGGCGGCGACGACGCTCGGGATGGCGTTGACGACGTGCATCGCGGTGGCCAGACAGCCGGCGTGGTTGTGGTCGCCGAGGTCGGACGACAGACCCAGCTCGATGCGCAGGTGTGGCTCGCCCTCCACCTCGATGCGATAGCCGCTCCCCTGGGGCCAGTCGGGTGCGTCGCCGTCACGCAGGCGGGTGACGTGCTCCACGACGATCCGCTCCTCGCCGTCGATCAGACCGATGATCTCGAAGCGCATGCCGGAGATGGTCCCCTTGGCCACCGGGCCCGACGCGATCTCGATGTCCTCGTCGGCCAACAGGATCTCGTGGGTCTCCCGCACGTCGTCGAGCTCGAGCCCGATCGCCTTTGCGACCAGGTGGAGCACCGGACCCCACGCCAGCGTCGTCGAGCCGGGCGCGAGCAGCAGCGACTGCGACGTGTCCGGCTTGCCGAAGCCCATGATCTCGAACATCGTGAACGGGTTGTCCCAGGTCGCGTAGTTGACGATCTCGAGCATGCGGACCTTGCGCACCTCCTTGCAGAGGGCGAGGGCGTGGATCGTGATGCCGGCGTTGCCAAAGCCCGGATCGATGCCGGAGGTGTAGAAGCTCGTGCCGCCCGCCTGGCACGCCGTCTCCAGCTGGTCGAGCACGCCTTCACCGGCCGCCGCCGGGTAGAGCAACGGCACGTACGAGGTGTTCACGACGTTCTTGCCGGAGGCGAGCATGCGGCAGATGTCGCTGACGACATCGCCAGGGCGCAGGTCGGAGTTGGCCGTGTAGCAGACGCAGTCGGCGTCGAGAGCCAGCAGCGCGTCGGCATCTTGGGTGGCGACGACACCCACGGGAGGTCCGCCGCACAGCTCGCCCGCGTCGCGCCCCGCCTTGCTGTCGGAGTGCACCCACAGACCGGCCAGCTCGAGCTCGGGGTGGGCGACGATGGCGGGCACGGCGTGGATGCCGACGGTACCCGTCGCCCACTGGATCACGCGATAGGTCATGGACCCGGACACTAGGTCGGGGTTCTCAACCCCCGGGGTGCGCCGGGGCGGCGGACCACGGGGACCGGGAGCGCCAGCGTCTGGGCGGGGTCCTGCAGGGGATCACCCGCGGTAAGCCGCAACGGCACGACGCCCGCCCACACGGGAAGGTCCATGTCCTCGGCGTCATCGATCGGACCACCCGTGCGCACCTTGGCGGAGCCCTCCTCGATGGGCAGCCGCAGCACGAGGGTGGCCCGCAGCTCGGCATCGCTCGTCGAACGAGCCACCTGACTGCGATCCGGCAGAACGTGCTCGACGACGGCGTCGAGGGCGCGGCGCTTCTCATCGTCGTCGGTCACCTTCGTCGCCGTGCCGAACAGCACCACCGAGCGGTAGTTCATCGAGTGGTGGAAGGCCGACCGGGCCAGCACCAACCCGTCGAGGAGCGTGATGGTCACACACACCGCCGCATCGGTCGACGCACGCAGCATGGCGTTGCCCGCCGCACCGTGCAGGTAGAGCACGTCGCCGTCGCGTCCGTAGGTCATCGGCAGCACCCGCGGCGCTCCGTCGATCACAAAGCCGACGTGGGCCAGGTACGCCTCATCGATGATCGCGTCGACCGTCACACGGTCGTCGCTCCCTCGCTCCGCGTGTCGACGAACGGTGGTGCGATCGGTGGACGTCAGCTGGTCGGCCATGGTCGCGATCGTCGCAGGTGCCGCACGGGGGCGTCGCCATGAGATTCTGGTCGAGACGCGAATGACCGCACGCTTGGGTGGGCACACAGGGCGTGCTGCGGGCCGTCTTCACGGCGTTGGAGCGCCGGGCCAGATACGTGCCCTGGGGCGAGGTCGCGCAGTGGGACGGAGAGATGGTGCTGCTGCGCTGCAACGAAGCGACCCTCCCGCGATTGTCGGACATCGTCTGATCGGCCGCCGCCACGAGATCGGTCGAGCATCGTCCCCCGCTGTCGGGTAGCAAGGCGCGGGGATCGGGCCCGCCGATCTCGGCAATGGGGGTTGGAGACCGATGACCGAGCTCACCGAGAAGCAGGATCAGCTCTGCGAGGACAGCACCTGGGACTTCAGTGACCTGCGCGCGCTGTTCCTCAGCTGCACGCTGAAGCGATCCCCCGAGGTGTCCAACACCGAGGGACTGGCCGAGATCTCGATGGAGATCATGCGCCGTAACGGCGTCACCGTGCATCTCATCCGTGCGGTCGACCGAGACATCGCAACTGGCGTGTACCCCGACATGACCGAGCACGGCTGGCCCTCTGACGAGTGGCCGGCGATCTTCGAACAGGTGATGGCCGCTGACATCCTCGTGCTCTGCACGCCCATCTGGCTCGGCGAGAAGTCATCGGTGTGCACCCAGGCGATCGAACGCCTCTACGGCAACTCGAGCCAGCTCAACGAAGCCGGGCAGTACGCCTACTACGGGCGTGTCGGCGGCTGCCTGGTGACGGGGAACGAGGACGGCGTGAAGCACTGCGCGATGAACGTCCTGTACTCACTGCAGCACCTGGGGTACGTCATCCCGCCCCAGGCGGACGCGGGCTGGATCGGCGAGGCGGGCCCTGGTCCGAGCTACCTCGATCCGGGTTCGGGTGGCCCCGAGAACGACTTCACGAACCGGAACACCACCTTCATGACGTGGAACCTCCTCCACGTCGCCCGCATGCTCAAAGACGCTGGCGGGATGCCCGCCCACGGCAACCAGCGGGCGGGCTGGGACGCCGGTTGCCGCTACGACTTCGCCAACCCGGAGTACCGCTGATCAAGGCGGCCGACGCCGCCCTGGGGAGCTCGCGACGCCGTGCCCACAGATCTGTGGCTGGATCGTCGCGAGCTCGGGAGGTGGCGCGGACGTCCGGACCGTGACGCGCTGTCCGAGGCGTGCGCCTAGGTTCGGCGAGGTCTGCCAGCCAGCTCAGGAGGGTCTGTGCCCCGTCTTCGTCAGGTTCCGCGCGCTGAGGTGACCGACAAGGTCACCCTCGCCATGTACGACCTCATGTTCGGCGACCGCGACCCGGTCGCCGAACCGGGAACCCCCACCGGCACCACCGGCGACTGGTGGACCGTGTTCGCCGCGTCGCCCGAGATCATGCGCCACTGCGTCAGTGGCTTCGCGCTGTACCGGAACCCCGAGCGCGAGCTCGACCCGGAGCTGCGCGAGCTGGGTCAGACGCGGGTGGGTTGGGCGCGCGGGAGCCGCTTCGTGTTCTCGCAGCACTGCAAGTCGTGTCGGGCGCTCGGGATGGACGAAGCCAAGATCCAGGCGATCCCGCACTGGCAGACCGCCGAGGTATACAGCCCCGCCGAGCGCGCCGTGCTCGCCTACACCGACGCCCTCGTCTACGACGGGGGACGCGTGGCTGATGGGGTGTTCGAGGCGCTGCGGGCCCACCTGAGCGAGGTCGCGATCCTGGAGCTCACCTACATCACCTGCATGTACGACATGCACGCCGTGATGTCGCGGGCGCTGCGCACCGAGCAGGACGACCGCGACGATCCCATCGTGGAGGACCCGGGCGACCACACCTCACTCGGCCCCACGCTCGGTGCCTGATCGTTCAGTAGGACCGCGGTAGCCCGAGTACGTGCTCAGCGAGGTAGTTGAGGACCATCTCCTGCGGGATCGGAGCGAGGCGCATCAGCCGCGCCTCCTTCCAGTACCGCTCGATGTCGTACTCGGTGGCGTAGCCGAAGCCGCCATGGGTCTGCATGGCCTGGTCGGCTGCCGCGAAGGCCGCGTCGGCGGCGAGCAGCTTGGCCATGTTGGCTTGCTCACCGCACGGCAGGCCATGGTCGTAGCGCCAGCCTGCCTCTCGGACGACGAGGCCCGCCGCGTGGAGACGGGCGTAGGCCTCGGCCAGCGGGAAGGCGATCCCCTGGTTCTGCCCGATCGGACGGCCGTAGACCACGCGCTCGTTGGCGTAGGCCACGGCCCGCTCGATGGCCACCCGACCGATGCCGAGCGCCTCCGCCGCGATGAGGATGCGCTCGGGGTTGAGCCCATCGAGGAGGTAGGTGAAGCCCCGACCCTCCTCACCCACCCGGTGGTCGATGGGCACCTCGAGGTCGTCGAAGGTGACCTCGCAGGACACCACGGCGTTGCGACCCAGCTTGCTGATGGGGGTGATCTCCACCCGGGGTGACTGCAGGTCAGCGAGGAGCAAGGTGAGCCCGTGTGTCTTGCGCTCCACCTCCTCGAGGGGTGTGGTGCGCACGAGGAGCAGCACCTTCTGGCAGTAGGGCGCCTTGGTCATCCAGACCTTGCGGCCGCGCACGAGGTAGCGGTCGCCATCGAGGCGGGCGCGTGTGGTGATTGCGGTGGTGTCGGTCCCGGCGTCGGGTTCGGTGACGCCGAAGGCCACGTGGAGCCGACCCGCCACCACCTCTGGCAGGTACGTGTCGCGCAAGAGGTCGCTGCCGTGCTTCACGACGGGGTTCATCCCAAAGATCGACGTGTGGAGCGCGCTGCAGCCGTTCATGGCCGCGCCCGAGGCGGCCACCTCCTCGAGCACGATCGACGCCTCGGTGATGCCGAGCCCGCCACCGCCGTAGGCCTCGGGGAGGGCCACGCCGATCCAGCCGCCCTCGGCCATCGCCTCGTAGAAGGCCCAGGGGAACTCGTGGCGTGCGTCGAGGTCGCGCCAGTAGGCGTCATCGAACCCGCGGCAGACGCGGCGCACGCCCTCGCGCAGGTCGCGGTGCGTCTCGTCCTCGGCGAAGTCCACGAGCTGGGTCAGCCCACGTTGGCGTGGTGGGCGCCGCAGATGAACACGGCGAGCACCGCCGGCTCGCTGCCGACGTTGGACCACCGATGACGGGTGCCGTTCTGCACGACGGTGTCGCCAGGGCCGACGGTGACCTTGGCACCGTCGTCGAGCTCGAGGGTGACCGAGCCTGAGAGCACGACCTCGAAGTCGATCGTGGCCGTGGTGTGCATGCCCGGGTTCTCGGGCTCCATGTGCCTAGCGAGCCCAGGCAGCTTCGTCTCCAGATCCTCGAGAGCGGCCATGATGTCGAGGTCGACCGGCGCGCCCGAGCCGCCATCGGGCGGGATGGTGAAGAAGCCGAAGCGGTACCCACCGACAGGCGGGAAGTAGGCGGCATCGTTGGGACGGGCGCCGTCGTCGGGGAAGTGCGGCGCCTCATCGCCTCCCCACAAGCGGTGGAACTCGTTGCCGGGGAGCAGCGAGGGCACGATGGGCGCCACCTGCTCGTCGCTCACGAAGACGGCCTTGCCGTCGACATCGTGGCCGGTGACCACTCTGCGCACGTCCATGTCATCCCCCTCGCTCGGCGTGGGGCGGACCCTACCCATCTCGGCCTAGACGGGTTCGCCGATGCGCAGCCGATTGCCGTCGCGGTCGGTGAGGTGGAGCTCGCGGCCCCACGGTTGGGTGCGCAGCGGTTCGCCGACGGCGGCGGCCACGTCGTCGAGGTCGTCGATCACGAGGTGCACGAGCGTGTCGGGCGTTGCGTCGCCCCGATGCTCCGACAGGAACAGCCGTGCCCCGCCGGCCCGGACGATCGACAGGAACCACGGGAGCCCCGGTTCGAATTGGTGCTCCCACTCCTTGACGTAGCCGAGCACCTCGTACCACTGTGCGGCAACTTCGGCATCGGCCACTCGCAGCACGGGTATGGCCTGGTCCACGCGCGCAGCGTAGGTCTGGTTCTCGTTGGACGTCCGGAGAACGAGCGGGCAGCGTGACCGGCATGAGCGAGCGGGAACCAGACACGTACACCCATGGCCACCACGAGAGCGTGCTCCGCTCGCACCGCTGGCGCACGGTCGAGAACTCGGCTGCCTACGTCATCGACCTCCTCCTCCCGGGCGCCGATGTGCTCGACGTGGGTTGCGGGCCGGGAACCATCACCATCGACATCGCCGCCCGCGTCGCGCCCGGGCGGGTGGTGGGCATCGACGCGTCGAGCGACGCGATCGATGCGGCCCGAGCCGGGCTGGAGGGATCAGGTACGTCGAACCTCGAGGTGCGGGTCGACGACGTGTACGCCCTCGACGTGCCGAACGACTCCTTCGACCTGGTGCACGCCCATCAGGTGCTCCAGCACCTCACCGATCCCGTCGGTGCCCTGCGCGAGATGGGCCGCGTGTGCCGGCCCGGTGGGGTGGTGGCCGCACGCGACTCGATCTACCGGGCGATGTCGTGGTTCCCGACCGACCCGTTGCTCGACCGCTGGCTGGCGCTCTACTGCGCGGTCGCCGAGGGCAACGGCGGCGAACCAGACGCCGGCAGCCGGTTGCTCGGCTGGGCGCAAGCTGCGGGGTTCACCCAGGTGGTGGCATCGGCCTCGGCCTGGTGCTACGCCACGCCGGACGACCGCGCCTGGTGGGGCGGGCTCTGGGCCGACCGGATCACGACGAGCCGCTTCGGCGACCAAGCGGTGGAGCGAGGGCTGTCGACGCGGGACGATCTGGTCGAGCTCGCCCAGGCGTGGCGACGCTGGGCCGCACAGGACGACGCCTGGTTTGCCGTGCTGCACGGGGAGGTCCGCGCCCAGGCCTGAGCCGGCCAGCGGAGGTTGGCCGTGGCGACGGCAGTACCGTCGGACCCATGGCCAGCTGGCAGCAGCTCCTCGTCGAAGACAGCGACGACGTCACCCGGATCACCCTCAACCGGCCCGAGCGGCGCAACGCGCTGTCGCTCGAGCTCATGGAGGAGCTCACCGCTGCCCTCCGGGCCGCGACCGGACGCGTCGTCGTGATCGCCGGCGCTGGCCCGGCCTTCTCCGCCGGCCACGACCTCGGCGAGATCCTCGCCGCCGACTCCCCCGAGGCTGAGCACATCTTCTCGGTGTGCAGCGAGCTGATGACCACCGTGCAGTCGATCGACCAGCCCGTCATCGCTCGGGTGCACGGCGTGGCCACAGCGGCGGGCTGCCAGCTGGTGGCGTCGTGCGATCTGGCCATCGCCGAGTCAGGCGCCCACTTCGCCACGCCGGGCGTGCGGATCGGGCTCTTCTGCTCCACGCCGATGGTGCCGCTGTCACGCTCGATCGGCCCGAAGCGGGCGCTCCAGATGCTGTTCACCGGCGACCTGATCGATGCCCCCACCGCCCTCGATTGGGGTCTCATCAACGCAGTGGTCGACCCGGATGCGCTCGACGATGCCGTCGCCGCCCTGGCGGCGAGGATCAGCGAGGCCAGCCCCATGGTGCTCGCGCTCGGGAAGCGGGCCTTCTACGCCCAGACGGGCCTCGATCAGGCCGCTGCGTACCAGCTGGCCACCGCCACGATGACGGAGAACGCCGCCGCCGCCGACGCCCACGAGGGGATCAGCGCCTTCCTCGAGAAGCGCACCCCCACGTGGACCGACCGCTGACCCGTCGCCGTCGCGAACGTCGCCTGACACAGCACTAGGTTCAGCCGGCTGTGATCGTCCCTCTGCTGTTCCTGGCGGTGGCCGCCGGCGCGGCGCTGCAGTCGGCCACGGGCTTCGGGTTCAGCCTGCTCTCGGCACCGATCCTCTTCGCCGTGATCGACCCCCAGCCAGCCATCGGGCTGCTGGCTGTGCTCGGGATGGAGGTGAACCTCATGACCCTGCTCACCGAGGGCCGACGTCCTCGACCGCTGACCCGCGAGGCGGTGGTGGTGGTCGGCTGCGCCTTGCCCGGGGCGCTGCTCGGCGTGGCGGTGCTGCGCAACCTCGACGCGGTGGCGTTGCAGGTGCTGCTGAGCGTCGGAATCATCGCCACCCTTCTCGTGCGCCACGTCCTGTCCACGCGATCGGCCATCGTGCCCGTGCTGCACGACGGGCCGCGTCCGCGTCCGGCATGGTCAGCACCGCTCGCCGGTCTGCTGAGTGGCGCGTTGAGCACGTCGACCTCCACATCGGGCCCGCCTCTGCTCCTCCACCTGCTGGGGCGAGGGGCGCGACCGTCGGTCGTACGTGACACGTTGACCGTCTGCTTCCTCTCGCTCGGGCTGATCACGCCCACCGCGCTGCTCGTCACGCGCACGACCGAGGCCATCCCGGATGCCGGCCTCGTCGCGGCGCTGGTGCCGGCGGCGTTCGCCGGTCACCTGTTCGGCCGACGAGTGTTCGCACGCCTCGCCCATGGCTCGCACTACGAGCTCGTCGTCACCGTGGTCCTGCTGATCTCGGTGGCGGCCGGCCTGATCGGGGTCGTCGTCTGATCGTCCAGTAGACACGGGCGCCATGGCTCACATCCGCCCGTATCGATCCGAGGATCTCGACTCGCTCTACGAGATCTGCCTGCAGACGGGCTCGGCCGGCGACGACGCCACCGACCTCGTCGAGGATCCGAGGCTGTTCGGCGAGCTCTACGCCGCGCCCTACGGGGTGCTCGAGCCCGAGCACGCGTTCGTGCTCGACGACGGCAGTGGCGGGGCCATCGGGTACGTGGTCGGTGCGCTCGACAGTGCCGTGTTCGAGGCGCAGTGCGAAGCGTCGTGGTGGCCGATACTGCGGGATCGTCATCCGCTCCGACCCGACGGCACCACCCTCGACGACCTGCTCGTCTTCCTCATCCACCACCGCGCCCTGCCCGACTCCTCGGTGCTCGCGGACTTCCCGGCGCACCTGCACATCAACCTGCTCGCCCACGTGCAGTCCGACGGGTGGGGGCGGCGGATGCTCGACAGGTTGTTCGAGTCGCTTCGTGCCGACGGGGCGCAGGGCGTGCACTGGGGCGTGAGCACCCGCAACGAGCGCGCCATCGGCTTTTACCGGCACCTCGGGTGCACCGAGCTGGCCACCGACCCCATGATCATCACCTTCGGCAAGCGCCTCTGACCCCCACCCACCAGTTCTGTGTGCCGGCAGCCACGCCGATCGTGGTTGCCGGCACACAGAACCGGTTTGGGTCAGGGTCAGCCGGTCAGCCGGTCAGCGACTCCAGCAGGGGCCGGTACGACTCGAGATCGGGGACGTCGAGGCCGTCGACCTTGCCCTGGTCATCCCAACGGCGCAGCGCGATGGCGTCGGCCCAGCCGCGGTTCGCCTCGAAGTCGGCCACCTCAGCGGCGCTCATCGCTCCCCCCTGTCGGGCCAGGCTGGCCGTCGAACCGGGGGACAGCGCCTCGGCGTAGCTGGGATCGACCGCGACGAGGTACCGCTTGGCCCGAACGTGCAGCGCGATCGGAGCCGTGACCGTCACCGGGAACAGGCCGGCCAGGTACGCGGAGCCCCGTGCCTCATGGCGGAGGTCGCGCGTGCGGTCGCGGGTGCCGGCGCCGTCTGCCAGGTCGAGGAGGTGGCCGATGTCATGCAGGAGGGCGGCCGCCACGAGTGCGCGATCAGCACCGGCCGCCTGCGCCAGCGCGGCGGTCTGTAGGGCGTGGTCGAGCTGCCGGAGCTCTTCGTCGTAGAGCTGCGCACCCCACTCGCCGTACAGGGCGACCACGTCGTCGATCGACGGCGCGGTCATCGCACCGGCCGACCTTGGAAGTCGCCGATGAGCGACACCGCCACGCGATCGCCGGACTCGGCCGCAGCGGCCAGCTCGGCCTGCTTCTGCTCGTAGTAGGCGACGCGCAGATCGCCCTCCGATGCGGCGTTGTAGGTGGGGTAGAGCGCGCGCCGTGGCGTGGGGCCCAGGTTGGGGCCGCTGCGGTGGGGGGTGCGGGAGTGGAACCAGAGGGTCTCGCCGGCTCGCACCTCGACGGGGGTCCACTCCATGGCCGCCGCCAGATCGGCCCGGATGCAACCGACGTCGTCGATGGCCAGCAGCTCGGCATGCATGCCCGACACGACCTCGAGGCACCCGTTGTCGACCAGCGAGTCGTCGACGGCCACCATGCACGACACGTGGGTGTGCACGAACCGGTACGCGGGTGCGTCCTGGTGGGGCGCGTACCCAGCGCCGCCGGGAAGCTTGTAGTTGATCTTCTCCTTGTAGAGCACCGCGGGTTCACCGAGCAGGGCCGAGGCGGTGTCGAGCATGGCGCCGGTGGTCAGCAGCGCACGCAGGCCCTCGTGGAAGGGCACGAAGTTCTCGGTTCGGCAGAGCTGGGGTCCGGCATCGGTGAGCTCACGGTGGTGCAGCCATGGACCCTCGCCGTCCGGCCACGCGGCCACCTCGTCCACCCACTTCGCCACCGCGGCGACGTCATCATGGGATCTCGTGAGCACCCACCCGTGCTCGCGGAAGTGCTCGGCGTCGCCCACTGCTCGAACGGTAGCGCCAAGCATCGAGCGGCCCGCTCCGGATCTGGAGACGGCGGCGCCCGGTGACCACGGGGCTCAGGCGATGGCGCAGATTGCGTCGACGACGTCGTCGGGCGCCTCGAGGGGCAGCATGTGGCCGGCGTCGGGAAGCACGACCAGGCGAGCGTCGGGGATCCCGTCCGCCAGGACCTTGGCGAGACGCAGCGGGGTGAGCCGGTCGCGAGTGCCCACCACCACGGTGGTCGGCACACCGATCGAGCCCAGCGCCTCTCGGAGATCCATTCCCGACATGGCCACCAGGAACCCGGCCCGCGCGATGCCAGAGGTGCGAGCGAAGCCGTCGAGCGTGAGCTCGACGTCGGCCCGACGGGGGGTGCGGCCCAGCGAGCGACGAGCGAGCGCGTATCCGACCGCGCCGCGACGCGACCACTCGTTGGAACCCTCGTCCATCAGTCGACCGATCAGCGCGGGAGGGGCTGACCGGCGCGCCACCTTCGCGGCCGTCGCCACCAGCACCACGCCACGCGTCCGCTCCTTGAAGTCGACCGGGTGCTCGGCCGCGTACGCCTGCACCGACATGCCACCCATGGAGTGACCCACGAGCACTGCGTCACGCGCCTCCGCGATCTCGAGGACGAGGCGGAGATCATCACCGAGCACCTGGATGGAGGGGGCGAGCTCGCCGTTCGTCGATGTGCCGTGCCCGCGCTGGTCGTAGAGCACCACGCGGTGACCCCGCTCGATGAGCCGCTCGGCCACCGGGCCCCACACGGTGCGGCTCCCCGTCCAGCAGTGCGACAGCACGACGGTGGGCCCGTCGGCGGGACCGGCGATGGTGACCGACAGCTCCGCGCCGTCGGCGGTGCGAACCGTGTGGGATTCGCCTTCGGGGTGGCCCGGCGCGGAGGGGTCCCACGGGAGGCCGCCGCGGGATCGCTCCCGCTGGCTGATGACCGCCTTCGCGGCGACTGCGGCTGCACCAAGGAGGGCGGCCCGGCGGACCCAGCGGCCACGGGAGCGGTTCGAGTTCGGCATGGGTCGAAGTGTACGAAGCGGACAAGTAGCCACCCCAACCGACGCTGTGCGTGCCAGGACCACCCCACACAGCATCCGTCCACCCGACGCTCAGGCAACCCACAGCCCCAGCAGGCAGTGTGAGCGCCGTGCTCCTGATCCGCCGACCCACCCCCCTCGCCAGCGACACGCGCGCCGATGTGACGCACCTCGTGCGCCGAGCAGCCTTCGGAGCCCCGGCCGCGGAGATCGATGCGCTGGCGGCGCTCGGCTACGAGGGGGCGGTCGACGCGGTGTGCGACCTCACGGCGCCCGATCCCGCCGCCGATGCCGTCGCCGCCCCCACCTTCGACACCGCCGGGTACTTGGCGGCACGCGACGGCGACGAGGCGGCACGCAAGGAAGCCGAGCGCATCGCCTCCCTCGAGCGGCGCGCCCTGCCGCTCTGGTGGGTGCGGCGCATGGTGGCCGCTGAGCGCCCCGCCCGCGAGAAGCTCACGCTCCTGTGGCACGACCACTTTGCCACCAGCCTCGAGAAGGTGAAGGTGGCCGAGCTGCTCTACCTGCAGCGCCAGTCCCTCTACGACCTCGCGCCCGGCCGCTTCGACGACCTTGTCCATGCCGTCGCTCGTGACCCCGCGATGCTCGTGTGGCTCGACGGGCGGGAGAACCGCGTGGGTGCTCCCAATGAGAACTTCGCCCGGGAGCTGCTGGAGCTGTTCACGCTGGGGCACGGCACCGGCCACGCCGGCCACCGCGAGCAGCCCTACACCGAGCACGACGTCGCCGACGCGGCCCGGGCCCTCACCGGCTGGACGATCGCGCGCACCGGTCAGGGCGTGCTCGCGCCCCGCCGCCATGACAAGGGCACCAATCGCGCGGCACGCTCGCCCTCGACCCCACCGCCTCCCACGATCGCGGCGAGGGCTTCTCGCTCCACCCATCCCTCACCCAGTGCAAGGCCCTGTGGGACAGCGGCCGCCTCGCGGTGGTGCACGGCGTGGGCTTCGAGGGCCTCGACCGCAGCCACTTCCACTGCATGGACGTGTGGCAGGCCGGCGGGGAGGACGACACGCGGTCTGGGTGGATCGGTCGCTGGCTCGACGCCGCGGGCACAGGCCCGCTCGACGCGATCGCAGTCGGCCGCGCCATGCCCCTGCTGGCACGGGGACGTCGCCGTTCGGCGGCCGTGGTCCCGCCCGGTCCCTTCGCCCTTCCTGGCGACGAGGCACTCCGCCATCTGATCGAGCAGCTGACCGACACCGACCGCGGCCGGGCGCCCCTCGGTGACCTGGTGGCCAGCTCGACGGCCGACCTGCTGTCGGTCGCGTCCTCCGTCACCCCAGTGGTGGCGAGCACAGCGGCCGCCGAGACGCTGCGCGCACGGTTCGACACGGTGGCCACGCTCATCGACGCCGGTCTCCCGACGCGCGCCTACGCGGTCGACCGCGGCAGCTTCGACACCCACGCCGGTCAGCTGAGCACCCACGCCTCGCTGCTCACCGCTCCCCCGCCGCCCCTCAACCTCATCTGACGGGACCTACGCGATCTGGCGCGGCCTACGCAGCCCCGCCGTAGCGCTCCACGAGACGTGGGATCCGCGTGACGAAGCTGAGCTTCTCGAAGCAGGCAGTGGCACCCCTTGCCCGACTTCGGGTGAAGGTCTCCTCGGCGGCGTGGGCGCTGACGACCAGGATCCGTGCGTTCGGGCAGTGCTGCTTCAGCTCGGGGAGGGCCGACATCCCGTCGCGCTTGGGCATGTACAGGTCGAGGATCACCAGATCCGGGCAGCTGACCGACATGCGGAGGATGCAGTCGTCACCGTCGACGGCCTCCGTGACCTCGGCACCAAGCTCCTCGAACGCCATCCGGTACAGCAGCCGGATGTCCGGTTCGTCGTCACAGATGAGCACCCGCACCGGGCCACCGTACCCGGGCCACCTCGCTACGCTCCCGGCCCATGACGACGACCCGCTACGAGACTGTGACCGCCCACGACGGCGGGACCTTCGAGGCCTTCTGCGCGATCCCCGACTCGGGCAGCGGTCCGGGCATCCTGCTGTTCCAGGAGATCTTTGGCATCAACGACAACATGCGAGGCCTGGCCGAGAAGCTGGCCGGTGAGGGCTACGTGGTGCTCGTGCCCGACATGTTCTGGCGCATCGAGCCGCGCTTCGAGCGCAGCGACGAGTCGGGGATGGGCGACGCCTTCGCGATGGTGCAGCGATTCGACTCTGAGTCGGGCATCGAGGACATCGCGGCCACCCACGCCCACCTCGTGGCCATGCCCGAGTGCACGGGCAAGGTGGGCGCCGTGGGGTTCTGCCTCGGCGGAACGCTCACGTTGGCGTGCGCCGCCCGGAGCCGGGTCGACGGCGCAGGCCCCGACGCCGCGGTGTCGTACTACGGCTCGGGCAACAACGATCTGCTCGATCTGCTCGACCAGGTGCCGTGTCCAGTGCTGTTCCACTACGGCGCCCAGGATCCGTTCATCCCCGAGGAGAAGATCGCCGAGGTGGAGCAAGCAATCGCCGGTCGTCCGACCATGACCCTCGAGCGCTACGAGGCCGGGCATGCCTTCAGCAACTGGGACGCACCGTCGATGTACCAGGCCGAAGCGGCGGAGCTGGCGTGGTCGCGCACGCTCGACTTCTTCGCCACCCACCTCGGCTGACGACGCGACGACGACCACGCCGGTGAGGGGTCAGCCCCTTGCGAGCGCGAGCGCGAACGGGAGCACGGGGCCTGAGCCGGCCTGTCGAAGCAGCGCACCCACGGCGGTGAGGGTCCAACGCGAGGCGACGGTGTCGTCGACGAGGAGCACGGCGCCAGGAGGGACGTCGCCGTGCACGACGAACGCGCCGTGCACGTTGGTGACCTGCTGCGCGCTGTTGTCCATCGCAGACTGCGGAGGACGGTCGGCCGTTCGCTGCAGCACGTCCCGGACCGGGATCCTGAGCGCCGATCCGAGGGCCTCGGCGAGATCAGCCGCCAACGAGCTGGAGCGCGACGGCACGAAGGTGATCCAGTCCGGCGTCGGGTGGGGGTTCCACCGATCGATGGTCGCCGCCGCCGCGTCGAACAGCTCAGACCCTGCGGGCCCGGCGAACCGAGCGTCCCGCACCAGCTGGCCCCATCCTCCGTCGCCGTAGACCGACAGCACACGACCAGGTTCGAGGCGCTCCTCAGCCGGGATGGCGCCCGTGGGCACCCCCGGACCACCGCCCGGCCAACGCAGGCGCGGCTCGATGACCTGATCGCCGCGGCGCAGGTGGTGGAGCGCCTCGGCCACGAGGGCGACGGGCAGCTCGACGTCCCATGGCAGACCGGCGCATGCATCGCACCGACCGCACGGCTCGGCGTGGGGGTCGTCGAGCTGGGCGCGGAGGTGGCCCATCCGGCACCGGGTCGAGGCGGCGTAGGCAACCATCGCCGCCTGCTCGGCGCGCCGGTGCTCGGTGACTCGCCGCACCCGTTCCACGTCGTACGCCCAGGGCACGTCGGTGCGACGCCACCGTCCGCCGGCTCGCTCGACGGCGCCGTCTACCTCGAGCACCTTCAGCAGCAGCATGAGCCGGCCGCGGCGGACGTTGACCGACGCCTCGACCTCGGCGATCGAGAGCGGCTCGAGGGCCGAGGCCAGGAGAGCGATGACGCCCTCAGCGGGCTCCCTCTCGGGGAACGCCGTGCTGATGAAGTGGTCCTGGATGTCGCTGTCCTCGCTCCCGCACAGCAGCACTCCGAAGGCCTCGTCGAGCGCCCGCCCGGCCCGACCCACCTGCTGGTAGTAGGCGATCGGCGAGCCGGGTGACTGGTAGTGGATCACGAAGCCGAGGTCGGGCTTATCGAACCCCATCCCGAGCGCCGAGGTGGCGACGAGCACCTTGATGCGGTTGGTGAGCAGCGCCTCCTCCAGCTCGATGCGCTCCTCGGGCGGATCGTCGCCGCTGTAGGCGGCCGCGTCGATCCCCTGGGTCCGCAACCACCCTGCAACCCGCCGCGTGTCGTGGATCGTGAGGCAGTAGACGATCCCAGACCCGGGGAGGTCGGGGATGACGGTGGCCAGCCAGGCCAGCCGCTCCGCTGGCGCTCGGAGCTCCACGACGGCGAGCCGCAGCGAGCTCCGTTCGAGCGTGCCTCGCAGCACCTCGAGGGTGTCGCCGAGCTGTTCGACGATGTCGGCGATGACGCGGTCGTTGGCCGTGGCGGTGGTGCACAGCACGGGAACGGTGGCCGGGAGCTGCTGCAGGACCTGGGCGATGCGCCGATAGTCCGGGCGGAAGTCGTGACCCCAGTCGCTGATGCAGTGCGCCTCGTCGACCACGAGCATTCCCACCTCGAGCAGGAGATCGGGCAGGACCGTGGCGCGGAACCGGTCGTTCTGCAGCCTCTCCGGCGAGATGAGGAGCAGGTCGACCTCGCCCGCGCTGATCTGCGCCTCGATCTCGGACCAGTCGTCTTGGTTGGCGCTGTTGATGGTGACGGCCACGACGCCGGCGCGCGCGGCTGCCTCGAGCTGGTTGCGCATGAGCGCGAGCAGCGGGGAGACCAGCACGGTGGGGCCGGCGCCGGTGTCGCGCAGCAGTCGGGTGGCGATGAAGTAGACCGCGCTCTTTCCCCAGCCGGTGCGCTGCACCACGAGGGTGCGCCCGCGCTGCTCCACCAGTCGTTCGATGGCATCGAGCTGCCCGGGGCGGAAGCTGGCAGCGGGATCGCCGGTGAGGCGCCGCAGCAGATCCAGAGCCTCAGGTTCCACGGACATGGGTGCAGGCTAGGGAGGCGCCGTGACATCGATGATCGTCGCGGGCTCCGCGCGCGCCCACATCGACGACTTGAGCACTATGTTCACGGCAGGCAAAAAGACCAAGGGGGTTGCCATGCAAGACTTTCCTGCTGTCGCGCACGTGGCTGTGACGGTCACCGACCTCGACAAGAGCCGGCCGTGGTATCAGCAGCTCTTCGATGCGGCACCGGTGCTCGATGAGGACACCGGGGCGTTCCACCACGTGGTGTGGCTGCTGGGCAGCACGCTGTTCGGCATCCACCAGCACCCGCGGCCGACGAGCTCGGATGCCTTCGACGAGCTCCGACCGGGCCTCGATCACGTCGCCTTTGGCTGCGCGAACCGAGCCGAGCTCGAAGGGTGGGAGAAGCGTCTCAACGACCTCGGCATCGGCCACGGCGGCATCGTCGACGCTCCCTACGGTTCCGGGCTGTCGTTCCGCGACCCGGACAACATCGCTCTCGAGCTCTTCGCGCCTCCCGGCTGATCGCTCATGACTGCGCTGGTTGGGCGATCGATGCATCGACGGCTGGCAGACTGGGTAGGTCGCAGTGGGCCACCACTGTCGCAGGGAGGGCAGACCGAGCATGACCGACGCGTTCTCCATCGTGCTGCCGGTCGACCTCACGACACCGCGGGCGGCCCGAGACGCGGTGGCGGCGCGCTTCGGCAGCGAGCCCCGCTGCGGCGACCTCATGTTGTGCATCTCTGAGGTGGTGACCAATGCCGTCCGGCACGCTCGAACGGTCGCCCGCATGACCGTTTCCCGGCAGGACGACATCCTCACCATCGAGGTCGCCGACGGCAGCCTCGAGATGCCGGTGAAGCGTCCGCCCTCCTTCGTGGCGGCCACTGGTCGCGGCCTGCGGATCCTGGATCAGCTGGCCACGCGGTGGGGCACCCGCCGCACCCCCAACGGCAAGGTCGTGTGGTTCGAGTTCGATCTCGCAGCAACATCGTGAAGCGGGCCACCGCCATCGGATTGGCGCGTGCCCTCTCCGCTGCCGCCACGGTGGATGAGGTCCAAGACGCGATCGAGCAGGGCCTGCCGGGCGTGCTCGATGCCACCGTGGCGAGCATCGGCCTCGTCGACGCCGGCGTGATGCACTTGCGGCCGAGCGACAGCGTGGCGCCGGAGCTAGCGGCCCGATACGCATCGGTCTCGCTCGACAGCCCGCTCCCGATCACCGAGGTCGTCCGCTCCGGCGAGACGCTCGTCCTCGTCGACCTCGACGACTGGCGCGCCCACGCTCCGGCCCCCGTGATCGACGACGTCGTCGCGTCGGGTCTCATCACCACCGCTTTCGCTCCCCTCGCCGACAGCACCGGCGCGGTGATCGCCGTCCTCGCCGTGTCCTGGGACATCGAGACTGAGGTCGACGGGCCCACGCTGATCACGCTCGCGACCGTGGCCGAGCTGTGCGAGCAGGCGCTCGACCGAGCCGCCACCACCGACCTGGCGGCGCAACGAGCGACCGATCTGGCGCTGCTCGCGGCACGGCTCGCGGATGCGCTCACCATCGACGAGGCACTCGAGACCGTCACCTCGATGGGACAGGCACCGGTGGGAGCGCTGGCCACCAGCGTCGGCCTCATCGACCGCGCCGCAGGCGTCCTGCGCACCCACCACGGCTCGGCGGTGGACGACGGGGTGAGCCGTCGCTTCGCCGACCCGCCGCTCGAGGCTCGCTTGGCCTTCACCGATGCCGCCCGCACCGGCGAGGCCGTGCTCATCGAGGACTTCGAGACGTACCTCCAGCACTACCCGGCCAGCGGCCGCGACACCACCGGGCTCGGCCTCGGCGCGCGCGCCGCAGTACCGATCTGCTCGAGCAGTGGCGAGACGATGGGATCGATCGTCCACGCGTGGGCTGGGCCCCGTTGCTTCGACGAGGCGCTCACCTCCACCATCGCCACGATCGCGGAGATGGCCGGACAGGCGATCGAGCGCGCACAGCTCCTCGAGCGAGTGCATCGGGACGCGGCGCGCCACGCGGCGCTGGCCGGACTGGCCGAGCTGCTCGCCACCGCCCGCACGAGCGACGAGGTGGCGGGCGTGATCGCCCTCCACGCTGCAGCGGTCGCCGGAGCCGACACCGCCAACGTGGCCGTCCATCAGCCCGGCACCGATGTGCTGCTGGTGCGCCACCACCCCAGCCTCGCCCAGTCGATCCAGGACCGGTACCAGACCATCGGCCTCGACGATCCTGTGCCCCATGCCGACATCGTGCGGGCGGGCGGGATGGTGGTGTTCGAGGATCTCGACGCCCTCGCGGTCCACTACCCCCACCTCGTCGACGCGCTCAAGAGCGCCGGCCGCCAGGCCTGTGCCGTCATCGCGCTGCCGGACAGCACGGGCCGGCCCCTCGGCGCGCTCGGCCTGGCGTGGTCCGAGCCCATGCACCTCAAGGTGGACGCCCGAGCCGCGATCCTCGACATCGCCCACCTGTGCGCTCAGGCCCTCGAACGGGCCCAGCTCTCAGACGCCGAGCACCGTCTCGTCACAACGCTCCGGGACAGCGTGCTCACTCCGCTCCCCACGATGGACGGGCTCCACACTGCGAGTCGATACCTCCCTGCTGCGCGTCGCATCGGGATGGGAGGCGACTGGTACCAGGGAATCGTGCTCGATGACCACCGCTACGCGCTCATCGTCGGCGACGTCGCCGGCCATGGCATCACCGCCGTCGGCGAGATGGCCCAGCTCCAAGCCGTGATCGGCGCCCTCGTGCAGCTCGGCATCCCGCCTGGTCACGTGTTCCCTCAGACCACCACCCTGCTCCGAGGCGGGAGCACCGTGACCGCCACCGCATTGCTCGTGATCGTCGACACCGAGGCGTCGACGATGACCTACGTCGCCGCTGGTCACCCACCTCCCCTGCTCCGTACGCCCCAGGGTGCCACCGTGCTCCTCACCGGCGGACGCCAGCCGCTGTTGGGCGTGCCCATGACGGAGGACCTCGAGATCGGGACGCATCCCTTCCCGCCGGGGTCGATCCTCGTCGCCTACACCGACGGACTGGTGGAGCGACGCAGCGAGCCCATCGACCAGTCGATCGACCGTCTCTTGGGTCACCTGCACACTGCGCTGGCCACCGACGCTGACTCCGTGGCCGACACCCTCATGGCCGCCGGGCTCACTGCGCGCGAGCCGGATGACGATGTCGCGCTGGTCGTGCTGTGCCACGAGGGCTGAAGACGCGCTACGACTCGATCCGAAACCAATCGGTGGTGCCTGCCAGCTCGAGGATGCGCTGGACGGCAGGGCTCGGAGCGCGCAGCACGAGCTCCACGCCAGCAGGCGCCCCTTCGTCCTTGGCGGTCACGAGCAGGCCGAGCCCCGACGAGTCGAAGAACGTCACGTCGGACAGGTCGATCACCAGCGAGGTGTCGGCGTGGGCCAGTGCATCGCTGATCACGGCGCGGACCGCCCCCACCGAGCTGAGGTCGATCTCGCCATGCAGGCTGACGACGGGGGCCTCGCCCTCGGTCACCACGAGCGTGGCCTGGCTGGGGGGATCCTGGGCATCACTGGGCACGGCCGCACGGTAGCCGCACAGTCCGGGACGCCGGGTCACCACCGGTCGGCGGGCAGACTGCCGACCATGGCCACGATGCGCGTCCGCCGGGAGCCTCCTGCCTTTCGGAGGGTGGCGGTGCAACGAACTGCCGCGCTGTCACCACGGTTGCTGCGCGTGACCGTTGGCGGAGCCGACTTGGCCGGCCTCGACATCGGGCTACCGGCGGCAAGCGTGCGCCTCCTGGTCCCGCGGCCTGGTCAAACGGAGCTGGTGATCCCGACGTGGAACGGCAATGAGTTCCTCGACGCCGATGGCACCCGCCCGAGCATCCGCACCTACACGCCCCGGGCATTTGACCCCGAGTCGCTCGAGCTCGACCTCGACGTGGTGCTCCACGACCAAGGCATCGTCGCCGCCTGGGCCAGCGCGGCGCGGCCGGGCGACCCCGCCGGCATCTCGGGGCCGGGCCGTGGGTACACCATCGACACCTCCGCACGGTCGTTCCTCCTGGCGGGCGACGAGTCAGCCCTCCCCGCGATCAGTCAGCTGCTCGAGCAGCTTCCGGGGGCGGCCAGCGTGGAGGTCGACATCGAGATCGCCCACCGCGACGCTCGCCACGTGCTACCGACCCACCCCGGGGCGACGGTGCACTGGCACGACCTTCCCCCCGGGGCGCCTCCGGGGGAGGCGCTCGTGGCGGCCGTAGTGGCCAGAACGGTCGACGACCACCAACGCGTGTGGGTGGCCGGGGAAGCAGCGGCCGTGCAGCGCATCCGCCGGCACCTGTTCGAGGAACGAGGTCTCCCCCGCAGCCAAGCAGTGGTCCGCGGCTACTGGAAGACCGGCCGCGGTGGCGATCTCGACGACACGTGAGATCAAGCTGGCGCCCGTAGCCCCTCCACGAGCCGGCCCACGACCGACCGAGAGTGCTGGCGGGCGGTCTCCATGTCGTCGAGGACGGCACGCGCATCCGAGATGGCGATCCGTTGCGCAGCGGGATCGGCGAAGGCATCGATGAACGCCATGCAGCCAAGCACGACCGTCTCCAGCGAGTCCGGCCCGTCGGCCGCGGCGGCGAAGGACCGGCCGGCCACCACCGTCACCTCACGCTTCACATCCTCCACGACGGAGCGGAAGAGCTCGTCCTTGTCTCGGAAGTGGTGATACATCGCACCCTTGGTGAGCGCCGTCATCGACCCTCGTCCGGCGAGTAGGGCAGCTCCTCGGGGACCGTCGCTGGCCTACTACCAGCGGCGGTCCTCCACCCCTCGGAGCACGGCGTCGTCCTGCGGCCCGGCTTCAGGTCCGAAGCGAACGACAGCGGTGCCCCTGGCACCGCACACGGTGCAGGTCAAGGCGAGCACGGCAGCCTCGTCGGACGGGTCCGACGCTCCCTCGATCCGGCGGATCGCATGGAGCTCGAGCTCCTCGGGGGCAGCGTCGTGGTGACAGGTCCCGCAGCGCACGCGAGCCTCGGGGGTGATGTACATGTCACGCTCGAACCCGTTGGCCCGAAGCTCCTCGAGCACGCTGAGCAGCGTCCGATCGACAGGCACACCAGGGATCGGGGGTGTGGGCTCGTCGGCTTCCATGGCCTGCAGGGTAGGGCGGCGTCGCGCGAGCGAGAGGCCGCGCACCCAGCGCCGTCTCTAGGCTCTGCGTGTGATCGAGGCGGCTGGGGGTGTGGTCTGGCGAAGCTCCGACGCCCACGGCCTCGAGGTGCTTCTCGTGCACCGACCGAAGTACGACGACTGGACGCTCCCGAAGGGAAAGCTCGATCCGGGCGAGCGAGCGCCGGCCGCCGCCGTCCGCGAGGTCGAGGAGGAGACGGGGCTGCGGTGCCGCCTCGGGACCGAGCTCCCCTCGGTGCAGTACGTCGACCACCGGGGTCGCCCCAAGCAGGTCCGCTACTGGGCGATGCAGGTTGGCGGCGGGTCCTTCGCGCCGAACGACGAGGTCGACGAGGTTCGCTGGTTGCCCGTCGACGCGGCAGCCGGAACGCTCAGCTACCGCCATGACGATGTGGTGGCGGCGGCACTCCGCGCCCTCGATCCCTCCGACCGCTGACCCGGCGGGCGTGTGCGCTCCCTCCGGCGCGGTCGATACGGTCGTGCCACCGAGGCGAGGGGGAGCTGCAGATGGAGCGACGGCCGCATGTAGACGTGGCGATCGTGGGGGCTGGCTTCGCCGGCATGTACATGCTGCACAAGGCCCGTCAGCTCGGGCTCACGGCCCGGGTCGTGGAGGCGGGCGGCGATGTGGGTGGCACCTGGTATTGGAACCGCTACCCCGGGGCGCGGTGCGACGTGGAGAGCATGGAGTACTCCTACGGCTTCGACGAGGAGCTCCAGCAGGAGTGGGAGTGGACCGAGCGGTACGCGCCCCAGCCCGAGATCCTCCGATATGCCAGCCACGTGGCGGATCGGTTCGAGCTGCGGCGGGACATCCGCTTCGACACGCGTGTGACCGCGGCCACCTACGACGGGCCCTCACGCACCTGGCAGGTCGACACGGATCCGGGTGAGCCGATCACGGCCAGGTTCGTCGTGATGGCTACCGGCTGCCTGTCGTCCGCCAACATCCCCGAGATCGCCGGCGCGGCGTCGTTCGAGGGGCCCAGCTACCACACGGGCCGCTGGCCCCATGAGGGCGTGGACTTCACCGGGCTCCGGGTGGGTGTGATCGGCACTGGCTCGTCGGCCGTGCAGTCGATCCCCATCATCGCCGAGCAGGCCGCTCAGCTCACGGTGTTCCAGCGCACCGCCACCTACGCCGTGCCGGCGTGGAACCGTCCGCTCGACCCCGTGGAGCAGAAGGAGATCAAGGCGGACTACGCCGGGCTCCGCGCAGCCAACCGACAGATGTCGTCCGCGTTCGGGGCCCGGCAAGCCCGCAACGACGTGTCAGCGCTGGCCGCATCCGAGGACGAGCGGCAGGCCGAGTTCGAGCGCCGGTGGGAGGTTGGCGGTCTCGGGTTCCTCGGTGCCTACAACGACCTCCTCCTCGATGCTTCCGCCAACGACACGGCGCGCGCGTTCGTCCTCGAAAAGCTGCGGGAGGTGGTGGACGATCCGGAGGTCGCGGCCAAGCTCGCTCCCGACCAGGTCGTTGGGTGCAAGCGCCTCTGCGTGGACACCGGGTACTGGGCCACCTTCAACCGTCCCAACGTGACGCTCGTGGACCTTCGCGACTCCCCGATCGACGCCATCACCCCAACGGGCATCCGCACCACCACCGCCGACCACACGCTCGACGTGATCGTCTACGCAACGGGGTTCGACGCCATGACGGGCGCGCTGGCACGCATCGACATCCGAGGGCGCGATGGCCTCGCCCTGGCCGACGCCTGGGCCGCCGGTCCGCGCACCTACCTCGGTCTCGCCGTGGCCGGGTTCCCGAACCTGTTCGCCATCACGGCGCCGGGAAGCCCGTCGGTGCTGACGAACATGATGGAGTCGATCCAGCAGCACGTGGAGTGGATCGGCGATTGCATCGAGGACCTGCGCGCCAGCGACCACACCACCATCGAGGCCACGGCCGAGGCCCAGGACCAGTGGGTCGACTACGTGAACACCGTGGCCGGGTTCACCCTGTTCCCCACCTGCAACTCCTGGTACCTCGGCGCCAACGTGGCCGGCAAGACACGGGTGTTCATGCCGTTGCCGGGCTTCCCTACCTACGTGGAGCAGTGCGAAGACATCGTGGCCGACGGCTACCGGGGCTTCGCCATCACGTGAGGGACACCCCAGCCGACCCGCCTTCTGTGCGCACCGAACCACGGGGGTCGTGGCTGCGGGCACACAGAAGCCGTGTCACTTGAGGGAGGGGTGCTGCTTGGCGAGGACCGGGAGCAGCAGCCGGTGCGGGATGAGGTGGGCCGCGCCCGCCATCAGTCGGTTGGCGCGGCCGGGGATGACCACATCACGTCCGCGCTCCATGCCCTCGATGCCCGCCTTGGCGACGTCGTGGGCAGAGACCCACATGATCTTGGGGAGCGAGTCGCCCGCCTCCAGCTCGCCGAACCCCGCCGCCTCCGCGAACTCGGTCTCGACGGGCCCAGGGCACAGCGCGGTGGCCACCACACCCTTGCCGCGCAGCTCCTGAGCCATGGCCCGCGTGTAGGACAGCACGAACGACTTCGACCCCGCGTACCCCGCTTGGCCCGGCAGGGGCTGGAACGCGGCCATCGATGCCACGTTCAGCACGGCACCTCGACCGCGCTCGACCATCCCCGGCACGAAGGCGCTGCACAGGTGCACCACGGCCTCCACGTCAGTGCGGATCATCCGCAGCTCGGCGGCGATGTCGCTGGTGGCGACCGGACCCGTGGTGGACAGTCCGGCGTTGTTCACCAGCACATCGACGGTGAGGCCACGCTGGGCCACCGTGTCGACGATCGCGGTGCGCGCTCCTTCGTCGGTGAGGTCGGCCGAGATGACCTCGGCCCGCACGCCGTAGGTGGTGGCCAGCTCGTCGGCGAGGACCTTGAGCCGGTCCTCCCGTCGGGCCACCAGGGTGACCCCGTGGCCTCGGGCGGCGAGGAGCCGGGCCAGCTCCACGCCGATGCCGGAGGACGCCCCGGTGACGAGGCAGGTGCGGTCAGGGGCAGGGGTGGGCAGCGACATGCCCGGAGGCTAGGGCCCCTCACTCGGTTCTGTGTGCGGGCAACCACGCACTGCGTGGTTGCCCGCACACAGAAGCCGTTGGGGGGTTGGGTCAGGGCCAGGGGTAGGTGACGCCCGTGAGCTCCTCGCTGCGCTCCCACAGGGTCCGGGCGGCCTCGGTGTCCTGGGCCTGCTTGGTCCGACCGACCCGAGTGGGGTGGCCGCGCTGCTCTCGGAACGAGTCGGGCCCCCAGTAGTCGTCGGCCATCACGTCGGGCATCGTCGCCGCGTAGAGCTGCGGCAGCGCGCCCATGTGGTCGGGTTGGCCGGCGATCTTGTCGCCCAGCGCGAGGAAGGGCTTGAGGATGGCGGCGCCGACGGCCGGCCCCGACGTGAGGTTCGTGGCCGCGTAGCCCGGGTGTGCCGCGGCGGCGGTCAGCGCCGTGTGGGCGGCCACCGCCCGTCGCTGCAGCTCGCTCGTGAAGAGCAGGTTGGCCAGCTTCGACTGCCCGTAGGCGCGCCAGCGCGAGTAGTGGGTGCGTTCGAAGCCGAGGTCATCGAGGTGCATTCGGCCGAACTTGTGGGCATTCGACGACACGGTCACCACGCGCGGCTCCGGCGCGGCGAGAAGGGTCGGGAGCAGCAGGCCGGTGAAGGCGAAGTGACCGAGGTGGTTGGTGCCGATCTGGCTCTCGAACCCATCGACGGTCACGGCCTTGGGCACGGCCATGATCCCGGCGTTGTTGAGGAGCACGTCGATGTGGGTGAAGCGCTCGGCCAGCTCCGCGGCGCACTCGCGCACCGAGGCGAGCGACGACAGATCGAGGGCCACGACTTCGGGGACGGGCCCCGTGGCGAGGGCCTTCACCCTCTCCAGCGCGGCTGCGGCCCGCGAGGCGTTCCGGCACGCCATAAGCACCTGGGCGCCCTTGGCGGCCAGGGCCTCTGACGACCGCAGTCCGAGGCCGCTGTTGGCGCCCGTGACAACGATCGTGCGGCCGGTGAGGTCAGGGATGTCGCGGGCAGTCCAGGAGGGCATCGTGTGAGCGTAGGGCGCGGCCAGCCGAGCGACTCAACGTAGGTTTGGATCTCGAGCCAGTGGGTACGCTGGCGATCCGAGCAGTTGCCTGCTCCGTCTCACTGCCGACCGAAGCAGCCATGGCCGACGACCGCGAGATCGAACAGGAACGCTTCCGGGCCCTGCGCGCTACTGACGACCCCGCGCTGCGCGACCGGCTGATCGAGGACTACCTTTGGATCGCGCGCCACGGGGCTCGGCGCTTCGGCGGCCGAGGCGAGTCGGCCGACGATCTGCTGCAGGTGGCCAGCCTCGCGCTCGTAAAGGCTGTCGATCGCTTCGACCCGGAGCTCAACCTCCGGTTCGCCACCTTCGCCATGCCGACCATCGTCGGTGAGCTGCGTCGCCACTTCCGCGACCGAACCTGGTCGATGCGTGTCAGCCGCCGCTTGAAGGACCTGCACCTCGAGCTGCGCACGGCGAGTGAGCTCTTGACCCACGAGCTGGGCCACCCTCCGAGCGTCACGGAGCTGGCCGACGCGCTCGAGACGACCGTGGAAGAGGTGCTCGAGGCGATGGAGGCCGGGGCCAGCTACCGCGCCGCGAGCCTGGATGCAGGGCCGGTCGGGTCCGAGACCGATGAGGTCGCGGTGCCGGGCGTCGACGACGCCGAGCTCGATGCGACATCGCAGCGCGTCGACGTGCAGCTGGCCCTCAACGACCTCCCGCAACGGGACCGGCGCGTGGTCTACCTGCGCTTCTACCTTGGGCTCACCCAGGCCGAGATCGCCGAGGAGATCGGCGTGAGCCAGGTGCACGTGTCGCGGATCCTGCGCTCCACGCTGGCCCGACTCGGTGACCAGCTACAGGACACCGTCGACCCCGACGAGGAGCCATGAGGTCGTTTAGCCCAACACAACTCCGGGTAGCCTCACGGGCGCGTCACGCGCCACGAGGTCCGGCTGAACCCTCCGGGAGACCATCCATGTCGTCACCGACACCAGAGGACCTCGACCTGCGGGTGGAGCACACGGATGCGGGCCCCGTCATCCACCTGCGTGGTGAGCTCGACCTCGCCAGCGCACCAGCGCTGTCCGTCAGCGTCACGGAGGCGGCGAGCAACGGCGCCGACGCCGTCACCCTTGATCTCTCAGGGGTGACCTTCATCGACTCGTCGGCCCTGCGAACGCTCGTCGTCGCCGGCCGACAGCTGGCCCAGCGGGGCGCCGCCCTGCAGATCGGGCCCCGCTCCGCGGTGGTCGCCAGGGTGCTGTCGATGACCCGCCTCGACGAACAGGCCGATTTCTTTCTGGTGCTCCCGCTGCCCGCTGAACCCTCCGCACCATCACGATGACCATTCAACCCCTCACCCAGACCGAGATCCTCACGAGCTTCGACCTCGTGATGCCCCCCGACCCTGAGCTGCTGCGGGTGGTGCGCCTCGTGGCCAGCGGGGTCGCCTCGCTGACCACGCTCGGCATCGACGCGGTCGAAGGCGTCAGGGTGGCGGCTGACGAGCTCGTGGCCACGCTGATCCAGGCCAGCGACGGAGGTCCCATCACGGTCACCTTCGAGCTCGGCAGCGCGCTGCTCACGATCAGAGGCCGCGCCCACCTCGACCCCGAGGCCGGGTTCACGCTCGACCCCCTGACCGATCGCGTCCTCGACGCGGTGGCGACCAGTCACGATTGGCAGACCGACGACAACGTGCTCACCGGACGGATTGCGCTGGCGATCGCCCCCATCTGACCACTGAGGGGCGGCCGCCGCTCGGTGGCGCGGCTCAGGGGGCAGCGGCGAACGCGTCGACGAGCGAGGCGCACGCGGCCGCTGGATCTTCGAGATCTGGATCGATCGCCTTCAGGTGCACGCTGAGGTCGGTGGCGCCAGCGTCGATCAGGGCCGAACCCCGCGCCACCGTTGGCGGCAGATCCAGGCGACCGCGGTCATCGCGCACGGGGCCGAGCGCGCCTTGCACGTGCAGCGAATCGGTGGAGCGTCCGGCGTGGGCGAACGCCTCCTGCAGCCGCCGCGCACCGGCCCGGATGTCGTCGACGGTCGACCCCATGATCGGGATCCACCCATCGCCCAGGTCGACGATCCGCCGCAGGTTGCGCTCGGTGAGCGTGCCCGAGAACCACACCGGCACGCGCTCCTGCACGGGTCGCGGCGCGCAGAACGTGTCGGCGAACGAGACCGTCGAGGAGCTGAAGGTGGCGGGGAGGTCCTGCCAAAGAGCGCGGCAGGCACCGATCGTGTCCGTCAGGATCCGGCCGCGGGCCGCGTGGTCGACGCCGAGCGCCGCGAACTCGGCCGGCTGCCATCCCGTGCCGACGCCGAGGTCGACTCGACCACTGGAGAGCACGTCGAGGGTGGCCACCATCTTGGCCAGGAGCGCGGCGGGTCGCAGCGGTGCGATCAGGATCCCGGTCGACAGGCGCACCCGATCGGTGACGGCGGCAAGTGCGGTCAGCACCGTGAGCGGCTCGAGCCAGTCGCCCTCGGGACCGATCGGGAAGCGGCCCCATGGGTACTCGTCGACGTGCGGACCGTTCACGACATGGTCGGTGACGACCACCCGGTCGATGCCCGCGTCCTCCGCGATGCAGGCGAGATCGAGGAGACGGCGCCAGTCACCGCCCTGGATCGTGCCGAACGTTGGCAGTCCGAGCGTGAGGGTCGCTCGCCGAGCTCCGCCGATCACGTGGGATCGCTCAACGGGCGGCGCTCCGACCAGTCGACCAGCACTCGCCGGTCGGCGATCCCCCACCGGCCCTCGACGCGGCGGTAGCGGTCGGCGTAGCGGATGTGTATCACGTGGACCTCGGCGGGATCGCCCGCCGTGACGTGGTGGGCGAGGCAGTAGACCTCGCCGGTTGCGTCGTCGCCATCGACCGCATAGCGGGCCTGGCCGAGGTGGTGGAACGTTCGGTCGTACCGCGCCAGCAGACCCGGCACCGCCGCGAGCGCCTCGTGGCCCGATCGATCGCTGGCCGGCTCCGACGCCTCGCCCGGCTCGTAGCGTCGCAATCGACCCTCCGGGAGGAAGGCGCTCACGAACAGCGCCGCGTCCCGACGATCGGCACCGGCGGCGTAGCGAGCCGAGAGGTCATACAGCTCCTCCGTCATGGCGGGGACGCTACCGGGGCCGATCAGCGCAACTCAGGTACGACCGCCGGACGCGACGTCGGAGAGCCGTTGGGCGAGGTAGACGGGAAGGATCATCGCGAGCACGACGAACGTGGCGGTCACGTTGACGAGCGGCAGGCTCGTGTCACGGAACATGTTTTGGAAGATCCACAGCGGAAGGGTCTGGAACCCGGCCTGGGCGGTGAACGTCGTGACGATGATCTCGTCGAAGCTGAGCGCGAACGCGAGGAGGCCGCCCGCGAGCAGGGCGCTGGCGAGGAGCGGCAGGCGGACGTAGCGAAACGTCTGGAGCTGATCGGCGCCGAGGTCGGCCGAGGCCTCTTCCAGGCTGGGCGAGAGCTGCCGCATGCGGGCCGACACGTTGTTGAACACGATCACGATGCAGAACGTCGCATGCGCGGTGACGAGCGTGGCCCGTGAGAGGTCGACGCCCAGCCGGGCGAACCCAGAGCTGAACGCGATGCCCGTGACGATGCCGGGCAGCGCCAGAGGCAGCACCAGCATCAGGCTGATGACATCACGACCGAAGAATCGAAAGCGCGTGAGGGCGGCGGCGGCCAGCGAGCCGAGGATGAGCGCTACGAGCGTCGCCCATGAGGCGATCGTCAGCGAGTGCAGCAGCGCCGTGCGCGGGCCTCCGGCGTGGCTGGCGGCATGCCAGTGCGCGAGGGTGAGACCGCTCGGGGGCCAGGTGAACCCGCGCGACGTCGCCACGCTGAGGCGCATGACGTAGAGCAAGGGGAAGTACAGGACGACGACCACGAAGGCAGTGAAGAGGCGCAACGCCGTCCGGGCCCTGCGAGAGAGGTACATCAGAGCTCCTCCAGTGCCCCGGCGGCACGGGCGGCGAGGAGGTATCCCGCCATGATCAGCACGGGCACCGTTGCGTAGGCCGCGGCCAGCGGCAGGTTCACACCGAAGTTGCTGTAGATGTTGTTGCCGATGAACTGCGTGGTGCCGCCGAAGATCCGGTTCACGTAGAAGTCGCCGAGTGTGAGCGAGAACGTGAAGATCGACCCCGCGACGATCGATGGCACCAGGAGCGGGAGCACCACCGAGCGGAACGTGCGGCCGGCCGTGCCACCGAGGTCGGTCGACGCCTCGAGGAGGGAGTTGGGGAGACGGTCGAGCCCGGCGTAGATCGGGATCACCATGTACGGGAGCCAGAGGTAGGAGAGGGTGACGATGCTCCCCCAGACCCCGTAGCCGGGGGTCGATCCGAGCACCTCCCGGATGAACCCGCTCTCTGGGTTGAGCATCGCCCGCCAGGCGTAGCCCTTCACGAGGTAGCCGGCCCACAGGGGCATGGTGACAGCGATGACGAGACGTCGGCGCGAGCGCGAGGACGCGACCTTGGCCATGAAGAACGCGACCGGCAGCGCGATGGCGAGGTCGATCGCGGTCACGGCGACGGCCGCACCGATCGTGCGCTGGGCGACGTCCCGATACACGGGGGTGTGGAGGATGGAGCGGTAGTTGTCGAGGGCCGGATCGGTGACCATCCGAGTCGAGATCCCGAACGTCTCGTTGTGGAACAGCGAGGTGACGAGCAGAGCCACGAGCGCGCCGATGTAGGCCACGATCAGCCAGAGCAACGGCCCCGCCAGCAGGCCACCGAGGCGGAGACCTCGGTGGCTGCTGACGAAGCGCGCCGCTCGCCGACGGGCTGTGATGCTCAGCCCTTGATCTCGGTCCAGGCCGCCACCCATTCGCTGTAGTCCTTGCACTCCACGTTCGTGCGGCCGTCGAGGCACGCCTTGGTGGGTGTGGTCCAGTAGTACAGCTGGTCGTAGTAGGCGGCATCGTCGGCGTGGTACTGCTTGCAGTGGTCGGCGATGGTCGTGCAGGCCTTCAGGTTGGCGGGCGCCTCACCGAAGGTCGTGGCCACCTCCGCCTGCACCTCGGGCGAGGTGATGTAGTTGATCCACTTGTAGGCACAGTTCGGGTGCTTGGCCTTGCTCTGGATCATCCAGTTGTCCGACCAGGCTGTGGAGCCCTCCTTGGGCAGCACGGATGCGACCGGCACCGGCGGCTTCTCGCCCTGCAGCGTGTTCACGACGACCTGCCAGCTGGTGCCCATCACCGTGCTTCCCGCCCGGTAGTTGTCCTCGTAGGCGACGTAGTCGCTCCAGTACTCCGACAACAGGCCCTTCTGCTCCTTGAGGAGGGCGACCGCCGCCCTGAACTGCTTGTCGTCGAGGGCATACGGGTTCGTGATCTTGAGGTCGGGTTGCGTCGACATGAGGTACACGGCGGCGTCGGCGATGTAGGTGGGCGAGTCGTAGGCCGCGATCTTGCCCGCATACGGCGACTTGGGGTCGAACACGGCGCCCCAGCTGTCCGGCGCCGGCTTGACGACGTCCGTGTTGTACTGCAGCACGTTGGCGCCCCAGCCGTGCGGGACGCCGTAGACGGTGCCGTCGATGGAGTTCCAGGCCTGCTCTTTGAGGAACGGCGCCAGATCGGCGTAGCTGGTGAGCAGGTCGGTGTTGATGGCGGTGGCATCGCCGGAGGCGACGCTGCGCATCGAGGAGTCACCCGAGGCCGACACGACGTCGTAGCTCCCGGTGCCGAACAGGTTGAAGGCCTCATCGGAGGTGGCGAAGTACTTCACGCTCGCCGTGCAGCCGGTGTCGGTCTCGAACTTCGAGACCCAGTCGTAGTTGGGGTCTTGGGTGCCGTCCTCCGCGTAGTACGGCCACGCAAGGATCGAAACCGCACCCTCGCCCTTGCCGATCGCCTTCTGCACGGGCGCGCCCGTGGTGGTCGTGCCGCTGGCACCCTTGCTGTCGCTGCCGCACGCGCTCGCGGCGAGGACCAGCGCCAGAGCCACTGCGCCCATCCGGTGTCGCTTGTACATGGTTCCCCCTGTTGTTGTGTTCGTTGTCTTGCCCTACTCCTGGGCCGATCCCACGCTCTGGCGGTCATCGCGCCGCCATGAGAGCTCGACGGCGTCACCTGCCGTGAGCCGCGGCGAGGTGTCGGTGTTCGGAACCTCGACGATGAGACCGGCCGCATCCGTCGTGCGCACCCGGTAGCGGGTCATGGCCCCGAGGTACTGGACGTCCTCGATCACGCCTGTGGCGCTGAGGTCGTCACCAGAGGGAGCGCCGATCCGGATTCGCTCTGGTCGCACGCTCACGAGCCGCTCCCCATCCTTGTGGAGGTTGGCGGTGCCCACGAACCCGGCCACGAACTCGTTGGCTGGCTGCTCATAGATCTCCCGAGGCGTGCCCACCTGCTCGATGCGACCGTCGTGGAACACCGCCACGCGATCGCTCATCGACAGCGCCTCGCCCTGGTCGTGGGTGACGAAGATGAAGGTGATGCCCACCCGTTGCTGGATCTGCTTGAGCTCGACCTGCATCTCCTCCCTGAGCTTGCGGTCGAGGGCCCCGAGCGGCTCGTCGAGGAGCAGCACGCTCGGGCGGTTGACCAGCGCGCGCGCCAGCGCGACGCGCTGACGCTGGCCACCCGACAGCTGCGACGGCTTGCGCCCTCCGTAGCCCTCGAGGCGCACCGTCGCCAGTGCCTCCTCGACCCGGCGGGCCCGCTCCGGCCTGGGCACCTTCTTGACCTTCAGGCCGTACTCGACGTTGCCGGCCACGTGCATGTGCGGGAAGAGCGCGTAGTCCTGGAACACCGTGTTCACGTCGCGGTCGAACGGCGGGTCGTTGCTGATGTCCCGGCCGCCCAGCTCGATCGTGCCGGCCGTGGGGAGCTCGAACCCGGCGATCAGCCGGAGCGTGGTGGTCTTGCCGGAGCCCGACGGCCCGAGCATGGCGAAGAACTCCCCGGCACCGACCTCGAGGTGGATGTCGTCGACGGCGAGCACGTCATCGAAGCGCTTGGTCACCCCTCTGAGCCGCACCGCGGTGCAGTCCCCCTCATCGGCCACGTCCGCTACCCCCGTGTCGGCGCCAGGCTAAGCCACCGCGGCTCCCTCGGACCGGCATTCCGCGTGCCTGGACCCGCGCCGACAGCATCGTGAGCACGCCTGGATGCACAAATGGGTGGATTGCGGTTCAAGAAGGAGGAATCGGTCATTGCCGAGGCGAACCCCTTGGCAACACAAACCTGACGCACGCGTCAGAAGACCTTCGAAGGGGAACCCCGCTCATGCAACGGAGCCGCAAGCTCGCCATGGCCATCCTGGCCGGCGTCACCATGGTCGGAACCGCGGGTGTCGCACTCGCCCAGAGCGACGGGGTGTACAACCCCGCAGACCAACGCTGCGACGAGTGGCACAACGACACCGAGCAAGAGGACGTGCCGCACGACAACACCGAGCGGTGTCAGAACATGACCATCTTCGTGGAGAACGGCGACCATGAGCTCGTCCGGGCCGGCACGCTCCACACGGCGGACGGCACCTTCCTCCACCACTACCAGACCGACGGCGACTTGGGTGAGGGCGTCGATCCCACCCAGGGCGGGCGGATCTACTTCGGCGCCGACGACAACCTGAGCGGCGGCGAGCACGACGGTGCGTCGGGCATGGGTCACGGACCGAGCGATGGCGGCGGCATCCAGCTGGTCGCCTTCGATCCCGACTCGATCGAGGCCTGGATGACGGCAGTGCAAGGCGGCGACATGGCCTACCTGTTCACTCATCCCTTCCCGTTCGTGTCGTTTTCCACCGGGGCCTGCGCTGACGGCATCTGCTTCGCGGCGACGACCACGCAGACCGTGGCGTACCAGGGCGGGGATGAGAACAACCATCGCGACTCGGCCGACTACAGCGGCGTCACGTGGGACCCGGCGACCTGCTCGGGACCAGACCAGAACAACACCGATCCGAACACGAGTCGCGACGAGTGCGATGACCCCACGACCGACGGCGACAAGGAGAACATCTACGACTGGAACAACAAGGTCGGCACCGTCTACAACCAGCCCGGCGTGTCGGTCTACGAGGACCCGAACCCTGAGGGCTCGCCCCTCGGAGGCACCCCGTACCCGATCCCCGGCGCCTACGCCGGCACCTGCGGCGTCATCGTGAGCCAGCCCACCGGCGAGACGATCGACGCTCGTCACGGCGGCTGCGAGGGCGAGCTGAACCCGTAGGTGCACGTTGAGTGCTCCTGGCAGGGGCGCCCGAGGCGGGCGTCCCTGCCAGGGCAGACATCACGTTTCTTCCTGCCGATCTGACTGGGGTATGTCGTGCGCCGAGCCATCGTGACCGTTGCCGCTGCTCTCGCCCTTCTGGGCGCCGGCTCGCTGCTCCCGACTGCTCACGCAGAGGGTGAGCTCGAATGCGACTGGCCGATGTACGGCCACGACCTCGGGCACAGCTTCGCGGCCAACACCGGGTGCACCACGCTCTCACCGCTGACGGCGCCGTCGATCACCCCCCGCTGGGGCCTGCCCACGACCGACTCGCTCACCGCGTCCCCGACCATCGTCGACGGAGTGGCCTACGCCGGTGACTGGACGGGGGCGTTCCACGCCATCCCGGTCGACCAAGTCGGCGTGGCCGCGCCGGCCTGGACGTTCCAGATCGGCGACACGAACTCCGTGGCATTCGGCCGAATCGTCTCGAGCGCAGCGGTCGCCACCGTTGATGAAACCAAGGTCGTGATCTTCGGCGGCGGCGCCACGATCTACGTCCTCGCCGCCGACACGACGAACGCCGCTGGCGAGGAGCTCACCACGCTGTGCCTCGACCCCCGCGCCATCGGCGTCGCCCGGTGCGCCGGGACCGACAGTGGTCAGGTGGAGATCGAGTCCTCCCCCGCCGTCATCCACCACGACGATGGGTCCCTGCAGATCGTCGTGGGTCTCGACGTCCACAACGATCGCAACGTCGGCCGTACCGGGGTCGTCTCGTCGACCTTGCGCCACGTCGGCGACCGCTGGACCCTCAGTCCTGACTGGAAGTTCGATCCCGAAGGCGACGGAGTCGGCGATGCCGACGGCGCCACCTATCACGGCGCGAACCTGCTGACCGAGGGCTCGGGCACCGGCTTCGGTTGCGCCAGCGTGTGGGGCTCCCCCGCTGTCGACGTCGACCGCAAGCTCGTGTTCTTCGGAACCGGGTCGTGCGGATCCGATGGCATCGAGGTCGGTGAGGACACGTGGGCCGTGAACCTCCAGACGGGCGCGCTCGTGTGGCGCCACGACACGCCCCGCGCCAACGAGGACTGGGACGACGACTTCGGCGCCTCCCCCAACCTTCTGCCCGACGGCGTCGTCGGGTTCGGCAGCAAGGACGGCAGGTACTATGCGTTCGAGGAGACAAGCGGCGCACCGAGGTGGACCGCCCATGTCGGCGAGTCAGGGCATGTGACCGACGGCTTCGCCGTGGGCGGCATCATCGGCACCCCTGCGGTTGGCCTGGTGAGCGGCAAGCCCGCCGTGTTCGCCACAACGGCGCTCTCCACCCCGATCTACGAGCCGCTCGACGAGGGTCACCCCCAGAGCTGGGCCGACACCACGCTCGCCGAGGACCCGTTCCGCATGCTGTCACTCACCGCCATCGATGCCGCCACCGGCGACATCCTCTGGCGATCTCCCTTGTCACGACAGAGCTACGGGGCACCGACGTATTCCAACGGCGTCGTGCTCGTGCCGTCGACCTTCTCGGCCGACCTGCTCGCCATCCACGCCGACACGGGCGCACTGCTCTCGGTGATGCCAGTCGCCGGCGCGTCGTCGTCGTCGCCCACCGTCGTGGGAGACACCATCTACCTCGGCACGGGCACGCGGACCAGCGATCTGGAGTTCAAGGCCTTTGGTGCAAGCGCCGCCGACCGATTCCTCGGGGCATCACCGCTCTCGCCGGCCAGCGGGCTGTTTGCTTACCGGATCCTCGCGCCGTCGGTCGCCGAGGTCCCGACCGTGCCGCGGGGGCCGGTCGCCCCCTTCGGGCCGATCCTGCCGTAGACGGCGCAACCCGGCGCCGCGACCGTCAGTCTCGATGGAGCTCGAGGCGCGCTGAGGTGAAGGTGAGCGTGAGGCTCGGCGCGGATCCGCACCCGTACGTCGCCGAGCCTGACAGCCCGTAGACGCGGTCGAGGCCGAGGTCCGCGAGCGAAGCGGTCCGCGAGACCGAGGCCCCGCTCACAGTGCCGGTGAACGTGCCCGAACCGGACACGCTCCCGACGGTGAAGTTCAGCTGCGTGGACGACGTCTTTGTCCACGACCCGCTCGCGTTGACGGTGACCGAGGCCGTGCCCGACACGGGCCCCCATGGCGTGATGCCGCTCACGGTGAGGCTCTGCGACCCGGCGAGGCTCCACGAGCTCGCCGTGACCGAGAGCGCCAGGTTCCCTCCTGGCACGAGGGTGAGCTGCACGTTGCCCAGGGAGGTGGGCACCAGCCCGCTCAGTACCTGGTCGGTGATGTGGAAGGTGCCCTCCGGACAGGGAGGCGTGGTGCTGGTACCGGGGAGGGTGATGGGCAGGCACGCGCCAAGGAACAGCGACGCTGATACGAGCGCGGCTCGCGGCAGCCAGGGGCGCAGGGTATGGCGCATGGGAGACCTCCGGTTGTCGATCGATCGGTCGCACGGGGGCAGACGATCGCGTCACGTGGCTCGGACACCCGCACGGTACTGCAGCACCGCTGACGCCGACCGGCCATGACTTGGTTTGTCCGGATGATGCGGTCTTGCTGCTGCTGCGCGATCAGCTGAACCGGGCGCCGGTCGCCACAAGGACGACGGCGTCACCGCATCGGAATCGGCATGTCATCGGCCCGCAAGAGCGCGTCGGTGCCGCCATCGACGAACAGCACGGAACCACAGAAGAAGCGGGCGTCCGGACCGAGCAAGAACTGCACGAAGGCGGCCAGCTCGTCCGCGGTGCCCTTGCGGCCCACCGGCACCGGGAAGGAATCGATGAACGGCCCGATCGTGGCGTCGTCGCGCGTGGCCTGGAGCATCGGCGTCTCGATGGCACCGGGGGCAACGACGTTCAAGGTGATGCCCGAGCCAGCCCACTCCTGCGTCGGGGCCTTGCGGCGCACCCAGCGGGCCACGGCCAGCTTCGTCGCCGGGTAGGTCGCCAGGGCGCCCGCGGCATCGGCGGCCGCCCTCGCCGCCACCTCGTCATCGGACAGGCAGTGCTCGACCACGTCCATCGGCACACCGGGCTGGCAGGTCGTGGAGTTGGAGCTGATGGCAACCGCGGCGGGCCGGTCGCCCACGGCGAGCAGGGGCCGGAGCCCGTCGAGCAGCGCCACCGTGCCGAAGTAGTTCACCGAGGCCAGGAGGCTCCCCGCCAAACCGGTGAGGCCGGCCACGCCCGCCCAGGTGACGACACCATCGAGGGAACCACCGGCAAGGTCGCCGATGGCGTCGATGGCATGGCGACGGCCAGCGCTCGTGCTGAGGTCGGCCGTCACCTCGGCGTCATGCAGGTCGACACCGATCACTCGCCGTCCGTCTGCCTCGAGGCGGGCCGCTGTCGCGGCACCCATCCCAGATGCAGAACCGGTCACCACAACCGCTCGAGCCGTGGACATGTGTGCCGTGCCTCCCGGGCGCTGCGAACATCAAGGATCCGCAGTCTGTCCCGTCGGTCGCTACGTGAAGATGATCTGACCCCCGGCGGCCTTCTCGTAGAACTCGCCCACGGTGATGATGTCCTGCACCTGCTCGATGAAGTCGTTCTTCTCGAGGCCGAACAGATCGACCGACGCCTTGCACGCGTACATGCCGGCGCCGGTGTCCGCGATCATCTCGACGAACTCCGGGATGGAGGGGATGTCGAGCTTCTCCATCTTGTGGTTCATGTTACTGCGTCATCATCGACGACACGCCGGGGATGCCGCCGAGCATCGTGGGCACGTGCAGACCCGGGTTGCCCACGGTGGCCATCTTGATGTGCTCGTGGCGCGCCTTGTGGATGGCGTCGAGGCCGAAGAAGGTGAAGAACAGGTTGGCCTCGATGCCCTCGGCGCGGGCGCCGTTGGCCATGATCAGCCCTGGGTAGACCCCGTCGAGGGACCCCTTCGAGATGACGATCGAGACCTTCGTGATCGGGTCGGGTGTGATGCGTTCAGCCATGGTTCGCTCCTGTTCAGATGCCAGCCGCGAGGCTTGGGGATGCCGGCGATGCGGGCGGCGACCTTGGCCGGGCCGTTGGGGAAGAGCTGGTAGAGCTCCTTGATCGACACGCCGGAGGTCTTGCCGAGCACGCGGACCGTCGGCCCGGTGCCCTTGTCGAAGTACTCGGCCCGCATGAACCGCAGCACGGTCCAGTGGGGCTCGGTGAGCTCGTCGATGCCATCTCGACGGGCCAGCTCAGGCGCCATGTCCTCGGTCCACTGCTCGGGATGGACGAAGAAGCCCTCGTCGTTCAGCTCGACCTCGGTGGCGGCGATCGTCGTTGTCGACATCGTCAGTCCTCCCTCTGGATGGGTTGCTTGCCGGCGGTCGGCATGGCCGACCCGATGCCGGGGATCTCACGGCCGGGCAGGAGCCCGTGCCAGTAGAAGGGCTGAAAGAGCAGCTTCCCGAGGTGGTTCAGGCGCGACTCCTTCAGCAGTGGGAGTCCCACGCCGGTCGGGTAGTGGCCGGGCAGGGGCTCGGTGTCGTAGTTGAAGTCGATGAGCAGCGCCTTGTGGAAGCCGGTCTCGATGAAGCAGTTCGCGTGGCCGTCGAAGCCGGCCTCGAGCGGTTCGCCCTCGAGGAACCGACTGACGTTCTCCACCAGCGTCTCGCCTTCGAAGTGCGTCACCGAGCCAGCCTTGGAGGCAGGCACGTTGGCGGCGTCACCGATCACGAACACGTTGGGGGCCACCTTCGACTGCAGCGTGTGTTCGTCGGTGGGAACGAAGTTGAGGTCGTCACCGAGACCGGCCGACCGACCCACGTAGGGGGCGCCGCCGTGCAGCGGGATCACCACGGCGAGATCGAAGGCCACCTCGCGCTCGTCGTAGGACACGAGCCGACCCCCGGCCCCGTCGACCTCGCCGGTGTTGAACTCGGTGATGAGCTCGATGCCTTTGTCGGCCAGCATCGCCCCGAGCTGCTTCGACGCGACTGGCTTGGTGAACGCGCCGTCGAGGGGCGTCACGTAGGTGAGCTGCACGCGGTCGCGGATGCCGCGTTCGTGGAAGTACCAGTCGGCCAGGAAGCAGAACTCGAGCGGCGCGACGGGGCACTTGATCGGCATGTCGACGACGTTGACGACGACCCGCCCCGCGTCGAAGGTGGCCAGCGCGGCTTCGAGGGCACCAGCGCCCTCGGGTGTGTAGAAGGTGAAGACCTTCTCCATCCACCCCGGCCCCGTCATGCCCTCAGTCTCCTCGGGCACGAGGACCGCGCCCGTGGCGATGACGAGCACGTCATAGGGCACGACGGCGCCATCGGCGAGGTGGACCTCGTTGTCCACGATCTCCACCCGATCGATCGCCGTCTGGCGGAACTCGATGTCATCGTGCAGCTGACGGTGCCGCGGCCGAACGATGTCCTCAGAGTGGGCCAGGCCGAAGGGAACGAAGAGCAGCCCAGGCTGGTACACGTGGCGATCGTCCTGGTCCACCACGGTGATGGCGACGGCGTCGGTGCTGAATCGACGGCGCAGCCGGTTCGCAGTGAGGGTTCCGCCGGTTCCGCCGCCGAGGATCACAACTCGATGTGTCATACCTCTAGCCAAGGGCATCCATACCCCGGGGGGTAGATCCGAAAGGTCCCGAGCCAAGGGGCCCTTCGGGTGTTGCATATACCCCCAGGGGTATATAGCGTGGAGCCATGGAGCTCCCTGAGGACACCGTCGACGACCTGATTCGCCGCCTGCGCCGAGTGGAGGGCCAGGTGCGCGGGATCCAGCAGATGCTCGCGGACCACCGCGACTGTCGAGACATCGTCACCCAGCTCTCGGCCGCCAACAAGGCACTGGAGCAGACGGGGTTCGTGCTCGTCGCCGCCGGGCTGACCTGGTGCCTCGAGGACCCCGAGCGCTCGGCGGCCGAGGGCTACGAGTTGGCCGACGTCCAGAAGATGTTCACCAAGCTGGCCTGACGCAGCCCGCACAACCGGCAACTGCCGCGTCCGTGTCACCGCGACCCCAGTCTCATCCGCGCCCCGACCTGAAACGAGCGACTCTGTGACCCTCATCGAGGATCCCCGCACCCAGTCATCATCGGATCACCCGCAGGGTGATGGCATCCTCGCCCGCCTCGGCCGGGCCGCCGGCCGCCGACCGCGACGGGTGCTCACCATGTGGGTGCTCATCGTGCTGGTGGCCGCACCGCTCGCCATCACCGTCACGTCAGCCCTCTCAGGAGCCGGATGGGAGGCCCAGGGCTCCTCCGCGCAGCAGGTGCGCGACGAGATCCGGCGCGACTTCCCCCAGCTCGGCGCGGAGGCAGCAATCGTGGCCTACCACCAGGCTGCTCCGATCGTCCGGGACCCTGCGGGCCTCCACGCGCTCGTCGCTGGCCTTCAGGGGAGCCGCCGCACCACCACGGTGGTCGATCCGCTCAAAGCACCCCCCGACGCCGGCCTCATCTCCCCCGATGGCCGCACCGCCTTGGTGCCGGTCGGGCTCGACGCCCCGCACGACACCGACCGGCCAGAGGCCGCGGGTGCGGTGATGGACACCATCGCGGGCATCGACCTACCCAAGGGCGCGACTGCGAACGCCACGGGCGAATGGGCTGTGTGGCACGACTTCAACACCGAGAACGAGCAGGCGCTCCACCGCGCCGAGCTGCTCTCCGGGCTGCCAACCGTCATCCTCCTCTTCGTCGCCTTCGGGTCGGCCATCGCCGCCGGGATCCCCCTGATCCTCGCCATCGCCGGCATCGCGGTCGGGTTCGCGGCGCTCCACCTGGGTACGGGGCTCACGCCGTTGTCGGTGTGGTCCATGAACTTCTCGATGATGATCGGCCTCGCCGTCGGCATCGACTACAGCCTCTTCATCGTCTCCCGCTACCGAGAGGAGCGCGAGGACGGCAAGGATGCCCTCGACGCGGTGGCCGGCACCCTCGCCACCGCCGGCAAGGCGGTGTTCCTGTCTGCCCTCACGGTCGTGCTCTCGCTGGCGGCTGTCTTCTTCGTGCCCGTGATGGTCTTCCGCTCGATGGCCCTTGGGATGATCCTCTCGGTGGTGGCCACCGCGGCCGCATCGCTCACCCTCCTGCCCGCGATCCTCGTCGCCCTCGGCGATCGGGTCCTCGTGGCCCGTGGCCACGAAGATCTGGACCGTGCCGCGGAGGGGCGGTGGGCCCGGTGGACCGCTGCGGCCATGCGGCGTCCGGGGGTCACGCTGGCCGCTGGCCTCGGCATCCTGCTGCTCCTGGCCAGCCCCGCGTTCGGGATGCGATTGGGCATGCCCGGCGCGCGCGTGGTCGACCGGGGCCAGCAGAGCCGCGACGGCTACGAAGCGGTCGTCGATGCCTTCGGCCCTGGGGCCGCTGCACCCCTGTTCATCACCGCGCCTGCCGGGCGTTCCACCACGGTCGTCGAGATGGCAGCCGCCGAGCCAGGGGTCGTTGACGCTCGGGTCGTGAGCGAACCGTCCGCCACCGGACGCACCGTCGTGCGGGTCATCCCCGCCACTGCCGTGGACGACCAGGCCACCTCATCGCTGGTCGGCCGCCTCCGCCACGACCTGGAGCCCGTCGTCCCCGACGCCACCGTCGGTGGACCTGGGGCCCAGAACCACGACCTCACCGCGGCGCTCACGGGCGCGGCACCGCTGGCCGTTGGAGCGATCATGCTGGTCGCGTTCGTGCTGCTGCTCGTGGTGTTCCGCAGCCTGGTGATCGCCGTCTCGTCGATCCTCCTGAACCTGGTCGGTGTTGCCGCCAGCTTCGGTTTCGCCACACTGGTCTTCCAGCACGGCTACGGGGCGTCGCTTCTCGGCATCGAGCACCAGGGCTTCGTGGATGCATGGGCGCCGCTGTTCTTCTTCGCGCTGCTGTTCGGCCTGTCGATGGACTACCAGCTGTTCCTGCTTGCAGCCATCAAGGAGCGCCGGGACGCAACGGGCGACGCTCGGCTGGCCGTGCGCGAGGGCATCGCCCGCACCGGGCGCCCCATCACGAACGCGGCGCTGATCATGATCGTGGTCTTCATCGCGTTCGGCGTGACGGGTCCGATCCCACCGACCGAGCTGGGGGTCACCCTGGCCCTCGCCGTGCTGCTCGACGCCACGGTCATCCGCATGATGCTGGTGCCGTCCCTCTTGGGCATGCTCGGCGAACGAGCGTGGTACGTGCCCGCCTGGCTCGATCGCCGCCTTCCGCACATCAGCTTCTCCCACTGACCCCCCGACGACCACACGGAGGAACATCGTGTACTTTCACCAGCACCAGCTCGGTTGCCTGTCGCTCTACAGCTACGTGATCGGCGACGAGACGACCGGCCGCGCCGTGGTCGTGGATCCCCAACGAGACACCTCCGACTACCTCGCCGACGCCGAGGTCCATGGCCTCACCATCGAGCGGGTCATCGAGACGCACTTCCACGCCGACTTCCTCTCGGGGCATCTCGAGCTCGCCGCGGCCACGGGCGCTGTGATCTCCTACGGCGATGCCGCCGAGGCCGACTTCGCCATCGATCCGCTCGCTCACGGTCAGCGGCTCTCGCTGGGCGAGGTGACCCTCGAGATCCGTCACACCCCCGGCCACACGCCCGAGAGCATCTCGATCGTCGTCTACGAGCACCCCGACGCGGCCCCTTGGGGTGTGCTCACCGGCGACACCCTGTTCATCGGCGATGTCGGCCGACCCGACCTGCTCACCTCGGTGGGGCGCACCGCGGACAGCCTCGCCCGCGACCTGCACCGGTCGCTGCACGAGCAGCTGCTCACGCTCCCCGACCCCACGCGCGTCTTCCCCGCCCACGGTGCCGGCTCCGCCTGCGGCAAGAACCTGTCCACGGCAGCGTCGTCCACGATCGGCGAGCAACGGGCCACGAACTACGCGCTGGCACCCATGTCGGAAGACGCGTTCGTCGAGGCGGTCACCGAAGGCCAAGGGGTGGCGCCGCTGTACTTCGCGTTCGCAGCCAACGCCAACCGTCGGGAGCGAGAGCTCCTCGACGACCACGAGCCGCCGGCTGCGCTGACCATCGACGAGGCGCTCGACCTGGGACGCACTGGCGCCGTCCTGCTCGACACCCGTCCGCCGGAGTCGTTCGCGTCCGGCCACGTGCGGGGCTCGGTGAACGTGGGCCTCGACGGCCGGTTCGCCGAGTACGCGGGCGACGTCGTGCGCCCGGGCCAGCAGGTGGTGCTCCTTGGTGAGGCGGGCCGCGGCGTCGAGGCCAAGGTGCGCCTGGCTCGCATCGGCTTCGACGACGTCGTCGGCGAGGTGCCCTCCATCGAAGCCGTCCTCGCCGACCGGCCCGACCTTGCCGCGACCGCGAGCCGTCTCCCCGCGGCTGACGTCGCCACGTGGCTCGCGGAGGATCCGACCCTGCAGGTGGTCGACGTCCGCAACCTGGGCGAGACCGCCGAGGGCATCATCCCGGGCGCTCGCAACGTGCCCCTGCCATCGCTGCTCGACCACATCGACGACCTCGACCGAGGCCGTCCCACGATCGTCTACTGCGCGGGTGGCTACCGGTCGTCGGTGGCGGCCTCGACGTTGCGCGCGCACGGGTTCCACACCGTCGCCGACCTCATCGGTGGCTACGGCGCCTGGATCGCCACACGGCCTGGCACCGCGCCGACCGGTGAGCCGGGGCCCCAGCCCCGCTGATGCGCGCCCTGCTCGCGTCTCCACTCGGCTTCCTGATCGGGTTGTCGCTCGGCGCCCTCGGCGGCGGCGGTTCCATCCTCGCTGTGCCGGCGCTCGTCTACGCCGCCGGTCAGGATCCGAAGGCTGCCACCGCCACCAGCCTCTTCCTGGTGGGCACCGCCTCGCTGGTCGGGATGGGCGCCCACTGGCGGGCGGGACGGGTGCGGGTGGCCCAAGGAGTGGTGTTCGGCCTGTGTGGCATCGGGGGTTCCCTCGCCGGATCCCTGCTGAACCGTCGACTCGACCCTGATGTGCTCCTCCTGGCCTTCAGCGGCCTCGTCGTGATCGCGGCGTGGCGCATGCTCACTGCGTGCCCGACGTGCACCAAGGTCGGGGAGACCCGGGAGCTCGACCGATCCGGCACGACGGCGGTCGCCACCCGGCGACCGATCGATGTCCGGACGGCAGTCGTGGTGCTGTCCGCGGGTACCGCCGTGGGGTTCCTCACTGGCCTGTTCGGCGTCGGCGGCGGCTTCGTGATCGTCCCCGCGCTGGCCCTCGTGCTCAAGCTCCCCATGCCGCAGGCGATCGGCACGTCGCTGCTCGTGATCGCCATCAACTCAGCCGTCGCCCTCACCACCCGCCTGGCCACCACGAGCATCGACTGGGGTGTCACCCTCCCCTTCACGGTGGCGGCCATCGCCGGCGTGCTCAGCGGCGGCAAGATCGCCGACCGCCTCGACCCTGAGGGCAGCCTCCGCTGGTTCGCCGCGCTCCTCGTGGCGGTGGCCGCGTACACCGCGATCCGAGCCGGCGCAGCACTGTTCGCCTGAGGTCGAACGGGCGGTTCGTCGCCTCGCCCCGATACCGTGAGGGTCTTCCTTGGAAGGGACGGCCTGCTCGGCCCGACGCCTCTTCTGAGCTCAGCTCGGAGGCATCATCGTGTCCGCATCGCAGATCGCAGAGGAGCTCAACGGGCCGCCCGCCCCGCGGGTGTGCGGACGGTGCCGCAAGGACTTCGCCGGCGACGAGACGCTCTCACAAGGCCTCGAGACCGGCTGGTGGACGTGCCCTCCGTGTCGGGAGCTGCTCCTCGGCCGCGGTGCCCTGGCCCGGCCCACGTGGGAGCCCAAGCCCGCTCGCTAGTGCCTGTCACTCCTTGGCGAGCTCCGCGCGGGCGGTCGCCTCGATCTCGGCCGCGTCGGGTCGGCTCCGGATGGCGAAGGTGATGCGATCGATTGTGCCCGTGAACGGGAAGGGCGCGTCGTAGTCGTCGACCACGGGTGACAGCGCGTCGCGTCCCACGTCGAGCCCCGTCGAGCCCAGCATCCGCACGATCTTGGGTATCTCGATGCTCGCCACCTCTGCGCCGTCGAGCGCGAGGGACAGCGTGCCGCCCTTCCCTGCCCGTTCGAACCGTGCGGAGAGCGCATGTCGGCCCGACATCGGCGGCAGCGCGCCCGCGGCTCGGTGGTGCGTGCCGAGCGCGTTGTAGTCGAACTGCAATGCACCGTCCTTGACGAAGAACGTGTGGCCCACGTTGTGTCCGCCCCGGGCGTAGAGCACACCCTCGCCGTCGCCGTGGGGCACGTCGACCTCGGCGGTGATCGTCCACGACCGGCCCCCCAGCGGTGGCGCGGCGTCGGCGGGGATGTGGGCCAGCGGCGGGAAGTACACGTAGTCGCGGCGGGCGTGCACCGTGGCGGGGCGCGCTTGGCCGCCGAACAGCTCGATCGTGCGGTCGTCGAGGGGCAGCACGCCGTGCTGACCCGCCTCCACCCACCACAGCTCGATGAGCTCGCGGAGCTTCTCGGGATGCTCCGCCGAGACGTCGTGGCACTCCGAGAAGTCCTCGTCGAGGTGGAAGAGCGCCCACTCGTCGTCGTCGATCGGCTGGCCTTGCTCGTGGTAGGTCGAGATCTTCCAGCCGTCGGCCCAGAGGCCCCGGTGTCCCATCTGCTCGAAGTACTGGATCGAGCGCGGTGCAGACGCCGCCGGGTTGTCGAAGGTGGCCGTGATCGATGCCCCGTGCATGGGGATCTGCGCCACGCCGTTGTGGTGATCGGCCACCGGCGCGCCCGTGAGCTCGAGGATGGTGGGGGTGATGTCGACGGCGTGGCAGAACTGCGTGCGGATGGCGCCGGCGTCGGTGATGCCCGTGGGCCAGTGGACGACGAGCGGGTCGCGCACGCCGCCGCCGTAGGTGTTCTGCTTGTACCAACGAAGCGGCGAGTTGCCAGCCTGGGCCCAGCCCCACGGGTAGTTCGAGTGCGAGTGGGGCCCCCCGATGTCGTCGAGGCGGGTGGCCACGAGCTCGTCGATGTCCTCCCACGCCGCGTTGAAGAAGCTGAACTCGTCCATCACACCGAAGGGCCCGCCCTCGCGCGAGGCGCCGTTGTCGGACAGCACCATCACGATGGTGTTGTCGAGCAGCGCCCGGCGCTCGAGGAAGTCGACGAGGCGCCCGATCTGCACATCGGTGTGCTCGAGCATCGCTGCGAACGCCTCCTGCAACCGAGCGGAGAACCGGCGCTGGTTGTCGGTGAGATCGGTCCACGCGGGCACGCCCGGGTTTGGCGGGGCCAACGTGGTGCCTGGCGGCACGATGCCGAGCTCGATCTGACGCGCGAACCAGCGCGCTCGGGCGGCGTCATAGCCGTCGTCGAAGCGGCCTCGCCAACGAGCGAGGTACGCGGCCGGTGCCTGATGGGGCGCGTGCGTGGCCCCGAAGGGCAGGTAGAGGAAGAACGGCCGGTCGGGACGGATCGACTGCAGGTCGCCGATCCACCCGGTAGCGCGGTCGACGATGTCCTCCGACACGTGGTAGCCGTCCTCAGGACGGCCCGGCGGATCGATGTGGCCGTTGTCGCTCGTGAGCTCGGGGTGGAACTGGTCGGTCTCGCCTTGGAGGAAGCCGTAGAACCGATCGAAGCCCTTCTGCAGCGGCCAGTTGGTGTGCGGGCCAGCAGCCGAGCACTCCTCCATGGGCGCGAGGTGCCACTTCCCCGCCGCGTAGGTGGCGTACCCGTGGGCGCGGAGCAACTCGGCCACCGTGGCCGCGCGCGGGCTGATCCCGCCCCGCATGTGGGGGAACCCGGTGCTCCAGTTGGACACGCCCCGCATGCCGACGGCGTGCGGGTTGCGGCCTGTGAGCAGCGCCGCGCGCGACGGCGAGCACAGTGCTGTGGTGTGGAACCCGGTGTACCGGAGTCCGCCGGCGGCCAGGCGGTCGATGGCCGGCGTGGCCAGCTCAGATCCGTAGCACCCGAAGTGCCCGAAGCCCGTGTCGTCGAGCACCACCATCACCACGTTCGGACCACCCAGTCCCGCGGGCGGATCGGGCCACCACGGGGTGGAGTCGTGATAGGTGCGGCCGATGTGGCCGCCGAAGGGCTCGTTCGGCGAGGTCATGCCCAGCCTCCGGCGAAGGCCACGAACTGGCCGGTCGCGAAGCGGCTGGTGCCGTCGACGAACGCGGCGGAGAAGCTGGCCAGCTCGGCGAGCGTGCCGAGCCGACCCATGGGCACGGCCGCCTCCACGCGGGCTCGGCCCTCTGGGTCTTCGGCGTTGTTGGCCTTGAGGAACTCGGGAAAGTCCATGAAGTTCGTGCCGATGGCGTTCACCTGCACGCCCTTGCCCGCCACCTCGGCGGCGACGTTGCGCACGAGCATGTTGGCCCCCGCCCGTGCCGAGGAGTACAGCGGCGCGCCGGGCGTCGGCCGGGCCCCAGCCGCGCTGGTGAACACCAGCACCTGTCCCTCGCCCTGCTCCACCATCACCGGCACCACCACCCGGAGAAACGCATAGGGCGCCTCTACGCAGCCCACCAGCGCGGCGCGCATGTCGTCCATCGTCGAGCGGAGGAACCGGCCCACCACGATCCGGCCCGTGAACGCGGTGGCCGAGTCGATGCGCCCGAAGCGGTCCATGGCCGCCTGCACGAGGCGCTCGGCGGCGTCGCCCTTGGCGAGGTCGCGCACCCGCTCGACGACCTCGATGGCGGCACCCATGCCAGTCAGCTCGTCGACGAGTCCGTCGGCGGGATCACCGATGACGAGGTCGTGGCCGCGCTCCACGAGCACGCGGCTCAGGTTCGGGCCGACATAGCCAGCGGCGTCGCTCACGATGGCGACGCGACGACCTGCACCCCCTGCTTGCTCCGACATCGAATCGACCCCCGAATCACGTCCGGAGGCGCAACCTAAGTACTGGCAGGGGTTAGGTCAATAGTCGGGCGAGGGTCAGCTGGCCACCTCGTCTGCGACGTGTGTCTGCACCGCGGCGCGCTGGGCGACGAGCGGGCGGATGCGGTCGGCGATGACTGCGAGGTGCGCCGGGTGGTCGCGGTACACCTCGTAGCCCGCCTGGTCCGAGAAGTCGGCCACCACAACGAAGTCCCAGTTGTCCTCGGCGAGACCGGCGTCGGGACCCACTCGGTACTCGAGGATCTCGGGGATCTGCGCTGGCAGACCCCCCAGTGCGTCGACCACCGCTTGCCGCCCGGCCTCGTCGGCAGCATCGTTCCAGCGGAACATCACGACATGGCGAAAGCCCACGGCAACAACCTCGTTCAGAAGGGGACCTGGTTCAGAGAAGGGCTCGACTGGCGCCACCGTCGACCTGCAGCGCCACGCCCGTGATGAACCGGGCCTGATCCGAGCACAGGAACGCGACGACCTGGCCGAAGTCCTCAGGCCGACCGAGGACACCCGCCGGCACTGCAGCCGCGGCCGTCGACAGGTCACCACCGTGGACCTTGGTGAGGCGATCCGTGGCGTGGGATCCCGGCAACACGGTGTTGACCGTGACGCCGTGTGGTGCAACCTCGGTGGCAAGCGTCTTGAGGAAGCCGGTCACCCCGGCGCGGGCCGTGTTCGACAGGATCAGCACGCCGATGGGCTGCCGCACCGAGATCGACGTGATGGCGCAAACCCTGCCCCACCCGTTCTCGACCATGCCGGGAACGGCGGCCTTGCACATGGCCACCGTCGAGAGGAGGTTGAGCTCCAGTGCAGGCAGATACGCATCCATCTCCGTCGATGCGAACGTGCCCGGTGGGGGACCACCAGCGTTGGGCACGAGGATGTCGATGCCACCGAGCACCTCGGTCGCCTCCGCGACGAACTGCGTCGCGCCCTCGATCGAGCCGACGTCGGCCACCAGACCGGTGATGTCACCGCCCGCGCCACGCAGGCGTGCGACGGCCGCATCGAGCCGCCCGGCATCACGCCCGCAGATCACCACCCGTGCGCCCGACGCCGACAGGGCGCTCGCCGAAGCCAGGCCCAGACCCGCCGACGAGCCCGCGATCACCGCTCGCCGACCACTGATGCCGAGATCCATGCGCTCTAGGGCTCCTCGTACCTCTCGGCGGGATCTGCAAACACGTAGGCCACGTCGCTGAAGGCATCGACAGGGAACATGTAGAGCAGTCGAAGCGGCCTGCTCCCAGTGTTGCAGGCCGCGTGCACGGCGTTCAGCCTGCCCCCCCTCAGTCGGCGAAGCCGACGACGAACGACACGGTGGTGGTGGTCGACCCACCGATGTTGAGGGTGGCCACTCGACGGGCGCCGTCGACCTGCGTGGCGCCCGCGGTGCCGGTGGCCTGCTTGGCCGCGTCGACCACCATCCGCACGCCGCTGGCCCCCACGGGGTGGCCGCCCCCGATGAGGCCACCCGACGGGTTGACGGGAAGAGCGCCGTCGCGCTCGAGCGTGCCGTCCTCGATGGCCTGCCAGCTCTTGCCCGCCGGGGTGATCCCGAAGTGGTCGATCGCCGCGTACTCGGAGGGGGTGAAGCAGTCGTGGGTCTCGACGGCATCAACGCTCCACACGTCCTCCACGCCTGCTCGCCCGAAGGCATCGGTGATGGCCCGGCGCACGTGGGGCAGCACGTACTCGTCGTCGTGCGATCGGCGGATCTTCTCGTCGTAGGGCAGGCCCACGGTGCGATGCCCCCATCCCAGCACTCGCGGCAGGTCGTCGACCGAGCGACCGCGGCTGGCCGCCCACGCCTCGGCGGTGCGGCGACCGGCGAGCACCACGCCCGCTCCGCCGTCGGTGACCTGGCTGCAGTCGGTCCGCCGCATCCGACCGTCGACCACGGGGTTGGCGACGTCGTCCGCGGTGAAGCTCTCCGGCGTGTGCTCCCACGCCCGCGTCTGCGCGTTCGGGTTGTGCTTGGCGTTGCGGAAGTTGAGCTCCGCGATCGCGCCGAGGTGGCGTTCGTCGATCCCGTAACGGCGGTCGTACTCGTCGGCCAGCAGGCTGAACATGTGGGGCCACATGAACGTGGCGCCCTCGCCCTCATGGCCCACCCACGCCGCCGCTCCGAGGTGGTGCGCGGCCTGGTCGCCGCGCACGTTGCGCTCCTGCTCCACGCCCAGCACGAGCGCGCAGTCGTAGCGACCCGCCTCGATCTCGGCCATGGCCGCCAGCACGGCGATGCCACCGGAGGCACACGCCGCCTCGTGACGGGCCGACGGCACCCCCCACAGGTCTGGCTCCACCGTGGCGGGCATGCCGCCCAGCTGACCTTGACCGTTGAACAGCTGCCCGAACGCGTTTCCAACATGGATCGTCTCGATGGCGGACGCCTCCACCTGCGCGGCGGCGAGCGTGCCCGAAACGGTGTCGGCCACGAGGTCGCTCACCTCGAGCCTCTCCTTGGCGTAGTTGCGGGCGAAGTCGGTCTGGTGACCGCCGAGGATGAAGACGTCGGTGCTCATCGCGGGGAACCTCCGAGAGTGTCGGCCCGACGCTGGGTCGGGCGTGGGGGCAACGGGATGAAGCCGCTGGTGTGGGCGATGTAGTCGGCGTAGTCGGGCTTGTGCCGCTTGAGGCGCGCTTCGAGCGGACCCACGCCGCTCCACCGTGCGAGCAGGAACGTCATCACGCATGGTCCCGCGATCGCGGCGGCCGTGACGGGGTTCACCACCGCCACGAGGAACACGCCCCACCACAGGCAGGCGTCACCGAAGTAGTTGGGATGGCGCGTGTACCGCCACAGTCCCGAGCGGAGCACCTGACCAGCGTTGGCGGGGTCGGCTTTGAAGCGCATGAGCTGCGCGTCGCCGACCGACTCGAAGGCGACCCCCACCACGGCCACGATCACTCCGATCCAACCCAGCGGTCGGAGCCCCGCCGGGCTGGCGTAGCGCTGCCCGAGCTGCAACGGCGCCGACACCACCCACAGCAGCACGCCCTGGAGCAGGAACACCCGCGTGAGCGTGAACACGTGGGGGCTCCCCTTGGCATGGCGCAGCATGCTCACGTAGCGCCGGTCGGGGCCGTCGCGACGCCACCGCCAGAACAGGTAGCCGCCCAGGCGCAGGCCCCAGACGGTGGCGAGCACGGCGAGGACCGCTCGACGGGTGGGGTCGCCGTCCGTGAGCGCGAAGGTGACCCAGGCGATGACGACGAACCCCATCGGCCACCACGCGTCGATGAAGCTCGGGTCGCGCCGACGGATGCTGACCGTCCACAGCACGAGCATGCACCCGATGGTCACCGCGAGGTTGGTAGCCAGCAGCGGGAGCGCAGTCATCCTTCGAGGTTCTACCTGGCGCAGCCGCTCGCCGCTCGCCACGCGCGCCTCAGGTGAGCGACAGCACCCCGAGCGCCGCGACGCAGGTGCCGATGAAGGCGATGGCCACGAGGTAGCCGCCAGCGGCGGCCCGAGTGGCCACGTGGTCACCCATGAGAGTGCGGTTGCGTGAGATGCCGTACATGAAGGCCAGGAGCGGCAGCAGGAGCACTGCGTTGAGGATCTGGGTGAGCACCAGGATCGACACCAGCGGGGCACCTGGCACGAGGATGACGCCAGCCCCCACCACCACGATGACCGCGTAGGTGCCGTAGAAGAGGGGTGCCTCTCGAGGCCGGTCGTCGACCGCTGCCTCTCGGCCCACGAACTCGCTCACCGAGTAGGCCGTGGACAGCGGCAGGATCGAGGCGGCCAGCAGGGCGGCGCCGATGAGACCCACCCCGAAGAGCTTCCCGGCCAGGGCACCGGCCAGAGGCTCCAGGGCGCGGGCCGCGTCGGCAGCGTCGTTGATCGACACACCCTTGGGGTTGAGCGTTGCCGCGCAGGCGATCACGATGAAGAACCCGATGATGCCCGTGAGACACGCACCCATGACGACATCGACCCGCTCGTAGCGCAGCTCCTCCGAGCTCAGTCGCTTGTCGGCCGCGTACGACTGGATGAAGCTGAGTCCCCAGGGCGCGAGGGTGGTGCCGATCGTGGCGGTGGCAAGCGCGATGGCGTCGCGCGAACGGGGCAGGGTGGGCGCGATGGTGCCGTGCAGCGCTGCGCCCCAGTCGGGGTGGGCCAGCACGCCGGCGAGCACGTAGGTCACGAAGACGGCGCTGACCGCCATGAGCACGTGCTCGACCCGGTGGAAGCTCCCGCGCATGACGAGCAGCGAGACACCAGCCGCGGCGAGGGGCACGCTCATGTAACGGCTCACCCCGAAGAGCTCGAAGCCTGCGGCGATCCCAGCGAACTCGGCGCAGGTGGTCCCCACGTTGGCGATCACCAGCGCGGCCACCGCCACGGCGGCTCGGCGCACGCCGTAGGCCTCGCGCACCAACCCGGTGAGGCCCTGGCCGGTGACCACGCCCATGCGGGCCCCGAGGTCGTGGAAGAGCACGAGCGCGACCGTGGACAGCAGCAGCACCCACAGGAGGCGGTAGCCGTGCTCGGCACCCAGCACCGAGTAGGTGGTGATCCCCGCCGGGTCGTCGTCGGACAGCCCGGCCAGCAGACCCGGGCCCATCACGGCGGCGAGGACGGCGAGTCGGCGACGTAGCGGCATCACGGCCCAGCGGTTGGCGGCGTGGCCCGTGGCCGGCTCGATCGCAGTTCCCGGGCTCGACGCCTGACCCGGGCGTAGCGGCCCTGGCCGGGGAGCCGCTCGGCCAACAGCTCCTCGAGCACGTCATCGAGGGCGACCACCCCAACCAGGCGTTCCTCGGCGTCGACGACCGGCAGGGCCAGGTGATCCTGCAGCGCGAAGAGGTCGATCACCCGATCCACCGGCAGCGTCACGGCGACGGTCGGCACGTGGCGCGGCGTGGTCCGGCCGGCGAGCAGATCGATCGGCTCAAAGCTGCCGACCGGGCGCCCCGCCTCGTCGACCACGAACACGGTGGCCAGCCCCTCGAGCCGAGGCATGTCGGCGGCGAGCCTTGTCCGTATGGCCTCCACCGGTTCGCCGATCGCAGCCGTGCGCACGTCGGTGTTCATCAGCCCCCCGGCGGTGCCCGCGGGGTGGGCGAGCAGGCGACGCAGGGTGGCCGCCCGCTCCGACTCCATGTCGCCGAGGAGCGCCGCGATCGCATCGGCGTGGAGGCCGCGCAGCACCGCGGCCGCGTCGTCGATGGGCATCCGGGCCACCACCGACGACGCCGTCCGCCTCGACACCGCATCCAGCAGCCGTGCCCCCACACGAGGGTGCGACGCGCTCAGGGCGCTGGCCGCCATGTCAGGGTGCACGGCGTCGAGGACAGCCGCGGCCCGGGGGGTGGACAGGTGTGCCACCACCGAGGCCAGCTCCGGTCCGCCGAGCCGATGCACGGCCGCACCAGGGATGGCGAGCTGCATGGCATGACCTCGCGCCGAGGTGAGGTGCAGGTCGAGCCAGTCGACGGCCTGCTCCGGGGTGCGGGCAGCCAGGCGATCGAGCCCGAGGCGTCGCCACACGCCAGCGGGACCCACCTCGACGGCAACCACGCGCACCGCCGCGTCGGATCGGGCCAGAAGCACTTCGGACACCCGCGCCAACCGCTTGCCGCCCACATCGACGATCTGCGTGTCGAGCACGTCGCGCCCGAGGAGCAGCTCACGCGAACCGAGGTCGGCGCTCCACTCCGCCAGCGCCGCGCCTGAGGTCGCCAGCTGGATGTCGTGGTGCTCGAAGGAGAGCACGTCGACCCAGTCGACGACGGCCAGGTTGCGGCGTCGCCGACCGATGACCAGCCGGCTGACCGCAGGGTGGTCATCGCCGACCTCGACCGCCAGGTCGACGAGACGGCCGATGACCTCGCCATCCGCGGCGCGGACGTCGGAGCCCACCAGGTCGCTCAGGAGGAGCACGGGCGCCTGGTCCTGGTCACGCCTGCCATCTTGGCCCGAGCACCTGGTGGTCGGCGGCCAGGAGCGTTGGCCAGGGCTAGCGGGGGCGGCGCATCACCAGGACTGGCGGGCCTTGCAGCTCACGCAGCTGTCGGCGGTGGGAAGTGCCTCGAGGCGCTCGATCCCGATCGACTCCCCACACGAACGGCACTGCTGCCACGTGCGGCTCTGGGCGCGGGCCAGCGCGGCGTCCACGGCCTCGAGCAGGATGCGCTCCTCGCCGACCTGGGCACGAAGACGGTCACGCTCGACGAAGCTGCCGTCGGCCTCGGAGCCCCCCTCGTCGTCACCGGCGCCGACGTCGTCCCCCGCCTCGATGAGCTCGTCGTACCCCCGCTGCAGGATCTCGATCCGCTGCTCCGTCGCGGCGCGGAGGGCCTCGAGGTTCTTGCGGTGCTTGGCGAGGGTGAGGGTCTTGACGGTCGGCATGGGTCTTCTTCCGGCGGTGAACGGGCGTATGAACCTACTGGCCGGAGCGTCGTTCGCGACAGCCCCCGGCGGATCTCGTCGCGCGACGTGTCGCGGCGCCGGGGCATGGCGGGCGTTGTCGTACCCCAGTGTGAGACTGCGGGCATGGCATTCGGTCAGCAATCCGGTCCCCCCGCCTCCAGCAAGCAGGTCCAGGAGCTGCTGGGGCTGCTCCAAGAGGCCGGTCACGCCGACTTCAAGGACGCGCGCGGCCCGATGGGGTTCACCCAACGCCAGGCCGGTGGCAAGTTCACGCGCGACGAGGCCGACGCGTTCATCGAGGGTCTGCAACCGGCCGACGATTCGGGCCCCGGTGTCGCCCGCGTGGCCGCACCCCGGCTGTCCGCGGCGGAGCAGGCGCTGCGCAAGGTGCCCGCCGAGCAGCTCGCCGCCGAGCTGCAGCGACGGGGCTGGGTCGTGATGGAGCCGTAGCTCGCCGCTGCCGACCGGCGCCGGCCGGTCGGGCATGCTGCTGCCATGGAACCCGGGGAGTTCAAGGGCACGATTGGTCGCTACCACTGGGAGTCGACGGCCTGGTGGCCGGATGACCCGCGTCCGCCCGAGGCCGCACCCAACGTGCTGCTCGTCATCCTCGACGACGTCGGCTTCGCGCAGCTTGGCTGCTTCGGTTCCGACATCGCCACGCCGCACCTCGACGCGCTGGCCGCCGGCGGGCTGCGCTACTCGAGCTTCCACACCACCGCGCTCTGCTCGCCCACGCGCGCCTGCGTGCTCACGGGTCGCAACCACCACCGCACCGGTGTGGGCCGCATCGTCGACCTGGCCACCGGCTTCCCGGGCTACGACGGTCGGATCCCCAAGGCCTGCGGCATGCTGCCCGCCATCCTCACGCCGCACGGCTATGCGGCCTACGCGGTGGGCAAGTGGCACCTGACACCCGAGGACGAAGAGCACCTCGGTGCTCGCCGTGACCGGTGGCCCCTCGGACGCGGCTTCGAGCGCTTCTATGGGTTCTTCCCCGGCGAGACCCACCAGTTCGTGCCCGCTCTGATCCACGACAACCACCAGGTCGAGCCGCCGGGCACCTACGAGGACGGCTATCACCTCACCACCGACCTCGTCGACCACTCGATCGAGTTCATCGAGGACCTCCGCAACGTCGACGTGGACAAGCCGTGGTTCCTGTACCTGGCCACCGGTGCGTGTCACTCGCCCCATCAGTCGCCAGCGACGTGGATCGAGCACTACCACGAGCACTTCGACGCTGGATGGGACACCTGGCGGGAGGCGACGCTGGCTCGCCAGAAGGCAACGGGGGTGATGCCGCCGCATGCCGAGCTCTCGGAGCGACCGGACTGGGTGCCGGCCTGGGACTCTCTCTCCGCTGAGGAGCGGCGCGTGTACGCGCGCTACATGGAGGCGTTCGCGGGCTTCCTCTCGCACACCGATGCCGAGATCGGCCGGCTCGTGGCCCGCCTCGACGGGCTCGGCGAGCTCGACAACACGGTGATCATCGTGCTCTCCGACAACGGCGCGTCATCGGAGGGAGGTCCGTTCGGATCACTGAACGACGCCCGCGTCTGGAACGCTCTCCCCCGCACGGTCGAGGAGGCCGCTGGTCGTCTCGACGACATCGGCGGCCCCCGCATCCACAACAACTACCCGTGGGGCTGGACGGTCGCCGGCAACACGCCCTTCCGGCGCTGGAAGCGCGAGACCCACGAGGGCGGTGTCGCCGATCCGCTCATCGTCCACTGGCCGCGTGGGCTCGGGGCCAGCGGCGAGGTGCGGAGCCAGTACGTGCACGCCGTCGACATCGTCCCCACGCTGCTGGAGGTGATCGGCATCGAGATGCCAGAGGCGGTCAACGGGGTGGAGCAGATGTCGCTCGATGGCGTGAGCTTCGCCTACTCGTTCGCCGAGGCCGAGGCGCCTGAGCGCCACACCACCCAGTACTACGAGATGCTCGGGTGTCGGGCCCTCTACCAGGACGGGTGGAAGGCGGTGACCTACCACGAGGTGCAGGTGGAGGAGCCTGGTCTCGACAAGGCGCCCTGGGAGCTCTACGACCTGCGCGCCGACCCCTCGGAGTGCCATGACCTCGCGGAGGCCGAACCGGATCGGCTCGCTGCGATGGTGGCGTGGTGGTGGGTGGAGGCGGAGCGCAACAACGTGCTGCCGCTCGACAACCGCCCGTTCTCCGAGCTCGTGTTCGAGCGAGCGTCGTCGGTGCGCGAGCGAGCGCGGTACACCTACTGGCCGGGGCGCTCCCCCGTCGCCGAGAGCGTGGCCGTGAACGTGCGCAGCCGGGCCCACGCCATCACGGCGCACGTCACGATCCCCGAGAGCCTGGCAACGGTCGAGGGGGTGCTGGCGGTCCAAGGCTCAGTGCTCGGCGGCTGGTCGTTCCACCTCCTCGGCGACGGCCGGCTCGTGTACGTGCACAACCTGGCCGGTTGGCGCGTGTACCGGGTGGAGGCGACCGTCCCCGGCGGTCGCCTCACGCCCGGCGACCACACCCTGTCGATGCGGTTCGACCCACCGACCGTGGAGCTGCTCGTCGACGGCGAGGTGATCGGCTCCGGCGAGGTGAAGCGCACGGTGTGGAGCCGCTTCTCGCTGACCGGCGCCGGCCTCACCGCCGGCTGGTCGCCAGACTTCTCCCCCGCTGACGAGGACTACCGCGGTCGGTTCGAGTTCACCGGCACGCTGCACCGGGTCGACATCGATGTGGCCGGCGCCGCCGTCGAGGATCCCGAGATCGCCGCGGAGGAAGCCATCGCCCGCCAGTAGCTGAAGGCGTTCACTCTGGCGTGACGTAGGCCCCGGAGATGCCGCCGTCGACGAGGAAGGTGGAGCCGGTCACGAAGGAGGCGTCGTCGCTGGCGAGGAAGGCCACCGCAGCCGCGATCTCGTCGGCCTCGGCGAAGCGGCCCATCGGGATGTGCACCAGGCGTCGCGCGGCGCGGGCCGGGTCCTTGGCGAAGAGCTCCTGGAGCAGCGGCGTGTTCACCGGGCCGGGGCACAGCGCGTTGACCCGGATGCCCTCGCGCGCGAACTGCACGGCCAGCTCGCGGCTCATGGCCAGCACACCCCCCTTGGACGCCGTGTAGGAGATCTGCGAGGTGGCCGACCCCATCACGGCCACGAACGACGCCGTGTTGATGATGGATCCCCGACCCTGCCGCTGCATGTGGGGCAGCGCGTGCCTGCAGCACAGGTACACCGAGGTGAGGTTCACGTCCTGCACGCGACGCCACGCGTCGAGCCCCGTGGTGAGGATCGAATCGTCGTCGGGCGGCGAGATCCCCGCATTGTTGAAGGCCACGTCGACCGCGCCGTAGGTGTCGCGGGTGCGGGCGAAGAGCGCCTCCACCTGCGCGTCGTCGGTGACATCGGTGGCGATGAACAGCCCACCCACGGCCTCCGCGGCGGCCGCGCCGCTGGCGTCGTCGAGATCAGCGATCACCACCGTGGCCCCCTCCGCAGCGAGGCGGCGGGCGGTGGCCAGGCCGATGCCGCCCGCGCCGCCGGTGATGACGGCGACCCTCCCGGACAAGCGTTGCGTGAGATCCACCGGTGCTCCGATCAGGTTGCGATGAAGACGTTCTTGACGTCGGTGAAGGCGTCGAGCGCGTCGGGGCCGAGCTCTCGACCGAGACCCGACTGCTTGAACCCGCCGAAGGGGGTCCAGTACCGAACCGACGAGTGGGAGTTGACCGACAGGTTGCCGGCCTCGACGGCCCGGGCCACCCGCAGGGCCCGGCCGACGTTCTGCGTCCAGATCGACCCCGACAGGCCGTAGGGGCTGTCGTTGGCGATCCGGATGGCGTCGGCCTCGTCGTCGAAGGGCACGACGGTGACCACCGGGCCGAAGATCTCCTCCGTGAAGGCGCGGTCGTGCGCCGCCACCGGCGCCAGCACGGTGGCCGGGAACCAGAACCCAGGCCCGGTCGGTGCTTCGCCGCGGAAGGCCACCGGCGCGCCCTCTGGTACGTAGGAGGCCACGACGTCGCGATGCGCCGCCGAGATGAGCGGCCCCATCTCCGTGTCGTCGGAGCGGGGATCGCCCACCCGCACGCCCTTGACCGCCGGCTCGAGGAGCTCGAGGAACCGATCGTGCACGGTGCGCTCGACGAGGATGCGCGAGCGGGCGCAGCAGTCCTGGCCCGCGTTGTCGAACACCGCGTAGGGGGCGGTGGCGGCGGCCTGCTCGAGATCCGAGTCGGCGAACACAATGTTGGCGCTCTTGCCACCGAGCTCGAGGGTGATGCGCTTCATGGTGGCCGCGGCGCCCACCATGATCGACCGTCCGACCTCGGTGGATCCGGTGAAGGTGATCTTGCGGACGTCGGGATGGTGGACGAGCCGCTGTCCCACGATCGAGCCCTTACCAGGGAGCACCTGGAAGACGTCCTCAGGGATGCCGGCCTCGCGGGCCAGCTCGCCGAGGCGGACGGCCGTGAGCGGGGTCAGCTCTGCCGGCTTGAGCACCACGGTGTTCCCAGCGGCCAGGGCGGGAGCGAACCCCCACGCCGCGATGGGCATCGGAAAGTTCCAGGGCACGATGACGCCCACCACGCCGAGGGGCTCGCGAAAGGTCACGTCGAGGCCGCCGGCCACCGGGATCTGTCGGCCGAAGAGGCGTTCCGGCGACGCGGCGTAGTACTCGACGACATCGCGGGCGTTGCCCGCCTCCCAGCGGGCGTTGCTGATCGTGTGACCGGCGTTGGCCACCTCGAGGTCGGCGAGGTGCTCGAGGTTTGCGTCGATCGCAGCGGCGAAGCGGCGCAGGAGGCGGGCGCGATCGCCCGGAGCCACCTCGGCCCAGGCGGGGAACGCGGCGCGGGCGCGAACGATGGCCGAGTCGACTGCTTCCGCGGAGGTGCCGGGAACGCTGCACACCACCTCCTCGGTGGCCGGGTTGACGACGTCGTGACTGGTCACGGTCGGCTCGCCGTCGCGGCGTCGACAAGCGCTCGGAACAGCCGCTGATCGCCCGCCTCCTCGGGGTGCCACTGCACGCCGAGCGCGAAGCGGGCGCTGGCCAGCTCGACGCCCTCGACGGTGCCGTCGTCGGCACGGGCGCACACCGTGAGACCGTCCCCCAGCCGATCGATGGCCTGATGGTGATGGCAGTGCACCTCGGCGGACTCGCCGACGATGTGGGCCAGCCGACTTCCGGGCGTGGCCTGCACCGACAGGTGCGCGAAGGTGCCGAGCGCAGGTCGGTGGGTGGGTCCGCCGACCAGGTCGGGGAGGTGCTGGTGCAACGACCCGCCACGCGCCACGTTGAGCAGCTGCGCACCGCGGCACACGGCGAGCACGGGGAGATCCGCATCGAGCGCCGCCCGGAGCAAGGCCAGCTCCCAGTGATCGCGCTCCGCGCGGGGCCGGTCCGTCTCGGCATGGGGCTCAGCTCCATAGTGCTCGGGGCCGACGTCGGCCCCGCCGGTGAGCACGAGCCCGTTGATGCCCTCGACGGCCGCCGCGGCGGCTGCCGCGAGATCGGCGGGCACGATCGGGGGCAGCAGCACGGGCAGCCCCCCGGCCGCGGCCACGACCTCCACGTAGCTGGCTGGCAGCAAGGCCGCCTGCTCGTCCCACACGCCGAACCGGGCCCGCTCGAGGTAGGTGGTCAACCCGATGCGAGGTGGCGCCGAAGCAGCCCCCGTCCAGCTCACAGCCGCTCGAACCCGCGGACGCGCTCCCAATCGGTGACCGCTGAGTCGAAGGCCGCCTGCTCGACCCGGGCCGCGTGGGTGTAGTGCTCCACCACGTCGTCGCCGAACGCCGCCCGTGCCACCTCCGAGGCCGTGAAGCGATCGGCGGCATCCCGCAGCGTGGAGGGCACTCGTGGCCGGTCCGACACGTAGGCGTTGCCCGCCAGCGGTGGCTCGAGTACGAGGCCCTCATCGATGCCATGGAGGCCCGCCGCGATCACACCGGCCAGTGCGAGGTAGGGGTTGACGTCGCCGCCCGGCACTCGGTTCTCGACTCGGAGCGCGGGGCCATGGCCGACCACCCGCATCGCGCACGTGCGGTTGTCCCGCCCCCACGCGATCGCGGTGGGAGCGAAGCTGCCCTCGGCGAATCGCTTGTACGAGTTGACGTTGGGGGCAAAGAGCAGCGTGAGCTCCTCCAGGCAGGCCAGCTGGCCGGCGAGCCAGCGCTCCATCAGCGGCGAGAACCCGGACGCGTCACCGGCGCCGTCACCGGCCATCGCTGGCACACCGTCGGTGGAGCGCACGCTCAGGTGGATGTGACAGGAGTTGCCCTCGCGCTCGTTGTACTTGGACATGAAGGTGAGGCTCATGCCCTCCTGCGCGGCGATCTCCTTGGCCCCCGTCTTGTAGATGGAGTGCCGATCGGCGGTGACGAGCGCCTCGTCGTAGAGGAAGGCGATCTCGTGCTGCCCCGGGTTGCACTCGCCCTTCGCCGACTCGACCACCAACCCGGCACCCGTCATGTCGTTGCGGATGCGGCGGAGCAGCGGCTCGACGCGCGCCGTGCCCAGCAGGGAGTAGTCGACGTTGTACTGGTTCCCCGGGGTGAGCCCGTGGTACCCGGCCGTCCACGCCGCCTCATACGTGTCCTGGAAGACGATGAACTCCAGCTCGGTCCCGGCGAAGGCCACCAACCCTCGCTCGGCGAGGCGCTCGACCTGCCGACGCAGGATCTGGCGCGGCGAAGCCACCACAGGCGAGCCGTCGTCCCACTCCACATCGCAGAGCACGAGCGCGGTTCCTGGCTGCCAGGGCACGAGGCGCAGCGTGGAGAGGTCGGGGCGCAGCACGAAGTCGCCATACCCGGTGTCCCACGACGACATGGCGTAGCCCGCCACGGTGTTCATCTCCACGTCGACCGCGAGCAGGTAGTTGCACGCCTCGGTGGCGTGGGCCAGCACCTCGTCGAGGAAGTACTGCGCATGGCAGCGCTTGCCCTGCAGGCGGCCCTGCATGTCGGTGAAGGCGACGAGCACCGTGTCGACGTCGCCGCCCTCCACGAGGGACCGGAGCTCCTCCACGGTCAGCGGGGTGGGCACCGCGGCAGTCAATCACACCACCGCCGGGCGCGAGGGCGCGAACCACCATCCACCTCCGCAGCGGGCTCGATGGGTAACTGTTAGTCACATCTTGAGCGCTCACCCCGGGGGGATGGGCGGGAGGAGGACGCTATGTCCGTCGACATGCCTGGGTCGCCTGCGACCCACAAGTCCGACACCGAGCGGCTCCACGAGCTGGGCTACGCCCAAGAGCTCGGCCGCAAGATGCAGGGCTTCTCGAACATGGCGGTCTCGTTCTCGATCATCTCGATCCTGGCCGGCTGCCTGACCACCTTCTACCTGGTGCTCTACGCAGGTGGGGGCCCGGCAATCGTCTACGGCTGGCCCATCGTCACGGTCATGTCGCTCACGGTGGCCATGTCGATGGGCGAGGTCTGCTCCAGCTACCCCACCGCCGGCGGCCTCTACTACTGGTCGGCGAAGCTGGCCAAGCGCAACGCCCCGTTGTGGAGCTGGACCACCGGCTGGTTCAACCTCATCGGCCAGGTAGCCATCACGGCGAGCATCGACTTCGCGCTGGCCAACTTCGTGGGCGGCTTCCTCACCCTCACGACCGACTTCGTGCCGACGCCCCGCTCGCTGCTGTTCATCTACGGCGTGCTGCTCGTCCTCCACGGCATCCTCAACACGTTGGGGATCCGGATCACGGCTCTGCTCAACGACATCAGCGTGTGGTGGCACCTGATCGGCGTGGCCGTGTTCCTCGCCTTTCTGGTGGTGCTCCCCGATCGACACGCCTCGGCCAGCTATGTGTTCAGCCACTTCCAGAACAACACCGGGTGGGCTGGACGGGGCTCGGGCGTGTACGTGTTCTTCATCGGGCTGCTGCTCGCGCAGTACACGATCACCGGCTTCGACGCCTCGGCCCACATGACTGAGGAGACCGAGAACGCGGCGGTTGCCGGTCCCAAGGGGATGGTCACCTCGGTGTGGCTCTCTGGCATCGCCGGGTACATCTTGCTGCTCGCCGTGGCCTTCGCCATCGAGCCGGGCTTCGACACGGTCACCGCGGCCGGCAGCCTCATCACCGCCCCCATCCCGATCATCCTCAACGCCATCGGAGCCGACGGCACGAAGATCCTGGTGGGCATCGCCTGCGTCGCCCAGTTCTTCTGCGGCAACGCCTCGCTCACGGCCAACTCCCGGATGCTCTACGCCTTCTCCAGGGATGGCGCCGTGCCCGGTCACAAGCGCTGGCACCGCATCAACCCCCGCACGCGGACGCCAACGAACTCGATCTGGATCTGCGCCTTCCTGGCCTTCCTCGCCGGCGTGCCATCGCTTCGGGAGGCGGGCGGGTTCCCGGCCACCTTCTTCGCCATCGTGTCGATCGGCGTCATCGGGCTCTACATCGCCTACATCCTCCCGGTGTTCCTCCGGTTGCGGCAGGGTGAGAGCTTCCAGCGGGGGCCCTGGCACCTCGGCCGCTGGAGCTACGTCATCGGGTGGATCGCGGTGGTGTGGGTCGGCTTCATCAGCATCTACTTCCTGCTGCCGCAGTTCAGCCCGATCACCTACGCCAGCTTCAACTACGCCCCAGTGGCTCTCGGCCTGCTCATGCTCTACGTGTACGGCTACTGGACACTGTCGGCCCGCAAGTGGTTCACGGGCCCGAAGATCCAGGGCACCCCCGAGGAGCTGCGGGCCATCGAGCTCGACCTCGAGGCAGCCGGCGGCGGCTGAGGTCCGACGACCCGCGTGCTCGCACGCCCTACAGAACGCACGCCGGGCCGTCAGTGGCGCGGCTGGCTGAAGAAGCGACCCAACAACGGCAGCTCGGAGATCGACTCGGCGCCTGCGATGGCGATGGTTCCAGCGGCACTGTGCTCCACCGCGTCGAGCACCACGTAGCGGGGCCGCCAGTACGGACGGAACTTCTCGTTGTAGCGCCAGAGCGACTCGATCTGCATCGTCTCGCTGAACTTCTGCAGGATCCTCCGCTCGAGGTTGGAGAACCCGCCCTCGCGCTCGCCGGCCACGATCTCCCGCATCACAGCGAAGTTGAGCCCAAGGCCCACCTGGTGGGTGGCCTTGAGGTGCAGGATCATCTCGACGATGAGGAAGTCGGAGACGCCGTTGGGCTGCTCGGCCCTCGATCGACGGGTCAGGTCGAGCGACCAGCCGGCGATCTCTGCGGCCGGGACCCACTGGCAGAACGCCGTCGGCCGGCCGTTCGGATCGAGCGCGATCGACAGGAGGAGATCGTGATCCTCAGGGTCGAAGATCCGGGAGAGGGTCATGGAGAACCCCCGCTCGGTCTCGCCGTGCCGCGTGTCGGCCATCATGTCGCGCAGCGCTCGCTCGAGCTCGGGTTCGACCTCGCCAGAGCGAAGGAAGATTGTCGTGTACCCGGCCTTCCTCACTCGGTTGTGCGAGCCGCGCAGACCCTTCATGGTGCCGCCCTCGAGCGTGAAGGCCTGGCAGTCGACGATGGCCTCGTCGCCCATGTAGATGGTCTGCATCCCGGCCGCCTCGTAGACGGGCAGCCAGCCCGGACCGGCCGCCAGCACCGCTACGGCCCAACCGTGTCGATCGGCGAAGGCCGCGAACTCCGACCACGTGGCGGCCCACTCGTCGACCGGACCGATGGGGTCGGGCGACACGAGGCAGACGCCGTTGCGCACCCCGTAGGCCACCACGGACCCGCCCGTGAAGAACCACTGCTTGTCGTCCCTCAGCGCGAAGTAGGCGAGCGTGTCGCCACCATGGCGTTCGACGATCCGCCGGGCCCGGGCGCGGTCGGCGAGGTGCTGACGAGCCGAGGGCTTGGGCGGGCGGCGCGGGGCCAAGAGGATGAGCACGACGGCGAGGGCAAGACCCACACCGGTCGCCGCCAAGGCCGGCGTGACGAAGGGCGTGTCACCGGGCAGGGGGACGGTGGCGTTCCCGGCCAGCCGTTCCACGAGCGCGCCGATCGACGCGTTCGTCGGCCGGTGGGTGCCCACCGCGAGCACGAGCGCTTCGGACAGCGTCACCGCGATCGCCGCCCCCGCGAGAGAGAGAACGGCGGCCCGCCGGACCGACGCCGTGTCAGGGCGGACCTGGAACGCCGACGAGCGCGCCGTCAGCCAGATCACGATGCCCACGGCGAGCGCGGCTTCTTCGACGTCACCTCCCTTGAGCAGGTGGAGCACGGCGGACGCGGTCAGCACGCCCAAGGTCGCCAGCCACGCGAGGCGGTTCCCGCGACGCAACCCCCGGGCGAGCAGGAGCAGCGAGATCGATGCGAACACCAGGGTCGCCGACGCCGCCTGGGGCAGCTCGACAGGCATGACCCCGAGCAGCGCCCGCAGGCGACTGCGGGACGGCGGCGTGACGGCCGAGTACACCCCGACCATCGCGGCGAGGAGCACGAATCCGGCGGCGGCGCGCCGGCTGCGTCGGTTCTGTGAGGCGTCACCGAGGGCGGCGTGATCGATCGGCCATCCGGCGCCGCCGGGGCACGAGCCCACGACGGTGGGCACGGCCGGACGAGCCGGGTGCTTCCGACTGGCGAGGCGCTCCAGCCTGGTGGCGCCCGGCACCGGCGTCTCGGCCACGATGAGGCGGGTCTCGACGTCGCGACCGGCGTCGAGCTCCAGCCACGAGCGGCGGTGCACGCCCACGAAGACCGGCGGCATCCCACCGCGCGTTCGACGGGCCTCCACCGCTTGCACGCCACACCCGCTGTTCGCGTAGAAGCCCTCGCGCAGTGGGGTGAGCTCGGGGTGATGGGTGTGACCGGTGACGAACCCGGCGAACCCCTGGCCGCACAGGGCCTCCCCAGCAGCACGCGGAGGCTCGTTCAGATGGGTGCCACGTGCGCCGAGGCGGGCGGTCGTGAGCGACCGGAACACTCGCCGGGCGATGACCACGATCAGCACCGCCACGGCCGCGACGTCGACGACCACCCCGACGACGCCGACCAGCAAGAACCCCGCCAGCTCCTGCCTCCCTGGGGTCACCGACATCGCGGCCGCGATGATCGGCGTCCGCAGGGCGAGCAGCAGGAGCATGAGTGGCACCAGCAGCCAGGTCGCTCGGCCGAGCAGCTCTCGGTACACCACGCGTGAGCCGACGAAGCGAGGAAGCTGATCCGGATCGGACAGCCACTGCGCATCGGCGAGGAACGGGCGCGCCGTGAGCTCCGGCACCACCTCCTGCACCATGTGCTGTCCGAGCGGCGTGTCGAGGGGATCTCGGGCATCGCGAAGCGCGTTGGCAGGATCGAACTGGTGCCCGTGCTCCACCCGGACGACCCGCACGCCGCGGGCGGTGTCGAGGAGCAGGTCCACGCTCAGCGCGACGACCGCTCCGATCCGCGCCCGGAGCACGTCGGCCTCGGCCGCGTCCCACGCGAGCCGGCCGTCGTGGTTGCCGACGGTGACGACGACCTCGCGACCCTCCGAGTGCCCGACCTCCGCGAGCACCGCCGCGAAGTCCGGGTGGGCGTCCAGCACAGCCGCGACCGACGGCTGGAGGGCGAGGAGCAGCTCGAAGCAGTCACCGTTGAGCACCACCGCACCCGGACCGGTCAGCTGCCGGAGGCGCTCACAGAGCTCGCCGGTGACGATCCGCGACGCCTCTGTCGCGCGCTCGCTGAGGTGGAGATCGCTGCAGATCACGACCGTCGCACCTCGCGGCAGGCGCACCTCGACGCGGTCGGCGATGGCGCCACCTGCGGCATCCTCCGGTTGCGCCGGGTTCAACCTCGGACCGCCAGGTGTAGGTCGAGCCGAGTTGCCACCGACGAACCGTACTGCCCGCACCGTTCTGGCTCGGAGCGGGGGCGTGGACCCTCGCGGACCGTTGACGTTCATGGCCCGTTGGTGTCATTGCTGGGCCGACGTCACGGCGCGACAACCGACTCGTCGGAACAACGCGGGTCAAGCCGGCCCCGGATCGGAGCAAGCGAAATGGCAGTGTTCTCAGTGCACACGTGGCGTCCACTCGCAGGGCGGGCTGGTGACCTCATCGTGTCGATGACCCAGGCCAAGACGATCCTCGAGGCCAACGGAGGGATCGTCACGATGTGGCAGCCCATCGCGGGCGGCGAGGCCGGCACCATCAACTTCGTCGTCGCGTATGAAGACCAGGTCGCCTATGGCAAGACGATGCAGGCCGTCGGTACGAGCACTGAGTGGCAGGCCTTCTGGGCAGGCGCCATGGCCGATCCCTCGGGTACCAACGTCGAGAACTACCTGATGAACGACCTTGACGCCACCGAAGGCCTTCCCACGGAGTACTCGCGGGTGCTGATCGCGGTGGCGTTCAAGACCCGTCCGGGTCGTCTCGTCGATCACCTCGCCTCCCAGGCGACGGCGCGTGGTCACCTCGAGCGCCTCGGCGGACGGGTGCGCAGCGTGCAGACGATCGGTCGCGGCGAAGGCACCTTCACGACGCTGGTCGGCTTCGAGGACTTCCTCCACTACGGCGACTTTGGCGCCAAGTTCGCCGTCGACGAGCAGTGGGCGAACTTCTGGGTGGGTCTGTCGTCAGACCCGCCGGCCGAGCAGGTCGAGTCCGCCGTGTCGGCCCTGATGGAGCTGCCGGCCTGAGTCCACAGGAGCCTGGTTGGTCAGCGAGGTCGTTCGCCGTAGTCGCCGAAGGGTCGGTCGCGCTCACGGACGGCCTCGCGCCAACCGATGTCCTGGGCCCGCGCAACGAAGTCGAGACCTTCCTGCGTGTGACGGGCGACGCCGTCGAACACGAAGCCGAGCAGCCTGCTCGTGTCGGGTTGGTACTGATGACGGGCGACGTCATTGAGCATCCACTTCATCATCTGGAGCTGGTTGAGGGGCAGCAGTGCCATCCGTTGGGCCAAGCTCGACACGTGCTCCTGCAGCGCGTCGTCGGGCACGCACTCGAGGATCATCCCCACCGCCGCCGCCTCGGTTGCGGTGAGCTCGTCACCGGTGAAGAGGTAGCGCTTGGCCCGCTCGAGGCCGAGGCGCGCCACCCACACCCACGGCGCCTCGGGCACCCCCCACACGCGGGCCGGCGGATAGCCGAAGCGCGCTGACTCGCTGGCCACGATGAGGTCGGCGTTGAGGATCATGTCGGTGCCGCCGGCGATGCACCACCCTTGCACGGCCGCGATCGTGGGCTTCGAGATCGAGTGCAGCTTGGCGAAGGTGTTGCCGAACAGGCCGATCATCTGCACGTCAGCGACGGAGTCCCAGACCCTGCCCTTGGCTCCGTCGGCGGTGGCTTGGGAGACGGTGGACCAGTCGAGGCCGAAGCCGGCGCAGAACGAGCTGCCCTCCGCCCGGATGAGCACCACCTTCACACCCTTGTCGGCATCGGCGGCGTCGAGCGCGGCGTCGAGCTCGTCGCGCAGCTGAAGCGTGATGGTGTTGAACGCATCTGGGCGACACAGGACCAGGTGACGGACAGCGCCGTCGTCTTCGATGCGGATGGCGTCGCCCACGGTCAGCCCGCTCGCCCGGGGTGTCGGTTGCCACGGAGGTTGGCGACCTCGGCAGTGCGATTGCGGACCAGGTCGTTGAACGCCTCGCCCGGACCGACGTGGTCCCACAGCTTCACCGGGTAGAACGTGACGTACATCGTCCGGCGACCGCCCGCGCCAGTGGGCTTCGGCGACGCGTGCATCACGTCCTGTATGTGCACGGTGACGTCACCGGGGGCGGTGTCGATCGTGACGATGGGGACGTCGTGCAGGTGGCGCTCCCACTGGTAGTGCAGCGTGCGACCATGGCTGCCGGGGATCACCTTGAGGTTGCCGCTCGCCGCGGACGAGCCCGTGAGCTGGATGCCGATGCTCACCGAGGGACACACGATCCCGTGACCGCCCATGCCGCAGTCCTGATGCCACGGGATGTTCGACAGGCCCTTGGTCTCGCCCGGCGCCTTGAGCAGCACCGGTGAACCCTCCATCCGGTCGGCCGCGATGCGGAGGGTGGGATCGAGCAGGAGGCCGAGGCGGGCGACGCGGGGATCACCCTCGAGGGTGGCCAGGCGCTCAGATCGGAGAGTGGCATACACCAGGCGGCACACGACCTGTTCGCCGTCTTCGCCCTCGGCCCACCACGACTGATCGTCACCGGGGCGGGCGAGCTCCGCGAGGCGATCGACCTCGGCGTTGGCGGTTGCCATCTCCTCCGCAGTGAAGACGCCTCTCAGGTGGAGGTAGCCCATCGTCTGCAGCTGTGCGCGCAGCTCCTCGTCCGGAGTGTCGAGAGTGAGCACCGCAGCCGGATCGCGCCCGTCGAGGTCGACCTGCTCCGGGTCGTAGATCGGGATCCCGTCATGCAGGAGACGGAGCGCGGGATCCCACGTGGCCAGCTGCTCGAACCCGCCGCCCTCGAAGGTGAGCGCGCCAGCGAGGAAGAGGTTGATGAACGTGCGCCGCTGGCCGGTGAGATCCGACCACGCATCCTCATCGAGCTCCACCACCGTGGCCGCGTCGTCGACGCCATCGACCACCGTCACCGTGGAGTGGTCGATTCGGTAGGTCACGGCAGCCCCGGTGGGCCGGATGCGGAAGGCAAGCGAGCCGGCACCGGCGGCCGAGCGCGCCGCGGCGGCCAGGGCCTCCGGTGTCAGACCCGGGCGGGTTGCAGCCGCGAGCATCGTCATGCCGCGAGCATGCCTCAACCGCGGGCTCAGCCGCGGCGCTTGGCGCCGCGCACCAGCACGCGCTGGTACAGCGCACCGGGGAGCCGCGAGATCAGATCGATCACCTTCGCGTCGGGCCCGATCAGCGCTCGCCGCCGACCGTGCTCCACAGCGGCGAGGATCTGGCGCGCCGCCTTGTCAGGGTTGGTCATGGCGATCTTGTCGAAGTCGCGGGCCGGGTCGGCGGAGCCGCCCATGGCGGTTGCGCTCGCATCCATCCGGGCGTTGCGTGCGATGTTCGTCTTGATGCCGCCCGGGTGGATCGTGGTGGCGGACACGCCGCAGTCAGCCATGTCCAGCTCCATCCGCAGCGCGTCAGTGAAGCCACGGACCCCGAACTTGGCCGCGTTGTACGCGGACTGCGACGGGACGCTGATCAAGCCGAACACACTGGAGAGGTTCACGATGTGGCCCTCGCCGGCAGCCTTGAGATGGGGCAGGAACGCCTTCGTGCCGTGCACGACGCCCCAGAAGTTGATGCTCATCAGCCACTCGAAGTCGTCGTAGGACATGCCCTCGACGGTGGCGCCGAGCGCGACCCCCGCGTTGTTGACGATCAGGTTGACTCTGCCGTGATCGAGCACCACCTGGTCGGCCCAGGCATGCACAGCGTCACGGTCGGCCACGTCGACCCGCTGTGACGTGACCTTCACCGCGCGGCCCTCGCACTGGGCGACGGTGTCGGCCAGCCCTGCCTCGTCGATGTCGCACAGCGCGAGGTGCGCCCCACGGCGGGCCAGCTCCTTGGCCAGGGCCCGGCCGATTCCGGACCCGGCGCCGGTGATGGCGGCTACTCGATCGTCGAACTGCTTCACGTCGGTCGCTCCTAAGCGGACACGGCGGCGACGGCCGACGCGTGCGTGGGTGTGGGGTTGGAGAACTCCATGGCGTCGTCCTCGATCCCGCTGCGCTTCAGCGCCCGGTAGTCGCGCAGGTAGCTCTGATGCACCTGCCACGGGAACTTCGACCCCTGCTTCGGGAACCGATCGGCCGAGCGCTGCACATAGCCCGACGAGAGCCCGAGAAGCGGTTCGGCGCTGACCGACGAGTCGGTGTTGCGAGGCGTGCACTGCCGCTCCCCCGTGGCGTGGAGGTGGTTGAGGAGCCGAGTCACGTAGCCGCACGTGAGGTCGCACTTCAGGGTCCAGGAGGCATTGGTGTAGCCGATGGCCAGCGCCAGGTTCGGCACACCTTCGAGCATCATCCCCTTGTAGGTGAGCTTGCTGGGGAGGTCGACCTTCTCGCCGTCGACCGCCAGCTCGATGCCGCCGATGAAGAGCAGCTCCAGCCCGGTGGCGGTGACGACGATGTCGGCGTTGAGCTCGGTGCCGGACTCGAGGCGCAGCCCCGTCTCGGTGAACGTGTCGATGTGGTCGGTCACCACAGAGGCGGCGCCCGACCGGATGGCCTTGAAGAGATCCCCATCAGGCACGGCACAGAGCCGCTGGTCCCACGGATTGTACCGAGGGGTGAAGTGGGTGTCGATGTCGTAGCCCGCCGGCAGCTCCCGCTCGAGCCCCTTGCGCAGCAACCGCTTGACGAGCGCCGGGTGCTTCTTGCTCACGACGTAGGTGGCCTGGGTGCCGAGGGCGAGCGCCCACCGGATCACGTTGCCGGCGTAGCGCTCCGGAAGGATCCTGCGGAGCAGGTCGGCGGCGGGGTTCTTGGCCGGCACCGACACGATGTAGCTCGGGGAGCGCTGGAGCATGGTGACGTGGGCCGCGTCCTGGGCCATCGACGGCACGAGGGTGACCGCCGTGGCGCCGCTGCCGATCACCACCACTCGCTTGTCCGCGTAGTCGAGGTCGTCAGGCCACTCCTGCGGGTGCACGATCGTGCCCCCGAAGCGGTCCATGCCGGCGAAGTCGGGGAGGTAGCCGTGGTCGTAGCGGTAGTACCCGCTGCAGGAGAAGATGAAGCCGCACGTGAGCTCGACCGTGGCACCGGTGTCGGTGCGCTCCGCGGCGATGTGCCAGGTGGCGTCGTCGGTCGACCAGTCGGCCGAGAGGATCCGATGCTGGAAGCGGATGTGCTCGTCGATGCCAGCCTCCGCCGCGGTGTCCTTGATGTACTGCAGGATCGACGGGCCGTCGGCGATCGACTTCTCGCCCGGCCACGGACGGAACGAGTAGCCGAGGGTGAACATGTCGGAGTCGGATCGGATCCCCGGGTAGCGGAAGAGGTCCCAGGTGCCGCCGATGGCGTCACGCGCCTCGAGAACCGCGTAGGTGGCCCACGGGCACTCTGTCTGCACGTAGTGGGCGGCGCCGATGCCGGAGAGCCCGGCGCCGACGATCAGGACATCGATGTGCTCGGTCATCGCCTTCAGGCAGCCGAGCTGGCGAGCTTGTCGTTGAGCGTGCCCTCGGCGCCGAAGAGCTCCGTGCGCCACTGGTCGACGAGATCGTTGGTGTCGCGGTCGTCGGGGTGGAAGTCGGGCCGGTCGTAGTCGCAGAGCTGATCCCACAGCTCACGCTGCATGAACGGCGATTGGCGGACGCGCCGCCAGCTGCGGCGCAGGTTGCCAGGGCGGTAGGTGGCACGGTCGAGGAGCAGCGACACCCCGATCTGCAGCGCCATGCCGCCAACGAAGCCCCAGCGGATGAACTTCATCGTCCACACCCGCATGCGCTCGGTGCCGCCAACGGCCTTGTACACGTCGAACGCGACGGCCTTGTGCTCCGACTCCTCGAGGGCATGCCAGAGGAAGAGGTTGCGCACCTCCTGGTGACCGAAGAGGTCGCGGGTCTCCTCGCTGGAGAGCACGAGCTCGGCCAGCGTGGCCGTGAAGTGCTCCAGCGCCGCGGTGGCCGCCAGGTTGGCCGCCGGTGGGGCGATGCGCTCGCGCAGCGCGAGGCCGGCCTTGGTGATCCGCTCGAACCGCTTCGTGGGGTATCCGAGCACGTCGAGGCGATCGTTGAACACCCGGTGCTCGCGGCCGTGCACGGCCTCCTGGCCGATGAAGCCGGCCACCTGGCGCTTCAGCTCCGGGTCGGTGATCTGGTCGCGGTAGTTGCGCACGGAGCGGACGAAGAAGTCCTCCCCGTCGGGGAAGACCGCTGAGAGGGACGCGGCAAGGTGGCTCAGGATGAGGTCACCGTCGACGGCGAAGTGCTTCGGGAGGTCGCGCAGCGACTCCTCGAAGGAGATCCGTCGCGTGGGGACCTTTCGCGTGGGATTGCTGGTCTGGGTCATTGGTGCCGACCGTAACATGATTTGAGAGATTCCCTCAAGTACTCATTTCCTGTAGCATGCGTCACATGGCCATGACGAAGGGCGAGCTCACGCGCCAGGCGATCCTCGGTGCCGCCATCACTCGGTTCGGGCGCGACGGGTACCGCTCCACCTCGGTCGCCGACATCGCCCGTGACGCGGGCGTCGGGGGATCCGTCGCCTACGCCTACTTCCCCAACAAGGAGGCGCTGTTCCTCGCCGCCCTCGACGAGGACTCGGCCGCCATCATCCATGAGGGCCTCACCAGCATCATGGCCGACCCAGGGATCGCCGACTGGCGTCAGACGCTGATCTTCACGCTCATGGACGCCGTCGATCTGCACCCGCTCGCCCGGCGGGTGCTCGGCGGGCTCGAACCCGAGGTCACCGAGCGCGTGCTCGAGATCCCCGCGCTCGAGGAGCTCCGCAAGGCGTGCGCCGAGCGCATCCGCGCCGAGCAGCTCAGTGGGGCCGTCCGCAACGACATCGACGCCCTGGTGATCGGCAACGGCGTCGTCGCCATCATGCTCTCGCTGCTCATGTCGGTGGTGCAGGTGGGCCGCAGCACCGCGCTCGTCTACGGAGCCGACGTCGCCGCCGTGTTCGAGGCCGCGCTCAGCCCACCGGGTGGGCTCCGCACGAAGCGCTAGGACGCCGTTGTTCAACAACGTCCCAGCCGTTCAGCCCATCACTCGACGTACGGGCGGACCTCTGCCTTCTGGCCGCGGATCGTGGTGGTGCCCATCGTGCGGACGACCTCTGCCACTGAGGCCTTGGGCACGCCGACCACCGAGTAGTGATCAGAGATGCGGATCGGGCCGATCGAGCGGCCCGTGAGCCCGCTCTCGTTGGCGATCGCTCCCACCAGATCGGCCGGTCGCACGCCGGCGGCCTTCCCCAGGCTCACATACACGAACCCGGTCTCCTCCGCCGCCCCGCCGCGGCTGCGATCAGTCCGCCCAGGTTGGCGAGCACCACCACCGTCGCTTCCTCGGCTGCGGTCGTCGCGGTCGCGGCCCGGGCGCTTGGTGCTCACCCAGGGGTCGGGGATCTCGCGCTCGTCGAGCGTGGCGCCGCGGGCCTCGTGCACGAGCTTGATGGCGGCCAGCGCGACGCGTCGGCTGTCCTCGCCGGCGAGCGCATGGAGCACGCCCTGGTAGTCGTCGAGGTCGTCGGATCCCAGGGCGTCGTTGAGCGACTCCACCGTCAGCTCGATCTGCTTGGTCCGCAGGTCGGCGACCGTCGGCACCTTGGCGATGGCGATCGACTGCTTCGTGAGGCGCTCGATGTTGGCGAGCAGTCGCCGCTCCCGCGGTTCGGCGAGGGTGATGGCCACCCCTTCGCGACCGGCCCGACCCACCCGCCCGATGCGGTGCACATAGCTCTCGGCCGCTGATGGCACGTCGTAGTTGACGACGTGCGTGAGCTGGTCGACATCGAGGCCGCGCGCCGCCACGTCGGTGGCGATGAGGAGCTCCGCTGACCCGTCACGCAGACGCCCCATCACCCGATCGCGCTGGTTCTGGTCCATGCCACCGTGCAGTGCCTCGGCGCGATAGCCGCGCCCGTTCATCGTGGCCGTCAGCTCGTCGACCTCGGTGCGCGTGCGACAGAAGATGATCGCCGCCGTCGGACCTTCGATGTCGAGCACGCGCCCCAGGGCCGACGCCTTGTGGGCCCGCTCCACGAAGTAGACAGTCTGGCGCACGAGCGCCTTGCCGGAGTCGGTGGCGCTCCTGCCGATCTCGATGCGCACCGGGTTGCGCTGGTGGCGCTTGGCGATGTTCTCGATGCGGCGGGGCATCGTGGCCGAGAACAGCACGGTCTGGCGATCACGAGGCGTGCCCTCGAGGATCGACTCGATGTCGTCGGTGAAGCCCATGTCGAGCATCTCGTCGGCCTCATCGAGGACCACCGTGCGGATCTCGTCGAGCGCCAAAGAACCGCGATTGATGTGGTCGATGGCCCGGCCCGGCGTGGCGACGACGACGTGCACCCCACGATGGAGCTCCTGGAGCTGCCGACCGATGGGCTGTCCGCCGAAGATGGGCAGCACCTTCACGCCGAGCTCGCGGCCGTACTTGAACATCGCCTCGCTCACCTGCACTGCGAGCTCGCGGGTCGGCACCACGACGAGCGCCGTCGGCACCGCCGGTGCATTGCGACCGATCGCCTGGAGGATCGGCAGCGCGAAGGCGGCGGTCTTCCCCGTACCGGTGGCCGCTTGGCCGAGCACATCGGCGCCCGCGATCAGCAGCGGGATCGCCTCGCGCTGGATCGGTGTGGGCTCCTCGTAGCCGAGGCGGGCGAGGGCTTGGAGGAGCTCCTCGCGGAGCCCCAGACCCGTGAACCCGAGCTCGCCGTCACCGCTCTCGGTGTCGCCGCGATCGTCGGGGCTCGAGTCGTGCGGGTCGGTCGGAGGCTGTGTCACCCCTCCATTCTCCCGGGAATGGGCGCGCGAGCAGAATCCGAGGCGGCATGCTCGTCGCTCGACGGGTTGGATCAGGAGGGCTTGGCGTAGTCCGCCAGGCCCTGCCAATCGACCACGACACAGGCCTCATCGCCCACGATCCACGCGTCGTGGCCCGGCGGGCAGACCATGAAGTCGCCCGGACCGAACTCGTCTTCCTGGCCGTCGTCCATGACGACCTTCATGCGGCCGGAGATCACATAGCCCATGTGCGCCGCCTGGCAGCTGTCGGTGCCGGCGATCGGCTTGATGTGCTTCGACCACTGCCACCCCGGCTCGAAGGTGGCCCGGCCAACCGGACCCTTGTCGCTGTTGACCAGCTCCAGCTGGCCCATTCCATCGGGGAAGGGTCGGGTCTCGTCAGGTGCGTCGAGGCTCTTGCGGATGAGTCCGGACATGGTGCGCTCCTCTGGTTGGTCTGTCTCCTGGGTGTCGATGGGCGAGGTGCGGCGGGGGATGCGGGTCAGCCCAGCGGCGGCGTCCGAAACGCTACGCCTCTGATCGGGCCCCTGCTCAAGGAGCCCACGGGTGAGCCCACTGGCTTGACTACGGTGACCGTTCGGCTTGCTCTCGGGACCACCCCGCTGGCTACCGTCCCTGCTGATGGACGAGCTCGAACAGCGATCGGTCAAGGTGCGTGGGGCCGACGTCACGCTCGACGGCATGGAGACCGAGGTGCTCCCGGTCCCTGCGGATCAGCCGCAGGCAGGTGCGTCCCTTGCCGAGCTGGTCGCCTTCTTCATCCGCAAGCCCTCTCCGATCATCATCGGCACCACCGCAGCGATTGCCACCGTGGCCCGCCTCGCCATCGGGCGGTGGGGCCGCTGGGACCTGCTCATCCCCATCATCATCGTGGCCGCGGAACCGTTCGTGGAGTGGATCATCCACGTGCGCGTGCTACATCGGCGCCCGACCAAGATCGGCCGCTACACCATCGACCCGGTCACGGCCCGCAAGCACCGCCATCACCACCGTAACCCGAAGGACCTACGGATCGTGATGGTGCCGTTCCAAGCCCTCTTCCCCGCGGCACCGATCCTCGTGGCCCTCGCGATCTGGCGACTCGAACCACCGCAGGCGGCCATGGCGCTCGCGTGCGGCTTCGGCATGCTCCTCAACTACGAGTGGACGCACTACCTGATCCACGCCCCCTACCGCCCGAAGACGGCGTGGTTCCGCCGGGTGTCGCGCAACCACCGCCTGCACCACTACCGCAACGAGCACTATTGGTTCGGCGTCACCACCAGCCTGGGCGACCGAGTGCTGGGCACCCGCCCCGAACCGGGTGAAGTGCCCCTGTCACCCACCGTGCGCACCATCGGACTCAGCGACACCGGCTGACCATTGCGCGGGCCGTGCTCGCAGGCGCATGCTTCGCGAGTGGTGGGCAGTTGAAACGGGGGCCAGCATGTTCGTACAGATCATCGAAGGACAGACCAACGACGCCGAAGGCTTGAAGCGTCAGGGCGACCAGTGGCAAGCCGAGGTTCGGCCTGGTGCCGCAGACTTCCTCGGGGTGACCTCAGGGGTCACCGCGGACGGTCGGTCGATCACCATCGTGCGGTTCCAGGACGAGGCCGCGGCGCGCGCCAACAGCGATCGGCCCGAGCAGGGCGCGTGGTGGGCTGACACCGAGAAGTACTACGACGGCGACGTCACCTTCACCGAGTCATCCGACGCCACCGACTTCCTGGGTGGGGGCTCCAACGATGCGGGCTTCGTGCAGATCATGAAGGTGTCAGGCGTGGCCCGGGCCGACGTCGAACGGCTCGACAAGAGCTTCGAGCAGTTCGCCGACATGCGACCTGATCTCCTCGGCGGTCTCCGGGTGTGGACCGCCCCCGATGCCTACGTGGAGGCGGCCTACTTCACGAGCGAGGCGGAGGCCCGCGCCGGCGAGCAAGCCGAGCTGCCCGAGGATCTGCAGGCCACGATGGCCGACTTCCAGAAGATCCTCACCAACACCGAGTTCCTCGACCTCACGGATCCGCAGCTCCACTGAAGACCGGGTCGTGATCGAGCAACATGAGCCGGAAGGTCACCGGTGGACCGGCGGCATGGAGAAGGAGCCGACCGCCCTCCGCCTCCGCGAGGGTCCGGGCGAGCGCGAGGCCGATGCCGTGCCCGCCGACGAACCGGCGCTCGAAGATCCCGTTGCGATCGGCCGTCAAGCGCCCGTCATCGCTCACCTCGATCGCCACCCCTCCACCAAGCTCGCGGGTCCTGATTCGAACGACGCCTCGTCCGTGCTCGGCCGCGTTGCTGACGAGGACGTCGAGGATCTGCGCTACGGCCCCTGGCGAGGCGTACGCGGTCTCCGCACCCGTAGCGACGTCGACGCGGAGCGGACGACCGAGGGCGGCCAGCCGCCCATGCCAGGTGCGCTCGATTCCATCCAGGACGCTGCGCAGATCCGCCTGGCCGCGTCCCGTGGCGACGTCTCGGGCCAGCGCGAGCAGGTCGTCGACGGTGTGCTCGAGGCGGTCGACCTCACCGAGCGCCTTGGACATCGCCGCCTGAGGGTCGATCGCCGGGCTGGCCAGGGCACTCTCGAGGTGCAGACGGATCCCGGTGAGCGGCGTGCGGAGCTGGTGTGATGCGTCGGCGCTGAAGGCCCGCTCGCGCTGGATGAGCCGGCCGAGACGCTCGGCCGTCACGCCTAGGTTGTCGGCGGCGGCATCGAGCTCTGCGATGCCCGAGTGGGCAGGGCGGACCGTGAAGTCACCCTGACCCAGCTGCGCGGACGCCAGCGCGAGGTCTGCTACCGGCCTGGCGATGCGACGCGAAAGGGCCCGACCCACGACCGCAGCCACCATGAGGAGAGCAGCGCCCAGCCCTCCCATCAGCAGCCAGGCACGGTGCACCCGATCAGCGATCACATCGGCCGGAAGCTCGGCCCGTACGACTGCGAACACGCGCTCGTCGGTGGAGAGCGGTGTGGCCACGATGAGGGGACCGCCATCGCTCTCAGCGATCCGCCCCTTGGCCGCGTCCATCACTTCGTGGCCGCCGTCCGCGGGCCCCGCTCCGAGCAGACGGGTGCCATCGGGGGCATAGACCCCAACCCGAGTGTGGGCGTCGGCCTTGGGCAGCTCGACGGGATCCGACGATGTGCTGACGGTGGACGGCACCTGTGCGCCGGCGCGCGCGGCCTCTCGCTCGAGCCGCACGACGGCCTCGTTGCGGTACAAGTGCTGCACCGCGATGCCGAGCGGCACCCCGAACCCGAAGACGACGACCGCGGCCACCACGACGATGGCCGTCAGGATCCGACGTGTCATGACGTCTCGAGCCGGTAGCCGACACCCCGGAGGGTCGTGATCCGACGAGCACCTAGCGGTCCCCCGTCGAGCTTGCGCCGAAGCGTCGACACGTGGGTGTCGAGCGTCTTTGTCGAGCCGAACCAGTGCTCATCCCACACCTCGCTCATGATCCGCTCCCTGCTCACCACGCGGCCCGCTTCGATCGCGAGCAGGGCCAACAGGTCGAACTCCTTCGGCCGCAGGTCGACCTCCGTGCCTCCCACCGACACGCGTCGGGCGCTCACGTCGACGACGAGATCGCCAACGGTGACCGAATCGACGGCGCTGCCGTCGTCGGCCTGGGCACGGCGGAGGTGCGCCCGCACGCGCGCCAGCAGCTCGGCCAGGCGAAAGGGCTTCGTGAGGTAGTCGTCCGCACCCGATTCGAGGCCGATAACGACATCGATCTCATCCTGTCGGGCCGTCAGCATCACGATCGTGGTGCCGGCCGCCGCCGAACGCAGCCGTCGACACACCTCGATGCCGTCGAGGTCGGGCAGGCCGAGGTCGAGGAGGACCAGATCCGGGGGTTGGGCGGTGCACCGCGTGATGGCCTCAGCACCGGAGGTCGTCCAGGCGACGAGGTACCCGTTCGCCTCGAGGGCGGTCACCAGCCCCGAGCCGATGGTGGCGTCGTCCTCCACGATCAGGATCCGTGCCGCCATCACACCAGCGTAGGAGGGTCCCCTCGCTCGTGACTCAAGGTTCACCTGGCGTTGACCTTGGGCTCAGTCGACGGTGACCTCGCCTTTCGTACGGTCGGCCTAACAACCACCACAGGAGATCCCATGCATCGCACTGCCCTCATCGCCGCCGGCACGGCCGCCTTGGTCCTCACGGCCGGCGCTTGCAGCAGCGGCGGTTCCGCACCGATCGCATCGACCGGATCGACAACGTCGACCGCGGGCGCACCGCCGTCCACCACCGCCCCCGCCACCACGAGCCGGCCCGAGGTCAATCCGGCCGGTGACATCCCCGACAACCAGGTCTTCGTGGCCTACACACCCCCATCGGGCGGGTACAGCGTCAAGGTGCCCGAGGGCTGGGCGCGCGTCGAGTCCGGAGGAGCGGTGACCTTCATCGACAAGCTGAACAGCATCCGGATGGAGACGACCGCCACCGCGACGGCGCCCACCGTCCAGTCGGCCCAGCAGACCGAGCTGCCGGCGATCAAGGCCGCAGCCAAGGGGTTCCAACCCGGCAAGATCACGACGGTCACCCGCAAGGCCGGCACCGCGGTGCTCATCACCTACCAAGCCGACAGCGCCCCCGACCCGGTGACCGGCAAGGTCGTGCACGACGCGGTGGAGCGCTACGAGCTGTGGAGGGCAGGCACCGAGGTCATCCTCACCCTGTCCGGTCCCGTCGGCGCCGACAACGTCGACCCCTGGAAGATCGTCACCGACTCCTTCGGGTGGCTGTGACCGCCGCCCCGTTGGAGGCCACCGACCTCTACCGCTTCTTCCACACCGGCGATGAGGAGACGCTCGCGCTGCGCGGCGTGTCGGTGCGGGTGGGTGCCGGCGAGATCCTGGCCGTCACCGGGCCATCTGGATCCGGGAAGTCGACCCTGCTGGCCTGCCTGGCCGGTCTCGATGAGCCCGATGGCGGCATGGTCCGCATCGACGGTCAGACGATGAGCCGTCGGCCCGAACCGGAGCGAGCGGCGCTGCGCGCCCGTCACATTGGGCTGCTCTTCCAGTCGGGAAACCTGCTCGAGCACCTCACCATCGACCAGAACCTCGCTCTCGTCCAGCGCCTCGCGGGCCGCACTGATGCTCATCTCAGGGCAACCGTGCTCGACGAGCTCGGCCTGACCGCCCGCGGTCGTGCGCATCCCTCGCAGCTCTCGGGCGGCGAGGCTGCTCGAGCCGGTCTGGCTGTGGCGCTGGCCAACGAACCCGCCGTTGTGCTGGCCGACGAGCCGACTGGGGAGGTCGACGCCACCACCGAGGAGCAGGTCCTGGCCCTGTTGCGTCGACGCGCCGAGGCCGGAGGTGCCGTGGTCGTCGTGACCCACAGCCCGTCCGTCGCCGCCGCCGCCGACCGGACGATCACCTTGACCGACGGCACGGTGACCGCATGACGAGTGCCGACGAGTCCGAGGTGCTGGTGCGCGCCGTCGGCGTGGCCCGCACGTTCGGCACCGGCCTGGGGGCTGTGGTCGCCTTGCACGACATCACCTGCGAGATCCGCGCTGGCCACCAGCTCGCCATCACCGGACCCTCTGGCTCGGGCAAGTCGACGCTCCTGCACCTGCTGGCCGGGCTCGACGACCCCACCACCGGAGTCATCACCTGGCCCGCGCTCGGCGCACGAACCGAGCTCCGCCCGGGCCCAGTCGGTGTCGTGTTCCAGGGCCCGAGCCTCCTGCCCCCGCTCGACGTCACGGAGAACGTCGCGCTGCCCCTGCTGCTCGGCGGGGCCAGCGAGGCCGACGCCGGCGTGGCCGCCGCCGCGGCTCTCGCCCGCTTGGACCTGACGTCCCTCGCCACGAAGCTGCCCGAGGAGCTCTCCGGTGGCCAAGCCCAGCGGGTTGCCGTGGCCCGCGTCCTCGCCGGTCGACCGCGCCTGATCCTCGCCGACGAGCCCACCGGACAGCTCGACCATGCTGCCGCGGTCGTCGTCGTCGGTGCCCTGCTGGATGCGGCCAACCACCTCGGCGCGGCCCTTGTCCTATCCACCCACGATCCTGTCGTCGCCGCCCGCCTCACCACCCGGTGGGCAATGGTCGACGGTGGCTTCATCGACCAGCACCATCCGCTGGAAGGGAGCCTCCCGTGCTCGGTCTGACCTGGCTCCGCGGGCTGGCCGCCCGTCGACGGGGGCGCCTAGCGGCTGCGTCCTGTGGCGTCGCCATCGCCGTCGCCTTGCTCGCCTCGATCGGCTCGTTCCTGTCCGCATCGAAGGCCACGATGACCGCACGTGCCGCGGCCGACGTCGCCGTCGACTGGCAGGTCCAAGCCCAGGCCGGGGCCGATCCGGCGACACTCCTCGACGCCGTGGCGGCAGCACCGGGGGTCACCGCGACCGCACCCGTTGGCTTCGCTACCACCTCCGGCCTGCAGGCCACCACCGGCGGATCGACGCAGACCACGGGCCCGGGCGTGGTGGTCGGTTTGCCCGACGGCTACCGCACGACCTTCCCCGGCGAGCTGCGCGATCTGGCCGGGACCGACACCGGCGTGCTGCTGGCCCAGCAGACTGCGGCCAACCTGCACGCCGGACTCGGCGACACGATCACAGTTGGGCGCGCTGGCCTTCCATCGGTGACGCTCACCGTCGACGGTGTCGTCGACCTCCCACAGGCCGACTCGTTGTTCCAGACCGTGGGCGCCCCTGTTGGGGCACAACCGCAAGCACCGCCGGACAACGTGCTGCTCGTCGCGGCCGGCCAATGGCACGAACTGTTCGACCCCGTCGCCCAAGCACGACCGGATCTGGTGCACACCCAGATCCACGCCCGGCTCGACCACCACCTCCCGGCCGACCCGTCAGCCGCCTTCGCCGCAGTGGCCGGGCGCGCCCGCAACCTCGAGGTGAACCTGGCCGGTTCCGGGCTGGTCGGCGACAACCTGGCCGCCACCCTCGACGCCGCCCGAGCCGATGCGCTCTACGCGCAGATCCTGTTCCTGTTCCTCGGCCTCCCTGGCGCGGTCCTCGCGGGCCTGCTGACCGCGTCGGTCGCTGGATCGGGAGCGGAGCGGCGGCGAAGGGAGCAATCGCTGCTGCGCGCCCGCGGCGCCACCACCCGGCAGCTCGTCCACCTCGGCGCCATCGAGGCCGCCGCCGTCGGCACCGCCGGCGGCACTGTCGGGCTGCTCTCGGCCCTCGCGCTCGGCAAGCTCGTCTTCGGCACCTTCGGGTTCGGAGCAACGCCGGTGGCGGCGATCGGTTGGGCCGGCGGTTCCGCCACCGTGGGTCTGATCATCGCCGTCACCACCATCGCCGTCCCCGCTTGGCGCGACGCCCGACGGGTGACCGTGGCCGCGGGGCGACAAGCCATTGGGAGGCTCGGGACGCCTCGGTGGGCGCGCTACGGGCTCGACCTCATGCTCCTCGCCGCCGGCACCCTGGTGTTCTGGCTCACAGGGCGCGGCGGGTACAAGCTCGTGCTCGCCCCGGAGGGGGTGCCCACGATCTCGGTCAGCTACTGGGCCTTCGCCGGGCCAGCGCTGTTGTGGTCGGGCGCGGGGCTGCTGGCCTGGCGGCTCGCTGACCTGCTCCTCGGCCGAGGGCGGCCGCTCATGGGTCGCCTGATCCGCCCCATCTCCGGGACCCTGGCCGGCACGGTCGCGGCCTCGATGTCGCGACAGCGACGCCTGCTGGCTCGGGCCCTCGTGCTCGTTGCGCTCACCACATCGTTCGCGGCGTCGACCGCCGTGTTCAACGCCACCTACGCACAGCAGGCCGAGATCGACGCGCGCCTCACGAACGGCGCCGATGTCACCGTCACCGAGTCCCCCGGAAGCACCACGACGGCCGTCGGCGGCGTTGCCTCCAAGCTCGCGGCCGTGCCTGGAGTGCGCTCTGTGGAACCGATCCAGCACCGGTTCGCGTATGTCGGCGCCGACCTCCAGGACCTCTACGGCGTGCGCGCCGGCACGATCGTGGACGCCACGAAGCTGCAGGACACGTACTTCCAAGGGGGCAGCGCTCGTCAGCTCATGGCCACGCTCGGTTCGACTCCGGACTCGATCCTCGTGAGCGCCGAGACGGTGACCGACTTCCAGCTGCAGCCGGGCGACCGGCTGATGCTCCGACTCCAGAACGGAGTGACGAAGCAGCTCACCACCGTCGCGTTCCACTACGCCGGCATCGCCAAGGAGTTCCCCACCGCACCGCACGACAGCTTCCTCGTTGCCAACGCCGACTACGTCGCCAAGATGACTGGAAGCGGCGCCGTCGGCGCCTTCCTCATCGACACCGGCGGCACGTCGTCCAGCGCTGTCGCCGATCGGGTGCGGGCCGTCGTCGGTGCCCAGGCGCAAGTCAGTGATCTGGCCACCAGTCGGCGGGTCGTGGGCTCGAGCCTCACGGCCGTCGACCTGGCCGGGTTGACGAGGGTCGAGCTCGGCTTCGCTCTGGTGCTGGCCGCCGCGTCCACGGGCCTCGTGCTCGCGCTCGGCATCGCGGAGCGCCGTCGCACCTTTGCCATCGCCAGCGCGCTCGGCGCCAAGGCTCGTCAGCTCGGTGGCTTCGTCTGGGCCGAAGCCCTCTTCGTCACTGTCGGCGGCCTCGCGGGGGGCGCAGTCGGAGGGTGGCTGCTCTCGGAGATGCTGGTCAAGGTCCTGACCGGCGTGTTCGACCCACCACCGGCCGCGCTCGCGGTCCCCTGGTCCTACCTGGCCACAGTCGGCGGCGTGGCAACCTTCGCCGTCACCGCCGCGGCGGCCGGCGCGGTGCGGGCCACCCAGCGGCCCGCCGTCACCGTGATCCGAGACCTCTGAAGCACCCCTCGGACTCCCTGGCCGCAGTGTGGATGGCCGTGCCGGCGTCGCCGGGGGATAGACCAGTGGGATAGCCACGCCAGCCAGAAAGCATGGACGCAGATGACCCGAGCAGGAACCGCAATCCTGACCGCCGCAGCCCTCACCGTGGCCCTCGCCGCCTGCGGCAGCGACAGCAAGGCCACTGGCAACACGACGACGACGATGGCCAGCGCCAACACCTTCTTGCTCACCGAGTGGTCGGTAACCCCACCCTCGACCCCGCTGAACTCTGGATCGGTCAGGATCACCGCCAAGAACGGCGGCGGTGAGGCCCATGAGCTGGTCATCGTGCGGGCCAAGGATGCCGCCTCGCTCCCGCTCAAGTCCGATGGGTCGGTCGACGAGGACAAGATCCCCGCAGCCGACAAGGTCGGCGAGCTGGCCGAGCTCCCGATGGGCAAGAGCGACACGAAGACCTTCGATCTCCCGGCTGGCCAGTACGTCGCCTTCTGCAACCTCGTGGACGAGATGGGCATGAGCGCTGGCGGCATGGGTTCCGGGATGGGCCACGTCCACTTCCAGCTGGGAATGGTCACCGCGTTCACGGTCGGCTGAGATCGGTTGACCTCCAGGCCGGACATCCCGACCAGCACGCGCCGGGTCGCCGTCATCGGCGGCGGACCAGCGGGGTTGATGGCCGCCGAGGTGCTGGCTCGTGGCGGCGGAGCCGTGACCGTCTACGACCGCATGCCCACCGTGGGCCGCAAGCTGCAGGTGGCGGGCCGCGGCGGCCTGAACCTCACGCACAGCGAGCCGCTCGACGCGCTGCTCGGACGGTACGGCCCGGCCCGACCGCACCTCACCCCCGCCATCGAGCACTTCGACAACGCGGCGCTCCGAGCCTGGTGCGAGGAGCTCGGCCAGGCCACCTTCGTAGGGTCCAGCGGCCGGGTGTTCCCGGTCGGGCTGCGGGCGACCACGCTGCTGCGGGCCTGGCTCCGACACTTGGCCGAGCTCGGCGTGGAGCTCCGCACGCGACACACCTGGCTCGGCTGGACCGACGACGGCGCGCTCTCGTTCAGTGATCCCGATGGAGCGCCACTGCCGGTCGCCGTGGATGCGTGCGTGCTCGCGCTCGGCGGGGCCAGCTGGCCCCGCACGGGGTCCGACGGCGCATGGGTGTCACCGCTGGAAGCGGTCGGAGTGGACGTCACTCCCCTTCGCCCGAGCAACTGCGGCTTCGTGGTCGGGTGGACCGACGAGCTCCGAACCCGGTTCGCCGGCAACCCGGTGAAGGACGTCGCGCTGCACCACGACGGGGCCGTCGCACGCGGCGACCTGGTGATCACCGAGCACGGCATTGAGGGCGGACCGGTGTACGCACTCAGCTCGGCCCTGCGCGACGCCATCGCCGCCGACGGTCACGCCGTCGTCCAGATCGACGCGCTGCCTGACGCCACTCGAGCAGAGATCGTTGCTCGTCTCGATCGGCGGCGGGCCAAGGACTCAGCGGCGACCGGGTTGGCGCGGGCCGGTCTGGCGCCGGTGGTCGTCGGCCTCCTGCGCGAGGCCACCGGCAACCGGCTGCCGACCGACCCCACCGACCTCGCGGCGCTCCTGCAGGCGCTCCCTCTTCGGCTCGAGGCGCCGCAGTCGATCACGCGCGCCATCTCCACCGCGGGTGGCGTCGCCCTGAGCGCGATCAACGATCGCTACATGCTGCGCGCACGGCCCGGCACGTTCGTCGCCGGCGAGATGCTCGACTGGGAGGCGCCCACAGGCGGCTACCTGCTCCAGGGCGCGTTCAGCACGGGTGTTGCCGCAGCCGAGGGCGTGCTGGCATGGCTGGAGGAGTCCCAGCCGACGTCGCCGCCTACCCTCGACGCGTGATGGACGGCCCGATGGAGGACATCGTCGACGGCGAGGTCACCTGGCGGTTCGACATCGACTTCCTGCAGTCGAGGTGGACGTGCATCTTCGGCCGAGGCTGCCTCGGGATCGGGGCCGAGCCTGCAGAGCACCTTGGTCACGGCTGCTGCTCGCTGGGGGCCGACCTCGACGGCGAGGACGAGGCCCGCATGCTCAGCGCCCTCACCCCGATGCTCGAGCCCGATCGCTTCGAGCACCACGAAGAGGCCACCGACGGCGGCATCTTCGCCGATGATCGTCGCGCTGCCACGCGGGTCGTCGACGGCGCCTGCATCTTCCTCAACCGACCCGACTTCCCGGGTGGGGCCGGGTGCGCGCTGCACCTCGCTGCCATCGACGCCGACGAGTCGCCGATCGACTGGAAGCCATCGGTGTGCTGGCAGCTCCCCATCAAGGTCGTGTGGGAGCCGGGTGCTGGTGACACCGAGGTGGCCACCGTGCGGCGTTGGACCCGCGCTGATTGGGGTCCCGACGGCGAGACCATGGCGTGGTGCTGCACCGAAGGCGACCGAGCCTACGTGGGCGACGAGCGGGTGCTCGACTCCCTCGGCGACGAGCTCGAGGCGGTGGTGGGCACCGCCGTGCACGTCGAGCTGCGGCGACGCCTCACCCCCGGCGCCACCTCGCCCTGAACCGCTGGCGGCTCAGCTCCGACCAGCGAAGTACTTGGCGTAGCCATCGGCGAGAGCTCGGAGCTCCGGATCGCTCTTGAACAGCGGCTCGAACTTCTCCCTCGCCGCCGCGCGCTTGGCCGGGAAGTACTCCGTGGGCCAGTAGCCCTCGTGCGGTCGGTAGCTCTTCAGCACGTTGCGGGCGACGGTGGCCTTGTGCACCTCGTCGACGCCGTCGGCGATGCCCATGGTTGGTGCGCCGGCGTACATGGCCTGCAGTGGCGTGAGGTTGGTCGTGCCGAGCGAGCCGAGGATGTGAAGCGCGTTGAACGACACGTCCCGCAGCACCTTGGCCATCGAGTACTTCACGGCCGCGATGTCGGTGCGGGTCTCCTGGGTGCTCGTGTTGTCGATCTTCCACGCTGTCTCGAGCACGAAGAGTCGAAGCATCTGGATTTGGGCGTAGGACTCGGCGATCTTCTCCTGCACCATCTGGTGCTCGCCGATGATCTTGCCGTGCGACTCGCGGCTGAGTGCCCGCTCGCACATCATGTCGAAGGCCAGCTTGCACTGCGCGATGGTGCGCATGGCGTGGTGGATCCGACCGCCGCCGAGCCGCCGCTGGGCCAGGACCTTGGCTCCGTTTTCGGGGCCCAGCAGGTGGTCGAGGGGGACCCGGACCTCGTTGTAGATGATGTGGTTGTGGTTGCGAGGCTCGGGTTGGATCTCCACGCCGGGGGTCGTGCGGGGCACCACGAACATGCCGTTGGTGCACATCACGAAGAGGATGTCGGCCACGCGGCCGGCACTGGTGAACCACTTCTCGCCGGTGATGACCCACTCGTCGCCGTCTCGGACTGCGTGGGTGCGGAACAGGTTGGGGTCGGACCCGCCCTGGGGTTCGGTCATGGAATATGCGGAGAAAATCTCCTGGTCCATGAGGGGCTGCAGCCACCGCTTCTTCTGCTCCTCGGTGCCGTAGGCGGCGAGCATCTCCATGTTTCCGGTGTCCGGCGCAGCGGTGCCGAAGATCTGCGGGGCCGATGGGTAGCGGCCGAGGATCTCGTTGATCAGCCCGAGCTTGAGCTGGCCGAGGCCCGGTCCGCCGAGGTCCTCATCCAGGAACAGCGCCCACAGTCCTTGCGCCTTGACCTGGTCCTGCAGGCCCTTGACGAGCGCCTTGATCTTCGGATCGCGGGACCGGACCGCATGCGGGAACACGTACTCGAGCGGTTCCACCTCGTCCCGGCAGAACTGGTCGACCCAATCGAGCTTCGCCTGGAACTCCGGTTCGGTCGAGAAGTCCCACGCCATCATGTGCCCCTTGCTGTCGCGGCCCGGTGGCCGCTGCGGATCGGACCCAGGACCCTACGACGGACCGCCGGGGTCCGGGGTCAGGTCGACCGGTGCGCCTCGATGAACGCCGTGATCACCTCGGGGCGCAGGCGCCCCTTCGCAGCGACGTCGAAGCCGTGCTGCACGGCCCAGGCGCGGATCTGCGCCGTCGAGGGGGGAGCAGGTTCGAGCGGCCGGGCGATGGGGAGCGAGCGAGCGAGTTCCTCGGCTGGCGCGTCGCTGAGGTGGTGATCGAGCGCGGCCCCGAGGAAGCGGTACGTCCACTCCTGGGCGAGCGGCCGGGTCTCGCAGAACACGATCGGCACCCCGGGGAACCGGACTTGGGCTTCGGCGAGGCCTTCGGCCACTACGGCCGGCCTCACCCGATCGAGTTTGAAGATCGCTGAGTACCGATCTTCGACGACCAAGGCAGGTCTCGGTACATCGGCGAGCGCGGCGAGCAGGTAGCGAAGCTTGCCGCCAGTGAGAGTTCCTACGAGGTCCGCCAGGCTCTTGCGTTCGACGGATGCGATGAGCGTGCCGTCGACCTCGATGCCGTAATCTCCGGCAGCCAGTGCTCGCCGGACGGTGGTCGCTTGTTGGTTGCTGAACCGCCACGGATAGCGCTCGTGACTGTCCACGAGTATCTCGAGGACGTGACCGGACGCTCGCTGGGTCGGCACGCTCACGTTCGGGCGAGCCTGGCGGGTGGTGCGCGCTGACTGCCAGAAGATCATGTCGCGGCCGCGGGCCTTGGTGAACACGATCTGGGACCGGTTCTCGCGGCCTCGGTCGAGCAACAGGTCGATAGCAGCCCCTCGTCGCACGCACGATCGCACGGGCACCCGCTCGATGATCTCCGGTGTTGCGGGCCACTCGATTGCGGGATGGCAGTACACCTTGGCGGTGCGCGGCCAGGTGTCGCGGACCTTGAGCACGATGCCGTTGGGGCCGACTGGAAGCCGGATCAGGAACGGCAGCGTCGAATCCGCTTCCGGGTTCCGGGCGATGACGAAGTCGTCCTCCATGTCGGTCCGCGCTACGTGCCGGATTCAGGCGGAGGGATCAGCTCGAGCAGGGCCGGAGGATCGTCGCGCACCATCGACCAGAGCACGTCGAGATCGATGTCGAAGTAGTGGTGTACCAGTCGGTCCCGCATTCGGGCTGCCGCCGACCACGGGATCTCGGGATGAGCATCCCTCGTCTCGCCGCTCACCTGCTTGGCCGCTTCGCCGACGATCTCGACCAGTTTGGTGAGGGCAAGCGTGAGCATGTCATCGATGTCGAGGTCAGCCCTGCTCCGGCCGCTCGCGAATCGGATGGCTCTCTCCGCAGCCTCGACGAGGTGGCGGGGCGAACGGCGCCGTAGGTGCGCAGGTCGACGGGTCGGTGAAGGAGCTGCTCGAGCTCCAGCTCCATGCCAGCAATGGCCAGAAGTCCCGGAACATGCTCGGGTTCGAACTCGACGAGCAGGTCAATGTTGCTCGCCGGTCCGAAGTCATGACGAAGCACGGACCCGAACGCAGCGACGTTCCTGATCGCATGGCGATGAGCGAACTCATCGAGGACTCGATCGTCCAACTCGATCCCCGGTCGCAGCTCCATGGCCTCCATCATCGCCGATGGACGCGGACCTCGATGGAGATTCGATGATCCAGCTTGGTTCGAACCTGACCAACTCGGTTCGGTCGCTGTCAGATCGACCACGTTCGGCGGGGAGGGTGAGACAACTTTCGAACCACCTCGCTTGGGCCCGTCTGGACGAAGTGATCGAGCGGGCCAGGTCCTAGGCTCACTATGTCGTGATTGGGTTGAGGCGAGGGGCTGAACGATGGCGCCAGGTGACCGTGACTCCGGGCTGAGCCTGGCCGAGATAGTCGCCGCCTTTTCGCTCGCCACCGATCTCGGCCTCGGTCAGCCGATGGAGCACGTCCTTCGTTCCTGGGCGATCGCCACCCGTCTCGGCGAGCACACGGGCCTCGCAAGCGAGGACGCAGCCGCGCTCTACTACGTCGCGATGCTGGCGTGGGTCGGGTGCGTCGCCGACACGCCGGAGGTGGCGAACTGGTTCGGTGACGACATCGCCTTCCGGCAGGGCAGCTATGAGGTTGACCTGGCCGGCTTGCCGATGTTCAAGTACGCCTTGGCGCGCGTTGGCACCGGCAGCCCGGCCACGAAGCGGCTCCGCATGGCCGGGACGCTGATCCTGACGGGCGGCAAGCCGGTAGAGCGGGGTCTGATGTCCCACTGCCTTAGTACGGCGCACATGGCCGAGCGCTTCGGCCTCGGCGTCGAGGTCTGTGAGCCGTTGCAGCAGTGGTTCACCCGTTGGGACGGCAGCGGTGTGCCTGATGGTGTCGGCGGCGACAAGGTCGCGGCGTCGGTCCGCCTGTTCCACTTGGCCGATCTCGTCGAGGCGGCCCACCGGCGGGGCGGTACGGAGGCTGCTGTTGAGCTGGCTCGATCGCGGCGAGGCAAGCAGTTCGATCCTGTGATCGTCGATGCCTTCTGCGACATGGCCGACGACCTGTTTGCCGGGTTGGACGAAGCCACCGACTGGACGTCGGTCATCGCGAACGACCCTCGGTTGCAGCGACGCCTCACCGAATCCGGGCTCGACGCCGCGTTGGCAGCGATCGCAGACTTCACGGACCTGCGATCCCGGGCCCGCTCCGGCCACTCGCGAGCGGTAGCAGATCTGGCGGCCCAGGCCGGTGCGCTGTGCGGCCTCACCGCGGACGATGTGGTGGTCCTTCGGCGTGCCGGCCTGATGCACGACGTGGGCATGCACGGCGTGCCGGCCACGATCCTGGAGAAACCGGGACCGCTCACCTCCACCGAGTCCGAGCGCATGCGGATGCACGCGTACTACACGGAGCGGACCCTGGCTCGGCCGCCCGCGCTGGCTCGCATCGGTGCAGTGGCATCGATGGCGAACGAACGCCTCGACGGATCCGGCTACCACCGCGGCCTTTCCGGTTTCGCGATCCCCGCGTCAGGACGGGTCCTCGCTGCAGCCTGTGCCTTCCAAGCGATGACCGAACCGCGTGCCTACCGTCCACCTCGCACCGCAAAGGACGCAGCCGGTGAGCTCCGGGCCGAGGCGCGGGCGGGCCGCCTGGCTGGCGACGCGGTGGACGCGGTGCTCGTCGCCGCCGGTCAGAAGCAGCCGAAGCGGGCGGCTGGCCCTGCCGGGCTTACCCCTCGGGAGGTCGAGGTGCTCACCCTGATCGCGAGGGGCGCTTCCAACAAGCAGGTGGCCCAGGCGCTCGACATCACGCCCAAGACGGCCGGCACCCACATCGAGCGCATCTACGTGAAGATCGGCGCGTCGACGCGATCGACGGCCACGTTGTTCGCGATGCAGAACGGCCTGCTCGACTCGTTCGCACCAGTCGATTTGTAGGGCGAACACCGGACGACCCCGAGGGGCTTCGTCCGTACGTTGATCTTTGACGGGCAGCCAGCCCGCGTCGAAAGGATCAGCCATGTCGAACAAGGCCGTCATCTCACTGACTACTGGTCTTGAGGACCCCGAGAAGGTCACCGTCGCCTTCCTCGTGGCCGTCGGCGCGGCCGAGTCCGGCCGTCCGACCCTCATGTTCCTCACCAAGGAAGCCGTGCGGCTCGCCATCGGCGGCACCGCGACCGGAGTCGCATGCGATGGCTGCCCACCCCTCGGCGACCTGCTGAAGCGGTACGAAGCCGCCAGCGGTCGGTACTTCGTGTGCCCGGTCTGCTTCAACGCCAAGCAGCTCAACAACGAGGCCCTCATCGCCGGCGCCGAGCTTCAGGGCACGGTCCCGATGTGGGAGTGGATCGGCGACGGCGCCACCACCTTCAGCTACTAGCGGAAACGAGGCGCACGGTGACCGCTCACGTATCCGCAACCCGCATCGTCGCAGCATCGCCCGACGACGTGTTCACCACGCTCACCGACGTGGACCGGCTTCCGGAATGGAACGCGGCGATCACTGCGGTGATCAGCCGGTCGGAGCACCTCGACATCGGCTCCCAGTGGGTCGTGGAGATGCATGCGCTCGGTCGGACCTGGCACAGCCGCTCCGTCGTCGAGTCCATCGACCCGAGTGGTCGATGCTTCGCCTACCGGTCCGTCACCGACGACAGCAACCCTTCGTATGCGCTCTGGACCTGGATCGTGGCCGACCATCCAGACGGCGCGCTCGTCACCGTGGCCGGGGAGCTCCACCCGCACACTTTCTGGCGCCGCGTGCTCCTGATCCACATCCGGTCCCGCCAACTCGCCCACACGGAGCTCACCTCGTCGCTCGCCGCCCTCGGGGTGGCAGCCAACCAGGCACCGGCCGCACCCGTCCGGTCCGACATAGGAGACCCACCATGACCCAACACATCAGCGTCGACCCCGAAGCCCTCCGAGCTGACGTCCGCGACAAGTACAAGGATGTAGCCACCGACCCCCACGGGGCGTTCCACTTCCACACCGGCCGGCCGTTGGCCGCGCTGCTGGGATACGACCCGGCGGTCGTCGATGCCCTGCCCGATCGCGCCGTGGAGTCGTTCGCCGGCGTCGGCAACCCCCACAGCCTGCGCCCCCCGACGGCCGGTGACCACGTGGTCGATCTCGGATCTGGCGGCGGGTTCGACTGCTTCGTCGCGGGACTGGCCGTCGGACCTGAGGGCGCAGTGATCGGTGTTGACATGACGCCGGAGATGCTCGCCAAGTCCCGCGAGACTGCGACGGAACTCGGGCTCGCCAACGTCGAGTTCCGCTCCGGGATTCTCGAAGAGCTTCCCGTCGACGATGGCTGGGCCGACGTCGTGATCTCCAACGGGGTCATCAACCTCTGCGCCGACAAGGCCGCGGTGTTCGCCCAGGCGATTCGAGCGCTCAAGCCCGGGGGCGTGATCCAGTTCGCTGACATCGCGAACGGGGTCCCGCTGCCCGAGCAGGCCATCTGCTCGATCGACCTGTGGACCGGGTGCATCGCCGGCGGCAAGCCCGTCGACGACTGGTGCGAACTGCTCGAGGCCGCCGGCTTCACCAACGTCACGGTCGGCCCCGCGGTCGACGCGTTCGGCGGATCCGGAGGCGAGAAGAACGCCCGAGCATTCGACGTGTTCGCCCACGTCTTCCTGGCCACCAAGCCCGCCTGACGAAGCAGCCAGGTGCACGCCGTCCTCGGCCCGCCGGGAGAGCGCCAGCATCGCCGCTGACGCCTATCGGCGGATCGTGACGGCCTCATCCCTCGCGTCCATGGCGGCCGACCGTCAGAGCGGGAGACGAGGGTGGTGCATCTGCTGCTCGACCACGTAGGGGACGGGGGCTGGTGGAGGACGTGCGATCGGTGCACGATCGACGCAAGAGGGTTAGCTTCATTTCATTCGAGGAGTAGGAGATGGGTATGTCCAATTTCCCTGCTGTTGCGCACGTCGCCGTCACGGTGAGCGACCTCGGACGAAGTCAGTCTTGGTACCAGCAGCTGTTCGCCTCGGACCCGGTGCTCGACGAGGACACGGGAAGCTTCCACCATGTCGTGTGGCTGCTCGGCGGCACGCTGTTCGGCATCCACGCGCATCCGAACTCGTCGGCCTCCGACGCGTTCGATGAGCTTCGTCCCGGTCTCGATCACGTGGCCTTCGGCTGCGCGACGCGAGCCGACCTCGAGCAATGGGAGGGCCGGCTCAACGAGCTCGGGATCGTCCATGGTGGCGTTGTCGATGCGCACTACGGGTCCGGCCTTTCGTTCCGAGATCCCGACAACATCGCACTCGAGTTCTTCGCGCCACCGGAATAGACGACGAGGCTCCGTCGGAGGTTCGAGGATTCAGCGCGGTTCGAACCTGACCAAGTCGGTCCAGTACGCGTGGTCAGGAGGGCTGTCTCGCCGGCGAGAGCGGAGGTGAGGGCACGTCCATGGCATGCGGGACGCGGGCAGCGAGACTTTGGAGGCGGCCTCCGCTCGGGCTACTGAATCCCACCGAAGTAGAGGGGGATGGCCAAGGCCGAGATGGCGATTCCGATGATCGTCCACCGTGCCCAAGGCGCGAGCCGTTCGGCGGGCGCGTCGAAAGTCTCGCGGGCCAACCTGATGACGGTGCCGTACAGCGCGAGCAGGCCGAGCCCGCCGAACACGGACGGCGCGGCGAGCCCGAACGTGTCGAACAGGTCGACCGTGACGAACACCACGGGGGCCGCGGCGACGATCCCGAGAAGCGCGCGCCACATCAGCCGCCACTCCGATCGCGTGACAGCGAA
>JBKJIE010000072.1:0-6337 GCA_046598715.1 Acidimicrobiales bacterium | reverse complement strand
GCCTGGTCGTTGAGCTTCAGGTGCACCCAGTCGACCGTGTAGTCGCGCTTGCGCTCCTTGGCCCGACGGATGAACTCGCCGCGGAGACGCGCACGGGTGGTCTGCGGTGGGGTCTCGACGGCTTCATCGATGTCGGCGTCGGTGCACGTGCGCTCGACGAGCCCCGCGTCTTGCATCTTGTAGAAGAGGCCGCGATCTCGGCTGATGTCGTGGTACTGGAGGTCGATGAGGGCGACCTTCGGGTGGGTGAGGGGAAGGTCGTGCTTGGCCCGGTAGCCCTCGATGAGCTTGTGCTTGATCACCCAGTCGCACTCGCGGTCGAGGTCCATCGGGTCGCGCTCGATGGTCGTCACGCAGTGCTCCCACATCTCGAGGGCCTGCTTCTCGAGGGGCGTCATGCCCTTGCTCTCGGCGTACTTCAGCGCCTTGGCGAGGTACTCCGACTGGATGTCGAGCGCCGAGAGCTCCCGACCGTTGGCCAAGCGCACCTTGCGTCGGCAGGTGGTGTCGTGGCTGATCTCACGGATGGCACGGATGGGGTTCTCGAGGGTTAGGTCGCGCAGAACCTGGCTCGGGTCCTCGAGCATGCGCAGGAGGATCGAGGTAGCGCCCACCTTGAGGAAGGTGGCGTACTCGCTCATGTTCGAGTCGCCGACGATCACGTGGAGGCGGCGGTAGCGCTCCGCGTCGGCGTGAGGCTCGTCACGGGTGTTGATGATCGGACGGCTGCGGGTGGTGGCCGAGCTGACGCCTTCCCAAATGTGCTCGGCGCGCTGCGACATGCAGTACATCGCACCGCGGGCGGTCTGGAGCACCTTCCCTGCTCCTGCGTAGATCTGGCGGGAGACGAAGAACGGGATGAGCACCTCGGCGTAGTGGCCGAAGTCGTCGCGCCGAGAGGTGAGGTAGTTCTCGTGGCAGCCGTAGCTGTTGCCGGCGGAATCGGTGTTGTTCTTGAAGAGGTAGATGACCCCGCGGATGCCCTCCTCCCGAAGGCGTTGCTCAGCTGAGCCGAGGAGCTGCTCGAGGATCCGCTCCCCTGCTTTGTCGTGCGTGACGAGATCGAGGATCGAGTCGCACTCCGGGGTGGCGTACTCGGGGTGGGATCCGACGTCGAGGTAGAGCCGGGCACCGTTGGCGAGGAAGACGTTGCTGCTGCGACCCCACGACACCACCCGGCGGAACAGATACCGGGCTACCTCGTCGGGGCTGAGCCGCCGCTGGCCCCGCAGGGTGCACGTGACCCCGTACTCGTTCTCGAGTCCGAAGATCCGGCGCTCCATGTCGAGCAACCTACCCCTGCGTGGCTCACTCGTAGCGCAGGGCCTCCAGCACCTCCACTCGAGCGGCCGTTCGGGCGGGCCAGGCGGCGCCCAGAAGGACGACCACGATCGCGATCGCACCCGAGGTGACCAAGGCCGACCAGTTGAAGACCAGCGGGTTGTTGAACCCGACGACGAACGGAAGGACCCGGTTCATCGACCACATCGTGAGCGGTCCCATCAGGACACAGAGACCCACGCCCACCGCAGCCACGACGCCGGCTTCGAGGAGGAGCGTCCGAGCCAGGCCGAGCGGTTCGGCGCCCACCGCGGCGAGGAGCCCCAGCTCACGGCGGCGCTGCACCCCCGCCAGCAGGAGGCTCGACAGCACCGCGACGAAGAGCACGACCAGCAACGCTCGCTGCATCACTCGGAAGGAGGCGAACTGCTGGTCGACCTCATCGGCGATGTCGGACGCGACCCGCGCCGAGGAGCGGGTGCGCAGCTCGGGGTCGAGGTGAGCGTCACGGATCTGCTGGGCCAGAGCACCCTCACTGACGCCGGGCGCCGGTCGAACCGAGACGAAGTCGGGCGGCTGCGGGCCGTAGAGATCGGCGAGCAGCGTCGGCGACATCGTGATGTTCGCACCGACGTTGTTGCCGTCCTCCCACACCCCCTGCACAGGGAGCTCGACGGTTCCCGTCGGCGTGGTCACCTTCACCCGGTCGCCGGCCCGGACATGCTGACGGCGGGCGAGCCCGGCGCCGATGAGCACCTCACCCGCTTCGAGACGGGCAGGATCCGCCACACCGTCCACCACCCTCGTGGTAAGTCGGTTGTTGGTGACGGCTTGGACCAGCACCAGCTCGTGACCTCGTCCGGCGACGACGAACTGACCCTGGTCTACCTCGGCGACACCTGGGAGTGCGGTGAGCCCCGTGACCAGGTCGGGCGGAACCTGCGCGCCGTAGCCCTTACCCTGCGGCACGGTGGCGACATCGACGCCTGCGCCGTTGCGTGCGAACGAGGCCTCGATGGAGGCGCGGGCGGACGCACTCGAGCCCTCGGTGACGAAGGCCGTGCTGACGGCCGCTGCCACGGCAACAGCCAGCATCCCGGTGCGACGATGGTCACGTCGGGCCGCTGCCAGGCTGATCCGCAACGGGGCGGAGCCGGACCCCGACGTGGCCCGGGCCATCCGGCCGATGGTCATCGGGGCGAGTGCCGCGCTCAGGAACAGCGAGCCGACCAGCACGGCGAGGAAGGCGGGCGTGACGATCACCGCCTGCCACGGGGCGAGGCCGCCGTGTCGGGGTGCGGCCCAAGCGCCCATGGCGCCGACGGTCGTCACCGACGACCAGAGGACGGCCCGTCGTCCGAGGCGCACGGGCTTGGTGTTGTCGGCGGCCTCACGGCCGGAGAGCTCGGCGGCGACGTCGAGGCGCGTCGCCCGCCGGGCGGGGAGCAACGCCGCACCCCCGCCGAGTCCCATCCCGAGGACGAGACCGGTGATCAGGTTGCTGAGCGAGATGTGGGTCGAGAGCGGAGCCCCGGCGATCGACTCCGTGAAGCTCGACAGACTGGCGACGATGGGCCGCGCCACCACGGCGCCACCGAGGCTGCCGAGCAGACCGCCGATCGCGCCCAGCACCACCATCTCGATCACGGTGGTACCGACCACGGTGGGCGGGCGTCCACCCAATGCACCCAGCACTGCCAGCTCACGGCGCCGCGACTCCAAGGACATGGCGGCGGTGTTGGCCACGAGCACCGCCCCGATCCCCAGTGCGAAGATCCCCATCAGCGAGTAGATCGGCACGGCGGCGCCGAGCACCGCGTTGGCTCCCGCCGGCGGGTCATCAGCGGCCAGCACCGGCAGGTGCGACCCGACCGCGGATTGCAGTTCGGCCTGGACCGCCGTCGCATCGGCCCCGTGAGCGAGCAGCACGTATGCCACATCCACCTGCCCAGGCCGGCTGAAGAGCTCCTGAGCCAAGGCGAGTGGCAGCACCACGACATGGCCGTCACCCAGTCCGCCCAGGCGCGGCACGACCGGCGTGCCTGCGAGAGGGACGCGCCCCCGGTCCGTGCGCATCACGGCGCGCCGGCCTGCCGCCTCCCTCGGACCGACAGCGATCGGCCCGGTCGCCGCGGTGAGCTTGTCCTGATCGCAGCCGAACGGGCCGAGGATCAGCTCGATGCTGCAGTCCACGCCCAGCACGAGGCTGGGACGAACACGACCCCCGGGGGTGGCCTGCGTCGGAGCCACCGTCTGCACCATCGGCACGACGTGTGCGACGCCGTCGACCCTGGAGGCTGCGTCGAGCGCCCCGAGCGGCAGACCGCCGTGCAGCGTCGCCCCGGTAATGCGCAGCTCGGCAGGGCCGGCCAGGCCGCGGCCGAACTCTCCGAGGGACTGATCGATGCTCGAGATGAGCACGGCGATCGAGACCGCGAGCGCCACACCGGCCGCGATGGCGAGCGACGTCATGGCGGTGCGCAACGGAGACTGCCCGAGGCGCCTCAGCACGAGCAAGCGGAAGGAGCGCACGTGGGGCTACTCCGCGCCGACGGCGGCTCGGAGCACCCGTCGACGCGGCGGTGCCGGAGCGTGCTCCAAGTGGCCGTCACGCACGTGCAACGTGCGTGACGTCCGCGCCGCTGCTGCTTCGTCGTGCGTCACGAGCACGAGGGCAGCGCCCGAATCGGCCACGACCTCCGTGAGCAGGTCCAGGATCAGCCCGCCGGATGTGGAGTCGAGGTTGCCTGTGGGCTCATCGGCGAGCACGAGCTTGGGCCCGGCCACGAGCGCACGGGCGATGGCGGTCCGCTGCATCTCGCCACCGGACAGCTGCCCCGGCTGGTGGTGTGAGCGATGCCCGAGACCCAACCGGTCGAGGAGCTTCGGGATCCGTCCCGCCTGATCCCGGCGCTTGTCCAGCAGCAGCGGAAGCTCGACGTTCTCGGCCACGGTGAGGCCGGGCACGAGGTGGAAGAACTGGAAGATGAAGCCGATCTCCCGCCGGCGCAGGCGCGCCCGCTCCCCCGCGGACAGCTGGGCCAGGTCGCGCCCGGCGAGGTGCACGGTCCCCGCGTCGGGTCGGTCGAGGCCGCCCGCGAGGTGCAGCAGGGTCGACTTCCCCGAGCCGCTGCGGCCGACGAGCGCGAGCGTCTCGCCGTCCTCGACCGAGAGGTCGACCCCATCGAGCGCGACGACCTCGTCGCCGCCCTGTTCGTACCGCTTCGACACGCCAACGAGCTCCAGCAGTGCCACCGGCCACCTCCCCAGCGTCCCGGATGATCTCGGCCAAACCGTACAGGTCGGGCACCCGGCGCCCCGAACCCGATTTCCCGCCCCGGCCGGCAGGTTGGGGGCACCAGGGCTCGCTCAGCGCGCGCTCATGCCCCCCAACTTCGGTTCGACGGTGTGTGTCAGACGGCGGGGAGCAACGTCGCCAGCTCGGCGTCCTCGATGCGGCGGAAGGCGCGGCGCCCGTTGCTGCGGGACAGCACGGCGACCTCGAGCTCGGCCGGGGCGATCACGCGGTCGGGCCCGGCCAGTGCCGACACTGCCGCGTTGAGGGCGCCGCCGAGGTCGAGGCCGGGCTGGAAGAGGCCCTCGAGGCGGGTGCCGATGGCCTCCGCGTCGCCGCCGATCACGCTGAAGCGGTCCTCGTCGACGACCGAGCCGTCGTAGACGATGTGGAAGATCTGGTCGTCCTCCGCGGTGGTGCCCACCTCGGCGACGAGGATCTCGACCTCCATCGGCTTCATCTCGTGGGTGAAGATCTGGCCGAGCATCTGGGCGTAGGCGTTGGCGAGGCTACGGGCGTCGACGTCTTCGCGGCTGTAGCTGTAGCCCTTGAGGTCGGCGTGACGGACGCCGGCGATCCGCAGCTGGTCGAACTCGTTGTACTTGCCGACGCCGGCGAAGGCGATGCGGTCGTAGATCTCGCTCACCTTGTGCAGCGTGCCCGAGGTGTTCTCGGCGGCGATGAGGATGCCATCGGCGTAGAGGACGGCCGCCGCGCTGCGACCGCGGGCGATGCCCTTGCGGGCGTAGTCGGCCCGGTCCTTCATGACCTGCTCGGGGGCGACGTAGAAGGGCATGCTCATCGGGCATCACCTCTCGCGACGAGCGCCTCGACACGCGTGCGGAGCTCGTCGTCCTCGACTCGGGTGTAGCCCTCGGCGGTGATCGTGGCCACCACGGGGAAGATGCCTCGGATGAGGTCGGGGCCGCCGGTGGCCGAGTCGGCGTCGGCGGCTTGGTAGAGCGCGTTGACGACGAGGTCGATCGTCTCGTCGCGGGAGAGGCCGTCGCGGAAGCCCAGCTTCACGACCGTACCGGCGTGGAGGCTGCCGGAGCCCGACGCGATGTGATCGAGCTCTTCGTAGCGCCCGCCGGTGACGTCGTAGCTGAAGAGGCGACCCACCCGGCGGCGCAGATCGAACCCGGCGAACAGGGGGACCACCGCGAGGCCCTGCATGGCGGCGGGCAGGTGGCTGCGCACCATGGAGCTGAGCTGGTTGGCCTTGCCCTCGAGGCTGAGGACCTGGCCCTCCACCTTCTCGTAGTGCTCGAGCTGGAGCTGGAAGAGCTTGACCATCTCCACGGCCGGGCCGGCCGCGCCGGCGATGGCCACGCCGCTGAACCGATCGGCGGGGAACACCTTCTCCATCGTCTTGTGCGCGATGAGGTTGCCAGAGGTGGCTCGACGGTCGCCTGCCATAACGACGCCGTCGGCGTACTTCACGCCGAGCACGGTGGTGCCGTGGGTGACCGTGAGCGGCTCCGTGCCCTCGGGCAACGGGCCCTGCGGTCGCACGCGGTGGAGCAGCTCAGCAAAGGAGGGCCCGGGGTCGTCGGAGGCCGAGAAGATCGGAAGGGTCATACGAGGACGGAGGCTAGCGACATCAGTCGACCGCGCGGCTCTCCTAGCCGGCGACTAGACCTTCGCCATGATCGAAGGCTCCGCCAGCACCGTCATCAACCGCCCCGCCGCCGAGGTCTTCGCGGCCATCGCCGACATCACCCGCATGGGTGAGTGGAGCCCCGAGTGCACCGGCGGGCG
>JBKJIE010000057.1:0-31668 GCA_046598715.1 Acidimicrobiales bacterium | reverse complement strand
TCACCTCGCTCTGGATCCCCGAGCTCGGCGAGCCGGTGGCGGCCGAGCTGGTCCGGTTCCACCAGCTGGTCCGTCGGCTGCGCGCCGAGTGCCCGTGGGATCGCGAGCAGACCCACGCCAGCCTCACCCGGCACCTGTTGGAGGAGACCTACGAGGTGCTCGAGGCCCTCGATCACGTCGACGAGCAGACCGGCGCCGGGTTCGACGACCTCGAGGAGGAGCTCGGCGACCTGCTCTTCCAGGTGGTGTTCCACTCCGTGCTGGCCGCCGAGGAGGGCCAGTTCACCCTCGCCGACGTGGCCCGCGGCATCCACGACAAGCTGCTCGACCGCCACCCGCACGTGTTCGACCCCCAGCCGGGCATCAACGACACCGCCCACCTCACCAGCGAGTGGGAGCGCCGCAAGGTCGCCGAGAAGGGGCGCGACAGCGTGATGGACGGGATCCCGCTGGCCCTGCCCGCCCTGGCCTATGCCGCCAAGGTGCAGAAGAAGGCCGCTTCACAGGGCGTCGACTGGCGCACCCTTCCCGGCATCGAGCCCGGCTCGCTCGAAGCGCAGCTCCTCGACCTCGTCGACGAAGCTCGCCTCGACGGTGCTGACCCCGAGACGCGCCTGCGGGCCGCCACCAACCGTCTTCGGGATGCCTATCGAGCTCGTCCGTGAAGCCTGACGTCCGGTATCCGGCCGTGGGGCTGCAGAGACGTTGGTTGCTGCATGCCTTGGGGTGGGTTCGCCTCAGCAGTACCATCCGCCACACCTGCCACAGGAGCAACACCGGTGTCAGGGCAATCCAGGGAGTGACGAGACATGAGTGACATCGAGCACGTCGCGGGCCGTGAGGTCCTCGACTCGCGAGGCAACCCGACCGTCGAGGTCGAGGTCTTCCTCGCGTCCGGAGCCACCGGTCGGGCCATCGTCCCGTCGGGTGCCTCCACCGGCCAGTTCGAGGCGGTGGAGCTCCGCGACGGGGGCGCCCGCTACGGCGGCAAGGGCGTGCTCAACGCCGTCGGGCACATCAACGACACGATCTGCGAGGCGCTCGAGGGCTTCGAGGGCCTCGACCAGCGCGGGGTCGACCTCCTCCTCATCGACCTCGACGGCTCACCGAACAAGGCCAACCTCGGGGCCAACGCCATGCTCGGCGTGAGCCTCGCCGCGGCCCATGCCGGTGCCGAGGAGACCGGGCTGCCGCTGTGGCGGTATGTGGGTGGCGCCAACGCGCACGTGCTCCCGGTGCCGATGATGAACGTCCTCAACGGGGGCGCGCACGCCGACAACAACGTCGACTTCCAGGAGTTCATGGTGATGCCCGTGGGCGCCGCCAGCTTCTCCGAGGCACTGCGCTGGGGGGTCGAGACCTACCACTCGCTCAAGGCGCTGCTCCACGAGCGCGGCATGGCGACGGCGCTGGGCGACGAGGGTGGGTTCGCCCCTGACCTGGCCAGCAACGAGGACGCCTGCCGACTGCTCGTCGAGGCCATCGAGCGAGCCGGCTTCACCCCTGGCGAGCAGATCGCGATCGCGCTCGATCCTGCGTCGACGGAGTTCTTCGCCGACGGTGCCTACGTGCTGGCCGGCGAATCTCGGACGCTCACGCCTGCTGAGATGGTCGACGAGTACGCGCGTCTGTGCGACGCCTATCCGATCGTTTCGATCGAAGACGGCATGGCCGAGGAGGACTGGGACGGCTGGCGCCTCATCACCGACCGTCTCGGCGACCGCGTGCAGCTCGTCGGCGACGACCTCTTCGTCACCAACGTGGAGCGCCTCGAGCGGGGCATCGACGCCGGTGTGGCCAACTCGATCCTCGTCAAGGTCAACCAGATCGGCACGCTCACCGAGACGCTCGACACCGTCGGGCTCGCGACGCGCGCCGCCTACACGGCGGTCATGTCGCACCGCTCGGGCGAGACCGAGGACGTCACCATCGCCGACCTCGCCGTGGCCACGAACTGCGGCCAGATCAAGACCGGTGCCCCCGCACGATCGGATCGGGTGGCCAAGTACAACCAGCTCCTGCGCATCGAGGCCGAGCTCGGCGAGACCGCGGCATTCTGGGGCTCGGGCGCGCTGGCCAGCGGTGGACGGCGGCGATGAGCAGTTCGCGCCGGCCCCGTCGTCCTGTGGTCCCCTCGTGGGACGACGACGTCGCCTCCGACGACTTCGCGGCTGACGAGGCCGTCGGTGGTCGGCTGGGCGGGTTGCGGCGGGTCGGCCGCTTCCTCGGGCTCGCCGGCGGGGGCGTGGCCGTGGTCGGCGCGGTGGCGATCGGCCTGTTCCCCACCAAGACGTTCCTCGCGCAGCGCTCGGACACGGCGGAGGCCCAGCAGCGCCTCGAGGTCCTGCGAGAGCAGAACGCGTCGTTCAAGAAGCGGATCGACCGGCTCGGCTCCGACGACGAGATCGAGCGGCTGGCCCGAGAGCAGTACAACCTGGCCTTCCCCGGCGAGGAGGCCTACGCCGTGCTGCCGGCCCCGCTGCCGGCGCTGCACCTGCCCGAGCTGTGGCCGTTCGGTCCGCTCGTGCCGCCCACTCCGGTCGTCCAAGCCAGCCCCTGACTCCGCAGATCACCCGTTCTGTGTGCACGGATCCACGCCCTGCGTGGATCCGTGCACACAGAATCTGTGGGATCTGGTGCCGCGCCGATAGCGTGCGCCAGATCGTGGGAATGCCGGTCGCGCAGGGGGTTGATGGGCCATGAGCATCTTTGGCAACCGGGTCCCTCGGGTCGAGGACCCGAAGCTCCTGACCGACGGCGGCACCTACGTTGCCGACCTCCGGGTACCCGAGCTCGACGGTGCCGCCCACGTCACCTACGTGCGGTCCACGATCGCCCATGCCCGGCTGCTGTCGATCGACGTCGACGAGGCGCGCACCGCCCCTGGCGTCCTCGGTGTCTTCACCGCTGCCGACGTCGACCTCGCGCCCCTGCCACCCGGCGCGCCGATCTTCAACGCCGCCATGACGCGTCCGCTGCTCGCTGACGGCGTCGTGCGGTTCGTGGGTGAACCCGTCGCGGTGATCGTGAGCGAGCGCCCCGAGCAGGGCGTCGACGCGGCCGAGCTGGTCTGGCCCGACTACGACCCGCTGCCAGCAGTGGTGGATCCGGTCGAGGCCCGCCGCGATGAGGTGATCATCCACGAGGCCGCGGGCACGAACGTGATCGTGGATCTGGCCTTCGGTCGCACCGATGATCTCTTCGACGGCTGCGAGGTCGTGGTCACCCAGGAGGTCGTCAACCAGCGGGTGGCGGCCGTGCCGCTCGAGTCACGGGCGGCCGCCGCGGCGTGGGTCGACGGACGGCTGGTGCAGTGGTCGAGCACGCAGCACGCCCACGGCGTGCGCGACAAGCTCGTCGAGGTCTACGGCCTCGCGCCATCCGCCGTGCGAGTGATCGCACCCGATGTGGGCGGCGGGTTCGGCGCCAAGATCGGCAGCTACGCCGAGGAGCTGCTCCTGGGCTGGCTGGCCAAGCAGATCGGCCGCCCGGTGCGCTGGGCAGAGACGCGCAGCGAGAACATGGTTGGCCTGGGCCACGGGCGCGGCCAGAACCAGACGATCGAGATCGGCGGCCGGCGCGATGGCAAGGTCGAGGCCTACCGCCTCACGATCCTCCAAGACGGTGGGGCCTACGCCGAGATGGGGTCGATCCTCCCGTACCTCACGCGGATGATGGCGCCCGGCACCTACGACATCCCCAAGATCGAGGTCAACGCCACCTCCGTCATCACCAACACCACCAGCACCGTCGCCTATCGCGGCGCCGGCCGACCCGAGGCCACGGCCGCCATCGAGCGGGCCATGGACCTGTTCGCGGCTGAGATCGGCATGGATCCCACCGAGGTACGGCGGATCAACCTGATCCCCGCGGACGCCTTCCCGTGGACGACGGCCACCGGCACCACCTACGACGTGGGCGACTACGAGGGCGCCCTCGACCGTGCCCTCGCGCAGGCGGGCTACGACGAGCTCCGAGCTGAGCAGGAGCGGCGGCGGGCCGCGGGCGAGGTGCTGCAGCTCGGCATCGGCGTGGCCATCTACGTGGAGGTCACCGCCGGCCCCAGCGCGGGAACCGAGCACGCTCGGGTCGTGGTGGAGACCGATGGCTCGGCCACCGTCTACACCGGCAGCTCGTCGCACGGTCAGGGTCATCACACGGCGTTCGCGTCGCTGGCCAGCGAGGAGCTCGGCATCCCGATGGACCAGATCCGCGTGGTGCACGGCGACACCGACCTCGTGGCGCGGGGTGAGGGCACCATGGGCTCGCGCTCGCTCCAGCTTGGCGGGTCGGCCGTGCACGAGGCATCCGTGGGCGTGGTCACCCGCGCCCGGCAGCTGGCCGCCGACGCGCTCGAGGCCAACCCGGACGACCTCGTGCTCGACAAGGCCGCCGGTCGCTTCCACGTGGCGGGCACGCCCACCATCGGACGCACGTGGGCCGAGCTCTCGGTGCAGGCCTCCGATGCTGGTGACCCGCTGGCGGTGATCACCGACTTCCAGGCCTCCCAGCCCACGTTCCCGTTCGGAGCGCACGTGGCCGTGGTCGACGTCGACACGGAGACGGGTCGGGTCGTGCTGCGCCGCCACATCGCGGTCGACGACGCCGGGCGGATCCTCAACCCCCTCCTCGCCGACGGTCAGCGCCACGGTGGCATCGCCCAAGGCGCGGCCCAGGCCCTGCTCGAAGAGGTGCGCTACGACGAGGACGGCAACCCGGTCACCTCCAACCTGGCCGACTACGCCGCCATCTCAGCCGCCGAGCTGCCGTCGTTCGAGCTCGTCGCCATGGAGACGCCCACGCCGGTGAACCCCCTCGGTGCCAAGGGCATCGGAGAGTCGGGAACGATCGGCTCGACACCCGCGGTGCAGTCGGCGGTCGTCGACGCCGTCAGCCACCTCGGTGTGCGCCACATCGACATGCCCACCACCGCCGAGCGCGTGTGGCGGGCGATCCAAGCCGCTCAGGAAGCCGGCGCATGACCAACCCCATCGAAGCCGAGGGCCTGGTCCGCCACTTCGGGGACATCAAGGCCGTCGATGGAGTGGATCTCGTCGTGGAGCAGGGGCAGATCTTCGGCTTCCTCGGCCCCAACGGCGCGGGAAAGTCCACGATCGTGCGCATGCTCACCACGCTGCTCAAGCCCACGGCTGGCACGGCCCGTGTGGCGGGCTACGACGTCGTCACCCAGGCGGGCGCGGTGCGCCGGTCGATCGGCGTGGCGCTCCAGGACGCAGCCATCGACCCGCTCATGACCGGCCGCGAGCTCGTGCGCCTGCAGGCCGTGCTCCACGGCATCGCTCGGGCCGAGGCCGACGGTCGGGGCCAGGTGCTGCTCGAACGGGTGGGGCTCACCGCTGCCGCCGACCGGCGTGTCGGCACCTACTCGGGGGGCATGCGCCGCCGCCTCGATCTGGCGCTGGCGCTGGTGCACGAGCCCTCCGTGCTCTTCCTCGATGAGCCCACCACCGGTCTCGACCCGATGAGCCGGCTGGCTCTGTGGGAGGAGGTGCGTCGGCTCAACGCCGAGGGCACCACCGTGTTCCTCACCACGCAGTACCTCGAGGAGGCCGACGAGCTGGCCGGGCGCGTCGCCATCATCGACGTCGGTCGCATCGTCCGCGAGGGCAGCCCCAAGGACCTGAAGGAGGCGGTGGGCGCCCACACGCTCGTGGTCACCGTTCCCGCCGACCAGCACGCGCTGGCCACCGAGGTGCTGAGCGGCTTCGGTGGCGCCCGCACCGGCAAGGCCGGTGCGCTGGCCATCGGGTTGCAGGGTGGGCCCACGGCGATGTCCGGCGTGCTGAGGGCCCTCGAAGACGCGGGCGTGGCGGTCGAGCACGTCGAGCTCGACGCGCCAAGCCTCGACGATGTGTTCGCCGACGCCACCGGTCGCCGCCTGGAAGGGGCGGCCGCGAGCGATCAGATCGTGGAGGAGCCGGCGTGACCGCCGTGGCCCTCGATCCGCACGAGGTGCAGATCGGCACGCGCCAGGCCCTCGACCAGGCTCGGGCCCTGGCCCGCCGGTCGATCCTGGGCACACTGCGCCAGCCCCAGGTCTGGCTGCCGGGGCTGCTCTTCCCGATGTTCATCGCCGCGGTGAACACGTCGACGATGGGTCGGTCCACGTCGATCCCTGGGTTCCCCCACGTCGACTCGTTGCTCGACTTCTTGCTCCCTGCGTCGATCACCCAGTCGGTTCTCTTCGGCGGTCTGTCAGCCGGAAGCGACACGGCCACCGACATCCAGACGGGGTTCTTCGATCGACTGCTGGCATCGCCGGTGTCGCGCACCTCGATCCTGGTGGGCCGGTTAGCCGGTGCGTCGGTCACCGGCGCCTTTCAGGCGATCGTGTTCGTCGTCGTCTACGGCATCTTCGGTGTGCACGTGGCCGGTGGCGTCCCGGCCATCGCCTTGCTCATCGTCTACGCGATGGTCGTGGCCCTCGTGATCGGCGGGTTCGCGGCGATGCTGGCGCTGCGCACTGGGTCGGCGGAGGCGGTGCAGAACGTCTTCCCGCTCACCTTCATCGGCTTGTTCATCTCGTCGGCGTTCTTCCCGACGCAGCTCATGACGGGGATCTACCGCTCCATTGCCACCCGCAACCCCGTCACCTGGATGATCGACGGGATGCGCCATCAGGTGATCGTCGGCCTCGACTGGTCGGAGGCGGCCAGATCCATCGGTGTGGCCGCGATGCTGGCCGTCGTGTCGATCGCCGGAGCAAACGCGGCCCTGCGGGCCCGCCTGCGGAGCGCGTCGTGACGGCCACCGTGATGGTCCATCAGCGGCGGAACACCTCGTGGGTGCCCGTCGCCTTCGCCTTGGCGAAGCGGAGCCTGGTGTCGATCCTGCGGCTTCCCTCTGCGGTGATCCCGCTCGTGGCGATGCCGGTGTTCTTCGTGATCGCGTTCTCCGGCTCGTTCAGCTCGCTCACGAAGCTGCCGCAGTTCCCCACGCACAACATCCTCAGCTGGATGGTGCCGTTCGCGATCGTGCAGGGCTCGGCCTTCGCCGGCTTCGGCACGGGCTTCTCCATGGTGCGCGACATCGAGACCGGGTTCTACGACCGCTTGCTGCTCGCACCGGGTTCGCGCCTCGCGCTGCTCGTCGGACCGATCATCGCCGGACTGGTGCGCTGCACGATCACGCTCACGATCGTCCTCGCGTTCGGGCTGGCGCTCGGGGCTGATGTCCCCGGTGGGGTGGCCGGCGTCGGCGCGCTGTGGGTTGCGTCGGTCGGGGTGGCGACGATCGCCACCGGCTGGGCGCTGGGCCTCGTGTACCGAGTGCCTGACCAGCGGGCCGGCCCGATGCTGCAGATCGGCATCTTCTTCTCGATGTTCCTGTCGACCGGTAACGTGCCCCTCGTCGCCCAGACCGGGTGGGTGCGCCACATCGCGCGCTACAACCCGCTCACCAACATCCTCGAGCTGGCCCGTCAGGGCTTTCTCGGCCACGTGCACTGGTCCACCACGTGGCCAGGTCTTGTGGCCATCGGCGGCTCGCTCGTGGTGCTGTGGGTCTTCGCGGCCACAGGCCTGCGTCGCCTCGCCCGCTGAGCGGCCGAACACCAAGGCGTGGTACGAAGAGGGCACACGCGCGACGAGGGGTGACCGATGGAGATCTCTGTCAGAGTCAACGGGTCCGTCCACACCAGCGAGGTGGAGCCGAGACGGCTCCTCGTTCACCACATCCGCGACGACATCGGGCTGACCGGAACGAACGTCGGCTGCGACACCTCGAGCTGCGGCGCGTGCACCGTGCTGGTCGATGGCGAGTCGGTGAAGTCGTGCACGATGCTGGCGGTGCAGGCCGACGGCCGAGCGATCACCACGATCGAGGGCCTGGCCGACGGCGCCACCATGCATCCGGTCCAGGAGGCGTTCCGCGAGCACCACGGCCTGCAATGTGGCTTCTGCACGCCCGGCATGGTGATGGCGGCCGTGTCGCTGCTCCAGGAGCACCCCGACCCCTCCGAGGGTGAGGTCCGCGAGGGCCTGGAGGGCAACCTGTGCCGCTGTACCGGTTACCACAACATCGTGAAGGCGGTGCTGGCCGCAGCGAGCGCAGGGGCAAACCGGTGACCGCCGTCGTCGGCACCCGCATGGTGCGCAAGGAGGATCCGGAGCTCCTCACGGGTGAGGGTCGCTTCATCGACGATCTCGCCATCCCCGGCGCTCGTTGGCTCGGGATGGTGCGCAGCCCCTTCGCCCACGCTCGCATCACGAGCATCGACACAACCGACGCGCTGGCCATCGCGGGCGTCGAGGCGGTGCTCACCGGCGCCGACCTGCGCGATGCGTGGCTGGCCCCGATGCCGTGCGCGTGGCCGGTCACCGGCGACATGAAGAACCCCGATCACTTCCCGGTGGCGATTGACAAGGCCTGCTACGTCGGCGACATCGTGGCGGTGGTGGTGGCCGAGAGTCGCTATGTGGCGGCCGACGCGGTGGATGCCGTCGTCGTCGAGTACGAGCCGCTCGAGGCGGTGGTCGGCCTGGAAGACGCACTGTCCGACCGGGTGGTGATCCACGAGGCCCTGGGCACCAACACGTCGTACACGTGGGAGCTCATCCCGGATGCGGCTTCCGTCGATGCCGCCTTCGCAGTCGCGGCCCACACCGTGAAGGAGCGATACATCCAGCAGCGGCTGATCCCCGCGGCCATGGAGCCGCGCGGCGTGGCGGTGGTCCCGCAGCCCCACGGCGGTGATGTCACCGTGTGGTCGGCAACCCAGATCCCGCACATCCTCAAGGTGATGCTCGCTGCCACCACCGGGATGCCCGAGCACAAGCTGCGGGTGATCGCGCCGGCGGTGGGCGGTGGCTTCGGATCGAAGCTCGACGTCTACGCGGAGGAGCTCATCGCGCTGGCCGTGGCTCGCCAGCGACGGGTTCCCACCCGATGGACGGAGAGCCGCAGCGAGAACGCGCACGCCACGATCCAAGGTCGTGGCCAGATCCAGGACATGGAGCTGGCCGCCGACGCCGACGGCAAGGTCACCGCCGTGCGCGTGCACCTGCTCGCCGACATGGGTGCGTACCTGCAGCTCGTCACCCCAGGCATCCCGCTCCTGGGCGCGTTCCTCTACCACGGGCTCTACGACGTGCCCGCCTACTCGTTCACGTGCACCGCGGTGTTCACCAACAAGACGCCCACCGACGCCTACCGCGGCGCCGGTCGCCCCGAGGCCACCTATGCCATCGAGCGGGCCATGGATGCCTTAGCGCGCCAGATGGGCATCGGGCCCGACGAGGTCCGGCGACGCAACTTCATCCCCACCGACGCCTTCCCGTACAACAGCGCCGGGGGGCTCGTGTTCGACAGCGGCGACTACGCGCCCAACCTGGCCCGGGCCCTCCAGCTCGTGCGCTGGGAGGAGCGCAAGGCCGAGCAGGCCACGCGGCGCGCCGCGGGAGACACGGTGCAGCTGGGCCTCGGCATCTCCACCTACGTCGAGATGTGTGGGCTGGCCCCCAGCCGGGTGCTCGCCTCGCTCAACTATGGCGCTGGCGGCTGGGAGGCCGCCCAGGTGCGAGTGCTGCCCACGGGCACCGTGCAGGTCGTCACCGGGGCCACGCCCCACGGCCAGGGTCACGAGACGACGTGGTCGATGCTCGTGGCCGACAAGCTCGGCGTCAGCACCGACGACGTGGAGGTGCTCCACAGCGACACTGCGATCTCGCCCTCCGGCATGGACACCTACGGCTCGCGGTCGTTGGCCGTGGGGGGCACGGCCATCGTGATGGCGGCCGACAAGGTGATCGACAAGGCGCGCTCCCTGGCCGCCCACCAGCTCGAGGTGGCCGAGGACGATCTCACCTTCACCGACGGGACGTTCCGCGTCGCCGGCAGCCCCGACAAGGAGCTGTCCATCCAGGCGCTGGCCTTCCAGGCCTTCACGGCGCACGATCTCCCTGACGGCATGGAGCCGAACCTCAACGCGTCGGTCACGTGGGATCCGCCCAACTTCGTCTTCCCCTTTGGCAGCCACATCGCCGTCGTGGAGATCGACACCGAGACGGGCATGGTCCACCTCGTCGACTACATCGCTGTGGATGACTGTGGCAACCAGGTCAACCCCCTCATCGTGGAGGGGCAGGTCCACGGCGGCATCGCCCAGGGCGTGGCCCAGGCGCTGTTCGAGGAGGCCGTCTACGACGACGACGGCACCCTCAAGAACCCGACCTTCATGGACTACCTCGTGCCGTCGGCCGCGGAGCTGCCGAGCTTCACGCTCGACCACACCACGACACCGAGCCCCACCAACCCCATGGGCGCCAAGGGCATCGGGGAGGCTGGCACGATCGCCAGCACTCCCGCGGTGATGAACGCCATCGCCGATGCCCTATCGCCCTTCGGCATCACCGACATCGAGATGCCTGCCACACCCGAACGGGTGTGGCAGGCCATCCAGTCCAGCAACGGAGGTGCGCGATGATCCCCAGCGCGTTCGACTACGTGCGCGCCGACTCGGTGGAGGGCGCGATCGCGGCGCTCGCCGAGCACGGCGACGAAGCGAAGCTCCTTGCCGGGGGCCACTCGCTGCTGCCGCTCATGAAGCTGCGGCTGGCCGCACCATCGGTGCTCGTTGACATCGGTCGGCTGTCCGACCTCTCCTACGTGCGCGATGCCGGCGATCACATCGCCATCGGCGGTCTCACCCGCCACCGCGACCTCGAGACGAGCGACCTCCTGGGCGAGCAGGCGCCGATCCTCCGCCACGCGGCCGGGCAGGTGGGCGACCCGCAGGTCCGCCACCGCGGCACCATCGGCGGGTCGATCGCCCACGGCGACCCGGCCTCCGACCTGCCCGCTGTGCTCATCGCGCTGCGGGCGACCTTGGTCGCGACAGGCCCCGGTGGTGAGCGCACCATCGAGGTCGACGACTTCTTCACGGGCTTCCTCGAGACCGCGCTCGAGCCTACCGAGCTCCTCACGGAGATCCGTGTGCCCAAGGTCGGCGGGGCTGGCTGGTCGTTCCAGAAGTTCAACCGCCGGGCCCAGGACTGGGCCATCGTCGGCGTCGCCCTCGTGCGCAACGGCTCCACCGGCATCGGCCTCGTCAACATGGGGTCGCGCCCGTTGCGCGCGACGGCCACCGAGACGGCCCTCGACGGTGGCGCGTCAGCTCCCGATGCGGCCGCCGTGGCTGCCGAGGGCACCGAGCCCTCGGCCGACCTCAACGCCAGCGTCGAGTTCCGCCGCCACCTGGCCCAGGTCCTCGTGCGTCGCGCCATCGACGAAGCCACCACCAACCAAGGTCGATAGCCTCGGCTGATGAGCCGGGAGGTCGTCGACGTCGCCGAGGTGGAGCGGGCGTTCGCGCAGCACGGCTACCTGGCGGACGAAGGTCTGGCCACGGGTGTCTTCCTGGCGCTGCGGCTGCAGCGCCCGCTGCTCCTCGAGGGCGAGGCAGGGGTGGGCAAGACCGAGGCGGCCAAGACGCTGGCCCGCTGGACCGGCGGCGAGCTCATCCGCATCCAGTGCTACGAAGGCCTCGACGCCGCCCAGACCGTCTACGAGTGGGATCACGCGCGGCAGCTCCTCCACCTGCGCGCCGCCGAGGCCGTCGGCGCCGCCTCCGGGCAGAGCACCGAGGTGCTCGAGGGCGAGCTGTACACCGAGCGGTTCCTCGTGCGACGTCCGCTGCTGCAAGCCATCGCACCCCGCCACGGAGGCGCCCCACCGATCCTTCTGATCGACGAGCTCGACCGCGCTGACGACGAGTTCGAGGCCTTCCTGCTCGAGGTGCTCGGTGAGTGGTCAATCACGATTCCCGAGCTGGGCACGTTCCGCGCGGAGGAGCCGCCGATCGTGGTGATCACGTCGAACCGCACCCGCGACCTCCACGACGCGCTGAAGCGCCGTTGCCTGTACCACTGGGTCGAGCACCCCGACTTCGACCGCGAGGTGGCGATCGTTCGCCTCCGCGCTCCCGACGTGCCCGAGCGCCTCGCTCGTCAGGTGGCCGCCGCGGTGGAGGGCCTGCGGGCTGAGGGCCTCTACAAGCCACCGGGCGTGGCCGAGACGATCGACTGGGCAGAGGCGCTCCACACCCTCGGTCGGGCCACCCTCGACGAGGCGACCGTCACGGCCACGCTGGGCACGGTCCTCAAGTACCGCGAAGACCATGAGCGCGTTCGGAGCAAAGGCGTGGGCGCGCTCGTGCAGGCCGCTGTGCTGCGGGGCATGTGATGGCCTCCGATCTCGAGGTGGTGGCCGTCGCGATGGCTCGGGCGCTGCGAGGTCTCGGCGTGGCGGCTCCGCCCGACTCGTCCGTCGCGTTTGCCGCGGCCCTCGCCGAGGTGGGCATCGGTCGGCGAGACCACGCCTACTGGGCGGGACGGGCCACCCTCGTGCACCGACCGGAGGACGTGCCCACCTACGACCGCGTGTTCGCCGCCATCTTCGACGGACGCCGCGGCGCCGACGAGGTCGTGCTCGAGCCGGATGCCGTCGAGCACATCACCCTGCTCGTCGATGCCGACGATGACGCAGATGTTGGTGCCGCTGGTGATGGTGAACCCGCCGAGGGACCAGTGCTGACCCTGCGCTGGAGCGACCGGGAGGTGCTCCGCGACAAGGACTTCGCATTGTGCTCGGTGGCTGAGCTCGATGAGGCCCACCGCCTCATGGCCGACTTGCGCGTCGTCGGCGCGCGTCGTCGATCCCGCCGACTCCGGGCGACGCGCCGCGCCCGCGGTGCCGTCGATCTGCGCGCCACGGCGCGTCGAGCCCTCCGCACCGGCGGCGAGCCCCTTCGCACCGTCCACCGCGTACCGGGTGACCGACCGCGCCGGATCGTGCTCCTGTGCGATGTCTCGGGGTCGATGGAGTCCTACGCCAGGGCCCTGGTCCGCTTTGCCCACGCCGCCGTTTCCGGACGCACCCAGGTGGAGGTGTTCACCCTCGGCACGCGCTGCACGCGGATCACGCGCGAGCTCCGCTCGCGCGATCCCGATGCTGCACTGCACGCGGCGGCCGGCGCCGTCGACGACTGGTCGGGGGGCACGCGCCTCGGCGAGGGCCTGCGCACGTTCAACGATGCGTGGGGAGTGCGAGGGATGGCACGCGGCGCCACGGTAGTGATCCTCTCCGACGGGTGGGACCGCGGTGATCCCGCCGTGCTCGGTGAGCAGGTGCGCCGATTGCGCCGGGTCGCCCACCAGCTGATCTGGGTGAACCCGTTGAAGGCCACGCCCGGCTTCGCACCGCTGGCCCGGGGGATGGCCGCAGCCCTCCCGCACATCGACGTCCTCCTGGAGGGCCACTCGCTGCGGTCCCTCGAATCGCTCGCCAAGGTGATCGAAGGGTGAGCACCTGATGAAGGAGCTCCTGCGCGACCTCGAGCGCTGGCGGAAGCAGGGCAAGCGCGTCGCGCTCGCACGCGTGGTCGACATCGAGGGGCCGGGGCCGCGGCAGCCGGGCGCGGCGATGGCGGTCAGCGAGGACGGTGAGGTCATCGGGTCGGTATCTGGCGGGTGCGTCGAGGGCGCCGTCGTCACCGAAGCGCTTCAGGTGCTCGCCTCTGGTGATCGGCGCGTCGTCACCTTCGGGTACAGCGACGACGACGCGTTCGCCGTCGGCCTGACGTGCGGTGGCACGGTGCACCTCTATCTCGAGCCGTTGGACTGGTAGCGCCGATGGCCGAGGTCACCTTCGAGGCGCTGCGCGACGCGATCCGTGCCCACCGACCCGCCTTGCTGGTGACGGTCGTGGAGGGCCCGGGCACCGGTGACAAGCTCCTCCTCGTGGAGGGGGCCGAGACCGCCGGCGCGCTCGCGGACCCGGATCTCGACCGGGTCGTCCGGCGCGACGCGGAGGCCTCGCTCGCCGCAGGGACGACGTCGGTGCGGCGCTACGGCCCCCACGGCGAAGCCAACGAAGAGGCCGTGATGGTGTTCTTCGAGACGTACGCACCGCCGCCACGCCTCATCATCTTCGGGGCCGTCGACTTCACGGCCGCACTCGTGCGCGTGGCCAAGGTGCTCGGCTACCACGTCACCGTGTGCGACGCGCGGGAGGTGTTCGCCACCGCGGCGCGCTTCCCGCTGGCTGACGAGATCGTCGTGGACTGGCCGCACCGCCACCTCGAGAAGGTGGGCGCCTCGCTCGGGCCCCGCGATGCCATCTGCGTGCTCACCCACGATGTGAAGTTCGATGTCCCCGCCATCGTCACCGCGCTCCGAACGCAGGTGGGCTATCTCGGGGCCATGGGCTCACGCCGCACCACCGAGCAGCGCGCCGAACGCCTCCGGGCCGAAGGCGTGACCGATGCAGAGCTGGCCCGCCTGATGGCCCCGATCGGGCTCGATCTCGGCGCTCGCACACCGGAGGAGACGGCCGTGGCCATCTGCGCCGAGATCATCGCCCAGCGCACGGGCATCGCAGCGCCCAGCCTGCGCACGGCAGAGGGGCCGATCCACCGCTAGGCGGGATCAGCCGGTTCGCGGGTGGGTGCGGATCGGGCGGATGATCCCGTCGACCACAGCAAGGAGCGCGTTGGCGGAGCGGGTGCGCGCCTTGCGGCGCAGCAGCGCAGCGTCCGGCCGCAAGCCCACGACGCCCACGCTCCCCGCCATCCCCTTCACCACCACGGGATCGTGCTCGGTGGTCATCACCCATTCGGGGAGCTCCAGGTCGTCGACGGCGAGGAGCTGGCCGGGAGCGGCGAGATCACACAGGCGCGACGCGAGGTTCACCGATCGTCCGACGTAGTCGTCGCCTTCGAGAAGGATGACTGCGCCTGACGCGATGCCGCCACGGAGCTCGAGCTCGCCGGCAACGGAGTGTCGTTCCTCGATGGCGAGCGCAGCACCCACGAGGGGCTCGCAGTCCACGCCGACGAGCATCAGTCCGTCGCCCAACCACTTCTCCACGCGGACACCGAAGAGCGGCGCCACCTCGCGGACGGCGGATCGCAGTCCCTGGAGCTCGCGCACGGCTCCAGCGTCGCCGTGCTCATCGACGAAGTCGGTGAAGCTGCACAGGTCGAGGAACGCGAAGGTGCGATGCACCCGGTGGATGGAGGCGATGGCGGCTAGCTGTGCGGTGTCCATGGGACTGCTCCTTGGGCCACGTGCGAGCCGCGGCACCCCTAGGCAGCGCGGTCAGGCGCCAGTCGTGCTCGAAGGTCGTCTTGATCGGCGAGGAAGCGATAGGTGCCCACGTCGAAGACGAGGACGCGCACAGCGGTGGTGGTCGTCACCGTGGCGTTCCGCGTCCGACGGAAGTCGAGCGTGGCCAGCTCGCCGATGACCTCTCCTGGTCCGACGGTGATCACGGCGTCGCCGGCTTCCACCTGGGCCTCGCCCTCGAGCAGCAGGAACGCCTGCGTGCCACGCTCGCCGGCGCGGCAGAGCACGGTGCCGGGGACCATGTCGATCAGGGTCCCGCCACGAGACAGTCGTGAGGCGGCGGCTCGGTTGAGGCCGAGCTGCTCGAGGCGTACAGCGATGGGGTCACGGCGGCGGTGGATCACCGTCTCAGGGTGCCATCTACCAAGCAGAAGTGCTACCCCTAGTCCATGCTAATCAGAGATAGGGGGCATCTCGGTAGAGTGCCCGCAACCCGGGACAGCGCAGGCAATCGGTGCCGCGGTTCGGGGACGGCGGCTAGGGGTAGACAACGGCCATGGGCCTCAACTCTCGCGTGCTCGATCTCGAGCCGGTCGCCTCGCTGGCCGACTACGTCGAGCACGGCGGGGGCGAGGCGTTGACCGCGGCGCGCGCTGCCGAGTCGGTCGCGGTGATCGAAGTGATCGAAGCCTCGGGCTTGCGAGGTCGAGGCGGTGCCGGCTTCCCGACCGGCACCAAGTGGCACACGGTGGCGGGCATGGGCGGGGCGGAGCCCTCGACCGTTGTCGTGAACGCGGCCGAGGGAGAACCGGGCACCCTGAAGGATCGCACCCTGCTCCGCCGCAACCCGTACAAGGTGCTCGAGGGAGCACTGATCGCGGCGCAGTCGGTCGGCGCGGACCGGATCGTCGTCGGCATGAAGCGCTCGGCGGTCACCGAGCGCGATCGCCTCCAAGCTGCCATCGCCGAGGTGGTCGAGGCGGGTTGGCACGAGGGGATCGACATCACGATCGTCGCTGGGTCCGATCGGTATCTCTTGGGCGAGGAGACGGCTCTGCTCGAATCGATTGCGGGTCGCCCACCGTTCCCGCGCGTGGCACCGCCCTATCGGCACGGCGCCGAGGAGGTCGGCACGGAGCCCGACTCGCCCTCCCGCACAGACTTCGCCGACGCACAGGGGTCGACCGACGCGCCGGCCGCCCTCGTCAACAACGTGGAGACGCTCGCCAACGTCCCCGCCATCGTGCTGCACGGCCCCGACGTGTTCCGTTCGCAGGGAACTCCCGAGTCGCCCGGCACGATCATCTGCACCGTCACCGGCCGCACGGAGCGCGCTGGCGTCGGCGAGTTCGAGCTGGGCACCCCACTCCGGGAGGTCATCGCCTCGTTGGGCGGCCGGGTCCTCGGCAAGGAGATCGTCGCCGTGCTCTCGGGCACCGCCAACCCGCTCCTCACCGCGGATGCGCTCGATGCGCCGCTCAGCTGGGAGGGGCTCGCCGCCGCAGGTGGCGGACTCGGGTCAGCCGGGTTCATCGTGATCGACGACCAGGTCGACATCGTCGCCGTCGCCCACGGCGTGTCGCGGTTCCTGTCGGTGGAGTCATGCGGGCAGTGCACCCCCTGCAAGCAGGATGGCCTCGCCCTCACCGAGGTGCTCGGCCGCATCCGATCATCGGCCTCGGCCTCCGACGACCTCGACGAGCTCCGGCTGCTGAGCGGTCGGGTCACCGCCGGCGCACGCTGCTTCCTCGCTCAGCAGCACCAGCAGGTGGTGGAAAGCGTGCTGGAGCGCTTCCCGCAGGCGCTGGCCGTCCACCTCGATGGCCGCGCCGACCCAGCCGAACCGTTCCCGATCGTGCCTCTGCTCGACATCGTGCAGGGCAAGGCGGTGCTGGCCCTCGACGAGCTCGATGTTGCGCCCGACTGGGGGACCGGCGCGGATTCCGGCGCCGCCCCGGCCGCACGCATCGACGTCCGCGCCCAGTCGTAGCACGGGCATCCAGATGAGCCCAGGTACGGTCGCGGCGGTGAGCATCGCTGCGGTCGTCCTGGCGGCGGGTTCGGGCTCGCGGTTCGCAGCCTCGGGCGGAGCCGGACCCAAGCAGCTCGCAACCGTACGCGGCGTGGCACTGGTCGATCACGTGCTGGCCACGGTTGCGTCGGCCGAGTTCGACGAGGTGCTGCTCGTCGCGGGCAGCACCGACCTCGCTGATCGCGCCGCGGCGGGCGTTGTGGTGCTGCACAACCCTGCGTGGGCCGAGGGGATCGCCGCGTCGCTGCACGTGGCCCTGACCCACGCCCGCCGCGCCGGTCACGATGCTGTCGTGGTCGGCCTCGCCGACCAGCCGGGCGTGACCGTCGACGCGTGGCGGGCCGTGGCCGCGGCCCCGGACGACGCGCCGGTCGCCGTGGCGACCTACGCCGGTCGGCGCGGGAACCCCGTTCGCCTGGCCGCGCCGATCTGGGATCTGCTGCCAAGCAGCGGTGATGAAGGTGCGCGCGGGCTGATGCGCGAACGGCCCGACCTGGTGCGGGAGGTACCGTGCACCGGCGAGCCCTGGGACGTCGACACCGTGGAGGACCTCAACCGATGGAGCTGACCAACGACTTCCGGGTGGCACTGCCCGTGGAGCAGGCGTGGGAGGTGCTCACCGACCTGGAGCGCATCGCGCCGTGCATGCCCGGCGCACAGCTGCAGGAGATCGAGGGCGACGAGCACCGCGGGGTCGTGAAGATCAAGGTGGGTCCCATCACCGCGCAGTACAAGGGGCAAGCCGTGTTCCTCGACCGCGATGCGGTGAACCATGTGGCCGTGCTGCGGGCGGAGGGGCGCGAGACCCGCGGACAGGGCAACGCCAACGCCACGATCACTGCGGCACTGGTCGCCGATGGTGACGGCACCGCCGTGTCCATCGTCACCGACCTCACCGTCACGGGCCGCGTCGCGCAGTTCGGGCGGGGTGTCCTGGCCGACGTGAGCGCCAAGCTCCTCGATCAGTTCGTCGAGTCGCTCGAGCGGATGGTCCTCGCCGATGAGCCGGCGGCTGCGGTGCCGTCGAAGGCCGGCGCGTCGGCGTCGGCGTCGACCAGCGCATCGGTAGCGCCCGCCGCAGTCAAGCCGGCGGCCAAGCGGTCCGCCGTGAAGGCAGCCCCACCTGCGGCCACCCCCAGCGTCCCGAAGGCTGCTGCCGAAGCGCCCGCCGCGGTGAGCGACACACCCGCCGCCGTCGCGCCAGAGGCGGCCGGTACGGCCGCGGTCGCGTCACCGCCGCCGGTCGTCAAGGCGGCCGTGCGCAAGATCGATTCGCCGGAGCCCGAGCCGGTGAACCTGTTCGACGCCGCTGGCTCGCCGGTTGCCAAGCGGGTCGGTCCGATCCTGGCGGCCGTGGCGGTGGTGTGGCTGCTGAGGAAGCTCTTCAGTCGCCGCAAGCGGTAGTGGCCTCCGCTGCCGATCGGGAGGCCGTGGCGGTGCTCCTCGGTCGTCCGGTGCAGGGCGACTTCGAGGTGGTGGTGCGCCACGACGACGGCAGTCCGGTGGTGCTGCGCAACGCACCCTTCCTCGACGACGGCACGCCGATGCCCACCCGCTACTGGCTGGTCGGCGAGCCGGAGCGCACGGAGGTGTCACGTCTCGAGGCCGCCGGCGGCGTCCGGGCCGCCGAGGCCGAGCTCGATCCCGTCGCGCTGGCCGACGCCCACGAGCGCTACGCCGCCGAGCGCGATGCGGCCATCCCCGTTGACCACGTCGGTCACCGGCCGAGCGGCGGCGTGGGCGGCACCCGCCTCGGCGTGAAGTGCCTCCATGCGCACTACGCCTGGCACCTGGCCGGCGGCGACGACCCCGTCGGCCGCTGGGTCGCCCAACACCTCAGCCGTGGTTGGTGAGGACCTCTTGCCAGCGGGCGGGGGACACGTTGGCGGCGATGGTGGTGGCGATGAAGTCGCGCAGGAGGCGGTCGATGAGCTCCGGGCGCTCGATCGGCAGGAAGTGGCCGGCGCCCTCGATGACCTCGAGGCGGCTGCCGGGGATCAGCTCGTGGGCGATGTGGCCGTGCGAGACGGGGATCACCGCATCGCGGTCGCCCCAGATGATCATCGTGGGGATCTCGTGGGCGAGGTACAGCCGGTCGCGTGCGCTCACGCGCTGACCGGCCACGTCGATCACAGCGCGGATCGTGTGGATGAACGCCCGTTGCGCGCGCACGTCGGTGAGGCGGCTCCAGGAGGCCCACACCTCGGTGAGGAACGGGTCGGCCCGGAGGCCGAAGCGGCCGAGCAGCCCGCCGAACCTGGCCACGACTCCGTGGAGCTGCGGCGCCAGCACGGCAGGGAGCAGGTACTCGGTACCAGGCAGGCTGAGCGCCCGCAGGAGGGGGTTGACCTCCTTGCCGAGGCCGCCGCTGCACACGAGGACGAGCCGCTCCGCCATGTGAGGGAACTGGTAGGCGAACTGCATGGCGACCCCACCGCCGAGGGAGTGGCCGACGATGGTGGCGCGGTCGTGGCCGAGCACGCCGAGCAGGTCACGGATGCCCGACGCGTAGGCGCCGAGGCTGTAGCCGCCGCGCGGCTTGGCCGACTCGCCGTGGCCGAGCAGGTCGGGGGCGATCACCGTAAAGCGCTCGGCCAGCAGGGGCATGGCCGGCACCCAGGTGCCGGAGCTGCCGGCGATGCCGTGGATCATCACCAGGACGGGACCGGTGCCGGCCTGGCGGTAGGCGACGTCGTGGCCGTGCACCGTCGTCCACCGGGTGGTGGCCGCCTCGCGGACGAGCTCGGAGTGCGTGGCCCCCAGGCCAGGCAACGGGACGACGGTGGCGCCGGGCGCCTCGGTTGCCGTTCGGCTGATGCGCCCCGGACGGGCACCTGGAGTTCGGGACGTGGCCATGCCTGGGGTGCTCCTCGGAGGTTGATGCGGGACCGGGCTCTGGCGAGCGGTGCGTCTAGTCGATGCACGGGCCGGAGGCGGCCCGGACGATCACGAGCTGCTGGAGATGTGGGTCAGCCTGCGCATGCCCACGACCGGTCCATCGTATGCGACGGGACCCCCAAACCTTCAGACCGCGCCGCTCCGCCGGGTGAGCCAGTCGTCGGCCTCAGGAGACGTCAGCGGCAGCGCCAGCGAGATCGGCAGCAGCCGCAAAATCGCCCCAGATGGCCGTCCACCGGTCCCACACCGCCGGCGGGTAGTCGTGACCCATGCCCTCGATCTCCTCGTAGCGGGCGCCAGGGATCAGGTCGGCGGTTCGGCGACCACCGCTGGGATCGATGAGCGTGTCCCGGCTGCCGTGCAGCACGAGGACCGGGAGCCGCACCTGGCGCAGCGCCTCGGCCCGGGAGCCGTCGGCCATCACCGCCATCATCTGGCGGCCGACACCAGCGGGACAGAAGCAGCGGTCGTAGGCGGCCTCCGCTCGGGCGCGGACGTCGGCGTCGACGATCCAGGCCGGGTCGGAGCCGTAGATCCCGATGGCGGCTACGTGGCTGTCGACGTACTCGTCCTTCGACGTGGCCGGCTTGGCGGTGAGGACGGCCAGCGCCTCCGGTGCGCTCTGCCCGTACTCGGCCTCGCCGGTGCGCGACATCACCGAGGTCATCGAGCGGAGCCGATCGGCGTGGTCGATGGCCAGCCGCTGCACGATCATGCCGCCCATCGAGAGGCCCATCACGTGGGCGGTCGCCACCCCCACGGCGTCGAGGACAGCGAGGGCGTCGAGGCCCATGTCGGCCAGCGTGTAGTCGACGCCCTCGAGCTTCGACGAGAGCCCCACGTCGCGGTTGTCGAAGCGCACCACGTGGAAGCCGCGGGCCACGAACCGCTCGCACCACTCCACCGGGAAGTTGATGCACTGCGAGCCGAGGCCGTTGACGAGGAGCAGCGTCGGGTCGGCCGGGTCACCGAACGTCTCGTAGAAGAACTCCACATCCCCGTTGCGCGCGATCGCCATGGGTCCCCCTGGTCCGTAGGTGGGGGAGAACCTAGGCGGCGACAGTTGGTCCCGCTGGAAAGGATGGCGGGCGCGCCCCGAGGCAGGCCGGCGGGGCCGGCGACTATTGCAGGGGGAGCTTGACCACCCGGGTGGAGGGGAGCACGTCGACCACGTCGGGCCCGACCCAGCGCATGCCCACGGTGCCGCGCTCGTGCCCGGCGGTGTCCAGCCAGTTCGGCACACCCGGGTCGCGGTGGGCGATCACGAACCGCACGCTGCCGTCGTCCTCGAGCTGGGACGTGTGGCAGTTCAGAGTCGCCTGATGGTGCACGTAGTCGAGCGTCTCCATCCAGTGGTTGTGCAGGGCGATCATCCAGTACTCGCACTCGGGCGGGGTGACCTCCACCACGAGCGCCTCGTCGTCGGCCAGCTCGAAGTAGCCCTGGTGCCACTTGATCTGTGGGTCCTTGAACTTGTCGGTCTCGGGGAGCTCCGCCTCGTCGGTGAACACGTTCGGCCACTTCGCCTGGCGGGTGGCCCAGCCGGCGCCGATCTCGGCCACGCCCTTCACGTAGAAGCCGGCGTAGATCAGCGAGAGGTACAGCTCCTCCGGGGTGAGCGGCGCGGGGGAGGTGTCGTCGGCGCCGAGGCGTTCGATGTGCAGGTCGGCGTGGCGCTGGTTGGGACGGTCGAGGAAGGTCTGGCGGATGGCGATGCTTCGGGTGTCGGCCTCGGCCTGGAGCCAGTTCCCAGGATGCTCGCGCTGGGAGATGATCAGCTCGAACGTGCCGTCCGGCTCGATGTGCATCTGCTCCTCGTGCATGGTGGCGCCGGTGCCCGGTCCGCCGCCGCCGAAGCCGGCCCCGGAGAACAGGTTGAAGCTGATCCACTTGGCGTCGCCGCGGGTGCCCCAGATCCGGTAGTCGTACGCCCCGTCCAGCGACGCGCCCAGGTAGTGGTTGTCCGGGTTCTCGCCGACGATCTTCACCGTCTCGTGGCACGCCCGCACCAGCACCGGCTCGGTCGCACGGCCGAACTCGAGCTTGCTCTCCAGGGCCCCCCTGAGCAGGCGGGTGAGCATGCGGAAGCCCTCGGCGCGATCGAGAGGGCTGTCGGGGTTGCCGTCGGCGAGGATGACCTGGCCGGCATCGGCCAGCAGGTCGCAGAACTCGCGCCACGCCGTGCCGTCCACGACCTTCTGGGTGATCTCGTCCATGGGTTTGCTCCTGCGGCGTGGGGTCAGGCGGTGGCGACGGGGACGTCGAACCGGTCGGAGTAGAAGGCGAACTCGGCGGCGACGCTGGTGGGGTCGAGCCCGAACTCGGCGGCGGCGTGGGCGCCGGATCCTGGACGACCCGTGGCGCTCTCGGCCCACCACGCCTCCATTCGGCCGCGGGTCGTGTCCGTGAGCTCGTCACCCAGCGCGTCGTACAACGCCGTCATCTGACCGATCGGGTCGCCCTGCACGGCGTCGAAGGACAGGTCGACGAAGCGATGCTCGTTGCCCCGATCGCGGAAGTCGATCAGCCGCCCGAGCGCGGTGCGCCACAGCTCGCGGCTGTGGGTGCCGACGGCCACGGGGTCGAGCCGCTCGGTGAGCACGCTGATCAGGGTGCTGTAGAGCGCGCACACCGAGGGCAGCACCTTGGCAACGTCGCGGTGGGTCATCACGAAGCGAGCATCGGGGTATGCCGCGTCGAGCGCGTCCATCGACAGCATGTGCGCAGGGGACTTCAGCGACCAGCGGTTCGGTGGGCAGCGCCACTGCAGGAGCTTCAGGACCCGGCGGTGATAGCGGTAGGCCGGTTCCATGTCGCACTGGAGCAGCCATGCGCTGTAGTCGGGCACCATCGCCATCCCCTCGAACATGAGGGAGCGGAAGTCGAGGGCCATCGGCACCAGGCACTCGACGGGACCGGCCGCTTCGCTCGGCAGCATCTCGGCGAACCCGGGGAACATCTCGTTCGTGAAGTCGATGCCTGCCTGGGCGGCGGTGATGCGGGGGTCGGTGTGCTCGGTCGCCGTCTCCGGGGGTGGGCACGGCTCCGATGCCTCCCACACCCGCAGCGAGCGACGGGCCGGGTCCTGGGCCAGCAGGAAGCTGAGCGCGGTGGACCCGGTGCGCGGCAGCCCGAGCCCGAACAGGGGAGCGACGATCTGCTGGGCGTCGATCTCCGGATGCCGGGCATACCACTGCTCGACCCGCAGACGGTTGGTGAGGTTCCCCACGATCTGATCGTGCATCGCACCGACACCGATCTCGTTGAGCGCGGCCTCGTCGCGCAACGAGTCCACGAGCACGCCGAGGCCCTCCTGCCAGGTGTCCTCGCCGAAGTTGGATGACCCGGCCCGCTCGCAGGCGGCGTCGACCATCTCATCGATGTCCATGGGTTCCCCTCCCGACGGGTCAGATGAAGTCGGAGCCGCCGTCGACGTTGACGTTGGCGCCGGTGACGTAACCATTGCGGCGCGACGCCAGGTACACGGTGATGCTGGCGATCTCGTCGGGCACGCCCGCCCGCCCTAGGTCCGCCGGCTGGTGGAAGTTGTTCTCGATCCAGGTCATCACGTCGACGGGGTTGCTCGAGTCGAGGCCATCGGCGGCGAGGAACGGGTGGAGCGCCTCGGTGAAGCTGGCCGTCACGATGGTGCCGGGGCTGATGGTGTTCACGAGGATCCCGTCGGCGGCCAGGCTCTTGGCGAGGTTCTTCGAGACGCTGGCCAGCGCCGCCTTCGACGCCGTGTAGGCGACGATCCGAGGGTTCTGCCTCTGGATCGAATGGGCGGCGAAGTTCACGACCCGCGCCCACTCGGCCGCCCGCAGCAGCGGCAGCGCAGCCCGCGTGCAGCGCACCGCGGCCATGAGGCCGAGCTGGAGCGCCGCGTCCCAGCCTGCGTCGTCGAGCTCCTCGAAGTAGCCGTCGGCCGGACCGACTGTGTTCACGAGGCTGTTGATCTCGCCCCACCGATCGCCGAGCTGGCCGAAGGCGTCGGCGATCGCCTCGCCGTCGGTCAGGTCCACGGAGATCCCGACCGCGTCGGGGCTGCCCCGCCGGCGCAGCTCCTCCACGGTCTCGTCGATCGCCTCCGCCCCGCGGGCCAGCACCGCCACACGGGCGCCGTCGTCGGCGAACGCCTCGGCGATCGCTCGGCCCATCCCCTTGGTGCCACCGGTGACGACCGCCCCACTTCCCGCAAGGCCCAGTTCCATGTCGGTGCTCCCCCGATGACGAGTGGAGGTAGCCGACCTCCTCCAGCACCTCTACCAGGTCAGCACTACTCGATGCGCATCCCGGAGATGGCCCTCGAGATGACGAGCTGCTGGATCTGGTCGGTGCCCTCGAAGATGTCCATGGTGTTCCGGATGCGTTCGGCCGGTCCAAAACCCCCGGAAATAGGGGATATCCGTCCGCTCGATCCTCTCGGATCCGCCCGTTTCCCCCGAGTTCTAATACCGAACTAGTACAGCCTCAGTGGATGTCTCAGCGCAGGCGGTAGCCGACTCCACGGACGGTCTCGACCCTGGCTGCGTCGGTTCCAAGCTTGTGGCGGAGGCTGCGGATGACGACGTCTACAACGTTGCTCCCGCCGTTGTAGCTCGTCCCCCACACGCGGCCGATGAGCTCAGCTCTCGTGACGGGTCGACCGGCCTGGTCGGTGAGCGCTTCGAGCACGCCGAACTCGAGCGGGGACAGCTGGATTCGTTCGCCCCCGATCTCGGCAGTGCGGTCGTCACGGTCGAGAAAGCGCGGCTCGGCGATGCCGAGCTCGACGGCGGCGAGTCTCGTGAGCCAGCCGTCGATTGACTGCGGTCCGAACTCGAGCACCGCCGGATGGAACGTTGCTGCTCCGATCTCCACGAGTTCATCGAAGGGCTCGAAGCCCAGGGCGAGTAGCGCGGCAAGGAACGGCTCGGGGTTCGCGAGACCGCCGTAGAGCCGACCGAGATGAGGTCGCATCCGGAAGTAGTCGCGCTTCAGGTCAAGCCAGGCTGCGGCCTGGGGGCCGCTCGGGCCTTCGCCGCCTTCTCGAGCCAGCACTCGTCGGTTTACGAGGGTTCTCTGGCCGCCCGGCAGGGGACGGGACGCGGCGTGCTTCGCCCACGCCGCCGTGACCGGGTCGTCCCGCTCAATCGCGTGCGGGATGTCTCGCCATTCAGCCACGATCGAGCACCCCACGACAGACCCGGTGCGGTCGCGAACGACGCGCACCGCGCCAGGTGCGAGCTGCAGCCATCGATCCAGCACTTCGGCTGCTTCGGGAGGGTCATGTTGGTGCCAGAGCGCCCGCAGGTCGTCGACGTCCTCGGGGCGGGAGGCTTCCACGCTGAACTGGTGGGCGGTGGTCGGGAACATCGCTTCGCGCACGACCGGGTTGTCGATCAGGAAGAGCAGGTCCGCCGTTGAGCCGGCCAGCTCGTGCCGGTTGGACGCGCGCATCTGAGACTCGAGGTGGTGCCAGGCTGCGGTTCGGTACTCCCGGAACCGGTCTGGGTCGACTGACCGAAGCCGCTCGACGATGGCGACGTGTACGGCGTCGTGGAGCCGCAACCCGTCGCCGGTCGCTTCGACCATGGTCAGGGCGCTGAGCGAGTCGAGGGCGGCGTCTGCTTCGTCTCCCAGCATGGCCTCGAGCGCGCCTCGGGTGATGCGCCGAGTCACACCGGCGGCGTCGAGGGCCCGGCGGGCTGGTTCGTCGAGACCAGCACGGAACGTGCTGGCGAGCGCAGCGATGACCCTTGGCCGCGCGTCGGCGTCAGGCAGATCGACACCGTACAGACATGCCTCGAGCGCGAGCCGCAATGCGAGCGGATGGCCGCGGGCAATCCGAGTGATCTGCGCAGCGGTGGTCTCGTCCTCCACCCCGGCGGCCCGGATGATCATCTCGACGCTGCGGTCGTCGAGCGGACCGAGGGGAAGGACCGCGAGACCGCCGAGCTGACCGCGCTCGATCGTCCACTCGAGCATCGGCGGCTCACGCCCGGCGACGACGACGCGAACCGACGGGCCGAGCGCCGGCAGCAGCTCATGTCGCAGCCACGGATCGGCGATGCGGAAGACTTCGTAGGTGTCGATGATCACCACTGAGGGCCCTTGTGGGGCTATCGGAACGAGCTGATCCTCGGTGAGCGCCGACCCGGTGCGCTCGACCGCGGTGGCAAGGCCCTCGAGGAACCCCTGATCGGTCGGATCGATCGATCGGCAGTCGACGGCGAACACGGCAAGGTCGAGGCTCCTGCAGTGATCGGCGAACCGCTCAAGGAGCGACGACTTGCCGATCCCGCTGATGCCGTAGACGAAGCAAACGCGAGGCCCGTTCGCCTCCAGCACTCGCTGAAGAACCGAGAGCTCAGCGTCACGGCCGACCATGCTGACTCCCGTCGAGATGGCCGTCACAGGGACCATCGTGGCAGGGACTAGGCGCTCGCGCCGACGAGACCTCGGGTGACTGATGTCGGCTCGCGCAGGACGTCGAAGCGGCGCACCGAGATCCCAGCAAGTCCAGGGGTGGCACCGACCTCGGCGAAAAGCTCGGAGGCGACGAACGCGTCGACGGCTGGGCCGTCTTCGAACGTGTAGACGCCGCCGTAGACGCCCTCGGTCGAGTCGGCCAACCACACCTTCGACACCAGCCCTGGGACTGCCGCGAACGCGGGCGCCACCTCGTCACACAACCGCCGGTAGTCGAGCTCGTCCATGCCATCGAGCGAGAAGTTGATGATCACGATCTCCACAGTGGTCTCCTCATGTTGTGGCGGCACGGAGCGGCCGCTCACCCGCAGCATGCGCCGACAACGCTGAACGCAGATGAGGACTTCATGAGGATCTCGGGCGACCACGGCATCCGATATCAAGGTAACTTTGGTGATGGACGGTGATCCTGGCGAGCGCTCGGAAGCACGGGGTCCGAGACGACGACATGCTTCACGCCCACCGCAATCCGATCCGGATGTTCGACGTCGACGACCTGGCCATGCTCATCGGCCCTGACCAGTCCGGTGCGCTGCTCGAGATCGGTGTCGCTCATGCCGAGGGCATCGAATTCATCGTGCACGCCATGGTCGCCCGACCCAAGTTCATGGAGTAGCCGCATGCCTCGATCGATTCAGGAGATCCTCGACCACGGTGACGAGCTCGCCAAGCGCTTCGAGGAGTACGAGCCCAAGGCGGGAGACGAGCGCGTCATCGAGGAGTACCTCCTCGAACGAGCGACGATCGCTCGCGCCCGAAGTGAGCGACAGATCGTCGAGGCGGTCACCGCGGCCCGAACCAAGGGCCTTTCGTGGCAGCGCATTGGCGACATCCTCGGCACGTCAGCCCAGGCCGCGCAGCAGCGCTACGGAGCGGCGGTCGAGTCAGTCTGAGCGGCCCCGTGGTCGCGTCGACGAGATGCTGGTTGGTGATCCGACCAGACCCGCACGCGTGGCCGGAGAAGTCAGACCTACTCGATTCGCATCCCTGAGATGGCCCTCGAGATCACGAGCTGCTGGATCTGCTCGGTGCCCTCGAAGATGTCCATGGTCTGCGGATTGCATTCGGCCGGTCCGAGAGCCCCGAAAACCGGGGCCATCCGTCCGCCTGATCCTCGCTGGTCCGGCTGTTCTCGCCGAGTTCTAGTACCGGAGTAGTACAAGCCTGGGTGCTCCGGCGCCCCGACGGGGCCCTCCGAGGGAGCCCGCGCATCGGGTGCAAGCGAACAAGGCACCTCAGCGGGCACCGATGACATCATTGACCCGATCGTCTACTCCGTGAGCAGGAGCCCGACCACAAATCCGAGCACGCCGAGGAACACGACTCCAACCTGCGCCCGATACAGCCAGCGCGCCTTGGACTGAGACCAGCCGAGCTCTCGTCCGGCAGCGTCGATTGCTGAGCGATTTCCGATGGGACGCGTTGTCCCCCAGCCCTGCGCCGCGATGCTGCTGCCAAGTCCTACGACGAACCCCATGCCGCTCAGGAACTGAAGCTGCACGCCCACGCCCACCATGGCGGTGGCGAAGCCGATCGAAGCGATGGAGGTGAGCAGAACGAAGGCTCGGGCCCGCCGACTCGGACGCGATGTAGACAAGGACGATCGTCGGTGCTGACTCACGAGTACATACTGTCTGCAAGGGGCCGCGGCCGACCAGCGAGTGCAGGTCGCCGGGCGTCTGATCGCGGCAGTTCTGGCCACGGCGGTGATCCACTGCGAGGCTGGACCGGTGTCGATCCGCCTCCGCCGTCCGAGCGCCGCGCAGCTCGAGGAACTGCTCGAGAGGTGCCGAGACGACACGCTCACCTACACCCCGGTCGGGATCTCCCTGGACGATGGCGTTCAGACCGTGCTTCACCGCAGGGCATGGGAACTGAACCTGCGTACGGAGGACTGCTACGAGCGTGGTTCGGCGGCTCTCCAGGGCTGGGCCGTACACCGCGGATCCGGCCTCAGCGTGGTCGCGGACGGCCCCGTGGCCGTGGGAACGAACGTCGCCATGACCGCTCCCCTCCCGATCGGCTTCGCGGACGTGACGTGCCGGGTTGTCGAGGTGATCGACGAGCCGGACCGGTTCGGGTTCGCCTACGGCACGCTGTCGGTCCATCCAGAGCGGGGCGAGGAGTCCTTCATGCTCCGGCGCGAGCTCGACGGAGCGGTCACGTTCGTCGTTGCCGCGGCATCGCAGCCCAGCCACCCGCTCGCCCGACTCGCTCCGCCCATCGCCAACCGGCTCCAGGACATCGCATGTCGGCGCTACCTCGCGGCGATGCGACAAGCCGTCGAGACCTAGTCCCAGCAACCAGTGCCGCAGCTCGGGCGCGGTCACTTGATCTGACGGGAGGCCGGGCAGACATGTGCCACCCGGGTCGCTGCAGAGATCTCTGAGTAGGCGATGAGAGGTCTCGAGCAACCCCGCGAGCCTCCGAGGGAGGACCTGCCGACGGAGTGCCGCAGCACGCGATTCGTGCTGCGCTCCTATCGCCATCGATAGGGGCAAGTCTGTGTCAGGTTGCAGGGGTGGCTCTGAGGTCTGCGCTCCCGAGCGGCGGGGGTCTTCACTGGCGCATCGAGAATCCTTGTCGCGCTCGGGCTCGAACGCGGGCCGTATACGAGTAGGGGAATCGATGGTTCCGACGGAGGTGAACGCGATGACGGACACGGTGATGCCGATCGACCGGGCCACTCTCGCCGGGCTGCCGCTGATGCTCACCGTCGGGGAGGCCGCCGCCGTTCTGCGGATCAGCCGGACCTCGGCCTACAAGCTTGCCGAAGAGTGGCGGTGGTCCCGCGGGACCTCCGGGCTGCCCACCGTGCGCCTCGGCGCCCGGCTGCTCGTCCGCCGCGTGGATCTCGCCGTCATCGTGGGCGTCGATCCCCTGACGTGATGCCGCGCCCAACTACCGGGACGCAGCTACGCGCCAAGGTTGTTGTCGAACGGTGCGCGTGGCGCAATGCTGGTTGTGCTCATCCCAGTAGGGGTGGGAAGTGCACCCGGCGAGGCCTCCGGACGGTGGCTAGCCGGATGTTGCGCGTCAAGGGCACGACCACTGTGGAGGCCCCCGCCACTTGCTGGCGGGGGAACCAAGCGGTGCTACTGCGGCAGGAGGCGAGCGTGACGCAGCTCGTCGATGGCGTCCTCGGGGACGCCAAGGACGTCGAGGTGGACGACCGAGGTGCCTCGAGGCCCATCGATGATGTCCACGACACGGGCCAGGAACGGCTCAATGGGATCGCCAGCGACGATGAGCGCTCCTGGCACGACTCGATCAGGCTCTGCCGCCTCGTGCAGGAAGGTCCACACGTAGCCGGTCTCATCCACCATGTTCACGTCGGCAGGGAGGGTCACGGTGACGTCGTTGGTGCTGCTCACGGGTCCCTCCTTCGGAAATACGGGTTCGGCTTGACCTCGCCGAACACCTCGACCAGGCGTGCGGCCGCTTCTTGAGTGTACGACGGCAGGAGCACGCTGTAGTGGGGCGCTTGGAAGGTCGGTGCCAGATCGAAGCCAGCGACGATCAGATCGCCGACCCGCGTGATTGCGTAGCTACTCCGCGAGCGCAGACGAGCGCCCAACAGGATCGTGTCCACGTCCCACCCGGCGATGGTCGCCTCAGCCGAGATCGCCACGAATGGCTTTCCCGCCAGGGAGTAGCGGACACGGGTGCGATCGGCGTTCGCGAGTATCCCATCCACCGTCACCGGCCAGCCGCGCATGATCAGATGCGACGCAGGATCAAGGACTTCTCCCGACCGGAGCCGATCTTCGATTGGGATCAGGTCGTCGGGCATGGCTCAACCATCCAATCTGGCGGCGAGGGACGCGGCAACACCGACTTGGCCTTGCTCGATCTCCTGCGCGTAGACCCGCAGGAGCGTCTCGGGCGAGTGGCCGAGACGGGCAGCAACGGTGACGGGGTCGTGCCCATCGCGCAGCGCCGTGCTGGCCGCCCAGTGCCGGAGGTCGTGGAGCACGAAGCCCTCGGCTCGGCCAGCTGGGATGCCAGCCGCTTTCGCCGCACGCATGAACACGTCGTACAGCCAGCGCGGCGACGGCGGGTTGGCGGCTCCGGGTTCCGCAACCATCCAGGTGGTCGGCGCGCCGACGAGCTCGTCGGCTTCGCGCCGCAGCGTCGCGATCGCAGCGACTGTGCCGGCGTCGAGCGTAACCGTGCGGTGGCCGCCGGTCTTCGTGTGGTCCCGCACCACGGCGCCGCCATCGAGGCCGTGGCGCTGGCGACCGATGTGCAGCACGTCGCCGTCGAGGTCGTCCCAGGCGAGGGCGACGAGCTCTGCCTCGCGTGCGCCAGCCACCGCCGCCAACCGCAGGGCCAGACCAGCGCGGGCGCTCTCCGCAGTAGCGGCCTGCAGCAAGGCGACGACCTGCTCGGGCTCGGGCCGCGCCGAGCGGCGACCGGAGCCGAGCCGTGGGGCAGCGTCGGCCACCGGGTTCGAGCGCAGCAGGCGACGCGAGACACCCCACCCGCAGGCCGCCTTCAACGTCGACACGCGGCCCCGCATCGCACCGGCTCCGACACCCCGACGGCGGAGCTGGCGGATCCAGGCGTCAACACGGAGCGGGTCAAGGTCGACGAGGCGAACGGTGCCGAGGTCAGCGGTGATGCGGGCCGCCCGGCTGCGGTGGTCGCGCACGGTCGTGGGCTGCCACTCCGCGGCCCGGGCCTCCTGCCACATCGTGAGCAGGTCGCTGATCGTCGCGCCGATGCTGGCCGCCGGTCGGCCCCGCAGGTCGGCCTCCCAGATGGCCACCTCGGCGCGTACCGCCTTCTTGGCGCCCCGGAAGGTCTTGGCCACCTGGCGACCGGGTCCGTCAGCCGACGGCGGCAGGAACGCCCTCGCCAACCACACCCCCGGCTTGCGCTCGGTCACGGTCGCCACGGCCGCCGAGACTAGTACTCGACTAGTACAACCTCAATGGAGAACAACAGAGGCGCCGACCCCCACAGGAGCCGGCGCCTCGTCCAGAACCACAAAAGCCCAGGTCAGACTACTCGATCCGCAGGCCGGAGATGGCCCTCGAGATGACCAGCTGCTGGATCTGCTCCGTGCCCTCGAAGATGTCCATGATCTTGGCGTCGCGGTGGAAGCGCTCCACCGGGTACTCGCGGACGTAGCCGTAGCCACCCAAGATCTGGATCGCTCGCTCGGTCACCCAGGTGGCG
>JBKJIE010000065.1:0-37909 GCA_046598715.1 Acidimicrobiales bacterium | reverse complement strand
GTGTGCCGCTGCTTACGCGGTGCCAGGCGGTCCGCCGCCAACCACTCCTCGATCGTCGGCTTCCACCGGTCCAGCAACGGCGCCGACCGCTCCACCCGCTTGCGTTCAGGCGGCACCGGCGACGCGAGCGCTTGGCGCACATCACGACGATGCACACCGAACCGGCGGGCCAGCTCATGGATCGACAGCTGCTCGCGGTCGTGAGTCTTACGGATCTGCTCGTACAACTTCACCTTCGACCTCTTGGGCATCGCCCACGGTCGACGGCCGAGACGGCCCACCGGTGGACCCCCCAAGGTGGGGCCAAATCAGATGAGCACTACCCGCCCAAGTGGGGCCAGATCAGGTGAGCACACCCAACCTTCGCCCTGGCCGCTGCCCGCACCGCCTGGGAAGCCTCCGGACTCCGGGTGATCGGCTGCTCGCTCGCCGCGCGGGCCGCGAAGCACCTGCAGGACGACGCCGGGATCCCCGCCACCACCATCGACCGTCTCCTGGGCCGGCTCGACCGCGGCGACGACGGGCTCGACGCCCGGACCGTTGTCGTGGTTGATGAGGCCGCGATGGTCGGCACCCGCAAACTCGCCTGCCTGGTCACGTACGTGGATACGGCCGGGGCGAAGGTTGTCCTGGTCGGGGACCCATGCCAGCTCCCCGAGATCGACGCAGGTGGCGCCTTCGGTGGCCTCAGCGCCCGCCTCGGTGCCAGCCAGATGACAGACAACCGCCGCCAGAGCGAACCCTGGGAACGCGACGCCCTCGCCGACCTGCGCGCAGGCGACCCCGACCAGGCCGTCGACTCCTACCTCCAGCACCAACGCGTCCACCAAGCCACCACCGACGGCGAGGCGCGCCGCCTGTTGGTCGAGGAGTGGATGAACGCCCTCGTCGACGGCCAGGACGTCCTCATGGTCAGCGCCCGTCTCGCCGATGTTGATGACCTCAACGCCCGGGCCCGCCAGGTCCTCCGAGAGGAGGGCTACCTCGCCGCCGACCAGATCATCCTCGCCGGGCGACCGTTCGCGAAGGGCGACGTGGTCCTGGCGCTGCGCAACGACTACCCGCTCGGCATCCTGAACGGCACCCGTGGCCTGATCGACCGCATCGACGTCGACGAGCAGCGGCTTCTGGTGACCACCGAGAGCGACGAGCGTCTGGCGGTCCCGTTCGCCTACGCGGAGGCGGGGCATCTGACCCATGGGTACGCGACGACCATCCACAAGGCGCAGGGCGCGACCGTGGATCGGTGCTTCGTGCTCCTCGATGACACCACCGCCCGCGAACACGCCTACACCGCACTCTCACGAGGTCGGCACGGCAACGACCTGTTCGTCGTCGCCGACGACCACCGGGCGGAGGAACGCCACGCCACCGAAGTCGAACGCGACCCCCTCGACGGCCTCCGCGCCGCCGTTCATCGCGCCGGAGCCAAGCGCTTGGCGCTGGATCAACTCGACCCGCCGGGCGCCTCACCACTCGAGCAGCTCCGCGCACAACGCGACCACCTCCGAGAGCGGCTGGCCGGCGCCCCACTCGACCACTTGCGCGCCTTCCGGGACCTGACCGAAGCCCACCAGCGCGAGCAGCGTTACCGCGACGAAGCGTATGGGCGACGCGACCGCGCCCACGAGGACCTCGCCAAGCTCGGCCCCATCGGCCGCCACACGCGTCGGAACCAGCGCCGGGAGATCGAGGACCGGATCGCCCGCTTCGAAGCGGACGTCGTTGGTCACGAGACGAAGCTCGCCCAGCTCGACGGCCACCTCAACGATCTCGCGCCGTCGATCCTGGACCGGCGAGGATGGGAGCGAGAACACAGCGGCGACCTCGACCGCCTCGACACCCTGAACCTCCAGATCGACCTCACCGAACGACTCGACCGTGTCGCCACGCGCGAACTCCAACGCGGCGCCGAGCTCGGCCTCGGCATGGAGCTCTGAGCCGGACTGGCCGAGGTTCCTCCGGCGGGCCCAAGCGGGCTCGAGAGCTCCGGTCATGGGCTCCTACTCAGGAGCGTAGAGCCACCGATCGGGGCTAGGTCAAACGTTGAAATATGCCTTGAGATAGTAGTGGTCAGACGCGGGGTTTGATGTGAGTACGACGAGTGATCGCGTTGTCAGAAAATGGGCGTTGTCCGCGAACATGTAGTCGATCTTGGAAGGGTTGCTCCCGCCTATCGTGTTTTGAGGGCTGATTCGATTTGACTGGTCCGCCTCGTAGTAACCGTTGTAGTAGCCGTCCAGATGTGATTCATCCGGGGTGTCATTGAAGTCTCCACCGATGACCTTTCCGAGCGCATACGAGCCTGTACCCAAGTAAAGGAATTGGTCCAGCTGGTAGTCCTTGGGAGATTCCGACGTGGCTGTGTTGGTTGCGAGATGGGTTCCGCACACGGCGAAAACGATGTACGCGTTTGCCGAGACACACACCATCCTGCGCGCCTCACCGTCCTGTGCGTCTGGGTTAGAAAATGTGTAGTAGCCGAGGAAGTTGTTCACGCCCGTTCGAGTTCCTCGTGTGAATATGACATTTCCGTAGCTGCCGCAGTTCGTGAGACCCGAAAGTGTGTAGCGAGTGGTCATGACGAACCCGAGCGGGGCCAGGCTATTGTTCATGCGGGTGGCTTGAAGCGAGCACACCTCCTCGAGGATCACGGCGAACGCGGTGGACCCGTCTTGTACTTCCGAAACCACCCGATCCGCCGCTTGATATAGCGTGTACTGATGCGTCGTATTTACGCAACGGTTGCCACACAAGTTGTATTCGTGGAACGGCATGCTCGTAGCCTGAGCTGGGGCCACGTTGACTGCCAAAGTGACGCCGACGACCAGTCCAATGGTGAGGATCTTTGCGAGAAAGCGAGTGAGCACTAGATCTCCTCAATGATGAGTTCCGCCTGTCCTGAGCGGTGCACGACGACATGGGTTTCGTCGATCGCTGTTGCTCGGATAGCGGTTCCGTCGTCCTTGGCGATCGTCCAGCCCTTGCCGGAGCGGAAGGTCGCTCGAGCCAGGTCGGTCCAGATGACGACTTCAGATGGCGAGGACACACTGGCTTGGATGGCGCCGAACGGCAGGGGAGGCGATGCGGTGTCGCGCCAACCGCCCGTCGCTGCGTCGTAGACGAACGATTGGGGGGTCGCACCACTGACCGGGGGGCCGTACAGAACGGCGATCGGGCCTTCTGCCGTGCACGTGAGACTGAAGGTGTTATCCGCTACGTCGTAGGAGTCCTTCGGGTACGCCTCTGGGCTCCACCCGTCGGGAGCCAGGACTGGCAGCGATGATGCCACGACCGGCGGGAATCGGTTGAGATCGCCGCCGTCCGTCGGGGGCACGTTCAAGACGGCGGCTGAAGTGAGCTGGTTGCCGACCAGGCAGTTCGTTCCTGCGTCAAAGGCAGGATTAGGCATCTGACGTGACGTGCCCGTCGCCATGTCGATGCTGAAGATTGGTCCATTGGCCCCGACTAGGGCGACGTCCTTCGTGACGCCAATGATCTGGGCGGTCGCCGTGACGCCACGCTCGCCAGGACTCGTGTGTGAGGTCCACTTCTGGGACTCGGGCGAGTACGACGCGATCTCGACGCCGCCGGGCTCACATCGAGGGAATGCATCCTCAGACGTGACGCTGGAGGTTCCGCACGCAGTGCCGGCAACCAGGAACTGCGATCCAGTCCAGATGACATCGGGCGCAAACAACGCTGACGTGAACGGCGATGCAGGCACCTCCCTCCACTCGCGAGACGCAAGGTCAAGGCTTGTCATTCGACTTGCCTCGCCGCTCGTAGCACTATCCACGACCAGCACTTCCTGTGGCGATGCGGCGAACCCGGTAAGTGGTACGAGCTCGAACGGCATTGATCGCTCGACGGTCCGGGCGCCACTCCCTGTCTCCACGTCGGATCCCTGCTCATGATTCGCGAGTGCGATCGCAGCAACTCCGAGCAGGCCGATTGAAAGCAGTCCGATCAGAGCGGTCGGTCGCTTCATTCCGCACCCCCTGGGTGTCCGCCCGAGCGTCAGTGACCGCACGGGATCGTGGGGACCAACGGCCAGTGTCACGCAGCGTAGGCCACCTAACCGGCTGCGTCTCGTGCGAACCTGGACTCGGTCCGCCGACACGGCATCGAGAGGAGAACGTCTCGTCAGCACCCGACACGAACGCTGCCTTGGCGGCATGAGGAGGAACGGTCCGGATGACCTCAAGTCCGCTTTGCGAGCGGGGGATGCCCCGAGCTGACCGGGGGCGCCGAGCGGGCTGCCGCGGTGGCGTGACCTTCGCGTGACCTAACGGGCCGGGCGCCCTGGTTCACGAGGCTGCCGGGGCAACGCCAGCCGTACGCAGTGACCAGCACGTTCGCGAAATCGGCCCGTCGCACGGCAGCCTAGCTCAGCTTGGGAAGCTGGGGGACCTGAACTTCTGTCGGATCCCCGCCGGTGGTGTCACTGCCGATCCGACGGCGATGGTGCGCAACGGTGTTGTCTACGCATACGTGCGAAGCGGCAATGGGACCCTGTGGCAGTGGCGTAATGGTTCAGGATGGAGCGCGGTTCAGGGCATTCCGCACTGAAACCCTTGCTGGGCGCGGCGAGCGCAGTCGCAGCAGGATGACCGAGGGTCGATCGGCTTCGCTCTCAGCGAGGAGGAAGCCGAAAGTTGCTGTCGACGGAGATGAGTATCCCCCGCTGGTCACGAGTCGGTCACGAACGCGGCGGCACAGCCCAACATCGAGCGTCAGCGCCCGACACCCGGATCCCCGTGATTCCGGACATCGCGGCAGTGGCGGACACCAGGGGGCAGCACCATGCACGGCTCGAGGCGGAGTTCGAGTCCCCCGTCCACCCGTGGATCGGGATGGTGTCGAGCACTTTCATTCAGGTCGGTGTGGTCGACCTCCGTTAGGTCAATGTCGGTGGTGAGGCCCCCGTCTCGGAGGCGAAGCAGGCGCCCGCATCGTGCGGCGACATGTTGTTCGTGCGTTGCGATGAGAGTGGTCATGCCGTGTTCTGTGCCGAGGCGGATCAGGAGGTCAAGGATCTCGCCGCCGGTCGCCGAATCTAGGTTTTCCTGTCGGCTTCGTCCGCGAGCAGCAATGACGGGTGCCCGATGAGCGCGCGGGCAATCGCGACGCGCTGTTGTTCGCCGCCGGAAGGCTGTGAAGGCAGGGCCTTCTCGCGCCCCTCGAGCCCCACCGGCTCGGACCTGTCCCTTTCCTCAGGACCGGCGAGGGACCCCTCAGTGCGGTCTCGCCTACCAGATCGAGGGCCACCTCGACCAAGGACTTGCAGTCCCGACCGCTGGCAGCAGGCTCAGCATCGCCGACCACCGCTCGACCATCCTCGCACGGTCATCACCGCCGCTGACGCGGTGCTCGGCCCGTCGGATCCCGGAACCCCCGACGGCTGGCTTGACGCCGTTGACCGAGCCGCCGACGCCAACGTCACCCAGCACCAGCGCGGCCGGGAACTCGACCACGACCTCGGGATCTCGCTGTAGCGGCTCCGTCTCAGCGGCGCTTGATGAGCAGAACCAGTGCTCCGAGCCCGAACACAATCAGGAGATAGACCAGCGCCTCCCCAAGCCCGGCTGAAGTCAAGTCGTGTACCCGACCCCTTCGAGTGCTCCGGTGCCGTCGATCTCGACCTTGTAGTTCACGAACGCTTTGCTACAGACGATGATGAACTCACACTGATTGTAGGTGATGATTCCCTCCAGGCTTCGGCTAGCGGCGCCCTGCTCGGACTTATTGGGAGTCGCTGAGTCTAGCACGATCTGATCGAAGGTGAAGAGTGGCTGAAAGGCATAGATATGCCGTAGGAGATGAGTGAAGTTGTATTGACGGTCAAGGAACACGTCATAGCCGACGTCATATCGAGTCTCGAGCACCGTAATACCAAAGGCGTTCTTACCTGTCACTGTAAGTTGGACCGAATGATGATGAACGACGGCCGCACAGATATTCAGGCAGGGCGTGCCGTTGTGCTTGAAGAAGTAGAACTTGTTCAGCACGTTCGTGCGCTCGAGGTCAGTGTGGCAGCAATGTGCTGGCACACTGACACTAGGGAGCTCGTCGATGGAAGGCGGGATATTGGCCCCTGCTCCGATCACATATGAACCGGCCAGTGCAACATCGGTGGCTGACAAAGTCGAGAACATGTGGTGGAAGGTCTGCTCGTCGGACGACAGCGAATCCCATGGGCGATCGCCGGCGAACACTTCCACGGTGAACTGCGTCAGGTCAGCCTGGGTTGGAGTGTCCAAAGTCGTCCAGGCAAGTTCCGGATCGACGCTGTGCACCAGGTCTTCAATGACGGCGTCATGACTCGTCGGAGCATCAGACGAAGCGCCCGCAATGGAGCCACTCGCGATCACCGAGCCCAGGATCATGGTCGCAAGGATTCCTCGCGCCGGCCGACGACCGTGCGGTCGCATCCTTCGAAGCCCCTGCTTCGCAGCTCCTGAAAGGCGTACGTTAGGGGCGGTCAGCGCCAGGCTCAGGAGCCTGGCCAAGAGGGCCGGGCCTCGGATTGATCGGGTCATGCGGAAACCTTTCTCGTCGGGCTTGGTCGGTCGCGGGTGCGCCGAGCTCATGGGCAGACGTTGGAGCACGGCTCGGTCCGCCAATGGCCCGGAACCGGGAAGGCATCCGCACCCGTCCGCGTGTGGATTCCTTTCATGCTGACCCCGTCGCCGAGTCATCGGTCGAGGGGGCACACGGTGACAAAGGGATCATCGGGGTTTGGTCCAAGCGCGACCCGGACGCATCGAGGTGGACCGTCGTCGGCGCCGACCGGGGCCGGTGAAACCGTGACCACAGCGACCCAACTCAGAGTCACCGCTGCGATCGAAACTCCTATGCGGCGCATCTCGGCTCCGTCCCTCGTCGTGCTGTCGAGACGTACAACGCACAACCGACCGGCCGATCACAAGAAATCTGGACCCACTCGCCACCCTCACTCCCCGCTGCGATCCAAAGCGCCAGCTCGCCGGCGCTCGGGAGCCATTCTCGCGCGGCGGATCTTGGCCCCTTTGTCCCGGGCGACCAAACGTGAGTGGTCGACTTCCCTGGCGATGTCGGTGGTCGATCACTACCGAGATGAGTCAGGTGCCCGCGCCGGAGTTCGTCGGTTCGCGGAGGTCGTCTACGTGCAGTAGGCCGAGTGGTCACCACCCCTGACGGGCATTCTCAGGGGCGCCCGCCAGTGGCTCCAGGCCGAAGCCCAGACGCGAGCGACGCTCCTCGGTCGCGGGCCAGCGGCGCTCGCATCTTCCACAAGCCCAACTCTGCCCTCGTGGCCGCCTACCGCGGCATGATCGACGGGGGCCGCGGCGTAGCGGCCGCACGACCGGTAGAGCGTAGACTGGCCGCAATCGTTTAGGGAGCGGGGGCAGGCGTGTTACACAGCAGCGGCACAGATGCCAGCCGCACCGCCTCGGACCGAAGGGCTCATGCTTGCGAGTTCGCCGCGCACTGGACCCCGCTGCGGCGTGAGCTGATGGCGGCGTTGCGCAAACGCGGCGCCTCCTCCGAGGTGGCCGAGGACCTGACGCAGGAGGTGGCCGAGCGACTCCTACGTCGCGTCGGTCCATTCCCTTCCGACGAGGATGAGCGCCGCTGGTGTCACCGCGTGGCCAGCAACCTGCTCATCGACTCGTACCGGCGCGGTACGCGGACCAGCGGCGCCCCCGTGCCGGATGTCCGAGACTCCATCGACGTCGAGACGGCGGTACTTGCGCGCCTCCATCTCGACGCGGTTGCGCGAGCGCTACCAATGCTCTCGGTGACCGAGCAGGTGTCGCTGGCCGGTTCGTCGAACGCCGATCCGCGGCTCAGCGGAGGCGCCATGAGGCGACTCCGTGCCCGTCGACGACTCGAGACTCTCGCCGAGAGCCTCCTCGGGTGGTGGCTGTGGACTCGTAGCGCCTTGCACCGTGGGGCAGCCAGGCTGTCGGAAACCGTCACCGCTGCTGCGCCGATCTTCGTTTCGGCGATCGGTCTCACCATCCTCGTGAGCATCGCTCCCGGCGGCTCTGACTCTGACTCGAACAACGTGCTGCCGGCAGAGCCCCAGATCGACATGGAGGCGCTCGAAGGCGGGGATGACCAGCCAGATGCGACCTCCGTTGGCGACGACAGCACCGACGTCAAGCCCGACGCTCCCATTCCAACCACGGAGGCGACGCTGCCGGCCGTCACGCCCATCGTGACGATCGGGGTGCCGAGCGGCGAGCCGATCGTCATCGTGGATGAGCCGCCCACCGACGATACCGAGCCCGAGCCGACGCTCTGCGCCGGGAACACCCCGCTGCTCGGCACGCAGTGCGTCGACCGGGGAGACCGCATTGAGGTGCCACCGATCGGGTAGCCGACTCCCGGCGTTGCAAGTCGACGCCGCTGCCAAGTACAGACCATGTCGGGACCTACGGGCCCGAGGCTTCGGTTACCGACGGGCCCGCAATCGCGCGCGATTCGGTGATGCCAGGAGCGGTCTCTCCCGCCGGGGATAGGGCTCTGCTGCGCACCGTGGGTGGCAGGGGCGCGCATCACTCGATCTTCTACCGGATCATCCGCAACGAAGGCGTCAAGCACAGCACCACGCGTCACCGCCGTCTCGCATTCGCCCCGGCTCAGCGCATTGTCCGGCATGGATCAGCACGGTCGAACACCGCCGCAAGGCCCCTACGGATCAGACGGCGACATGCGAGGCTCGCTCCCGTGTCGGCTCAGGCGACGGTGGCGAGCAGCTGGCGGGCGGCGGGGTCGTCGTCGTTGAGCTGCTGGAGGTGAACCTGGCCGTCGGCATCGATCGGCGTGACCCGGATGACGGACCAGAAGCGAGGTGTTCCCGCGACGAGGACCGATCCGACGCCGATCTGCGAAGGATCGGTGGCGTTGTCGAGGAGGGCCCAGTTCTGACCGTTGTCGTCCTCGGCATTGAGGTCGCTACGAAGATCGATCGTCGGTGTCATGAGGGTCGCGTGCGGTTGCGTCCACGTGCCCGGCTCGACGCCGCAGCGGCTCCCTGCGCTGCGGCTCGTTTGCGCCCGAACTCGCCGAGCTGCTGTCGCGGGTCAGCCTCCGCGGTGCCGGACGCTCCGTAGCGCTGCTGAGCTGCCTGCTTGCTGATGCCCAGCACGAGGGCGATCCGGGGCCAACTACGACCGTTGGCGCGTGCGGCCTCTACGGCCCTCTCGATGTCACTCTCGGCCGCGGCAACCTTGGACAGGGCGGCGCCGATGGCCGCCAGGTCACTGATGTCCTCGGCGGGAGTCGTATCGGGGTCGAGCGAGTCGAGCCACGCTTCAGCGTCGGCTGCAGCCTGCTCGAGCTGCTTGCGGCTTCGGGGCATGGGCTTGATCCTCACAGGTAGCGGTGGAACTTGGGGCGGAGCGGCATGGCGTGGATGGCGACCGGCTCGTTGTCATCGTCCTCAGGGTCGAGGATCACGATCTCCAGCAGGGCTCCCGTGGTCGAGGGGCCGATGATCAGCGCTCGGGTCTCGAGCGCAACTTCACGGATGGCGTTGCGAACGGCGTGGTGGATGTCGTCGTCAGCGATCCCGTGCTTGCGAGCGCTGTCGGCGATCAGCACTTCGTCAACATAACCTGTCGATGAGCGGAGGACAAGATAGGTTGTCCCGCCGAGCCGTTGATCCGGCGTCGATGCCCCGCGGAAAACCCGCGGGAGGTTCCGGACGAGGCGTCACGGGGTGTCATCTGGCGGTACCGCGCGCCCCTCGTGACCTGCGGTTTCGTGATCTTCGGGCTCGTGACCAGCGACATCAGGTGCCCTTACAAGGCAGATGTCGGGGGTTCGAGTCCCTCCGCGCCCACTCAATGACCACGGGCCTCCTGGTGCCACCTAGGGACCTCGACGACGCTCACCTCCCAAGCGCGCTCGTCGAACTCCACGAGGACGATCCCGAGTTCGGGTATCGGTTTCTCACCGACGAGCTCCAGGCGGCGGGCCACCAGCTCGGCGAGCGGCGGGTGTGGCGGCTCTGCCGCCAACAACGCTTGTGGTCCACGACGCTCAAGAAGGACCGGCGTTGCACACGCCCAGCGCCCGCCGTCCACGACGACCTGGTCCAGCGCCAGTTCCGGGACACCGCGGCCCGATGCGATCTGGCTGACCGACATCACCGAGCCCCCCACCGCCGAAGGGAAGCGCTACTGCTGCGCGATCAAGGACGTGTTCTCCAACAGGATCGTCGGCTACGCGATCGGCGAACGCATGACCGCTCAGCTCGCGACCGGCGCGCTGCCAACCCTGATCGCCCGGCGAGAGCCGACCGGGACGGTGGTGGTCGATTCGACAGGGGCGGGCAAGCGATCGACGCGATCGCGCTCGAACGAGAGGCCCAGGTGCCGTTCGCCGCGATGCGGTGGGCGGCGGCGAGCATGGCCCTCCACGACGGCGAGCACCAGTCCGCGAGTATGTCGTCGCAGCCGGTGGTGAAGACCACGGCCACCGAAGCCTGGACGTAGCTGACCCTGAGCACTCGACGATCGCCGCTGTGTGTCAGGTGCTCCCAGCCGAGCATCGGTGATCGCGGCGGCGTCGCGGCCTAGCCTCGCTCCATCTGCTGTCCGACCATCGGGTCAGCCGCCAGCAGCGGGCAGAGGGGACACGCCATGACCGCCAGCCACCTACGCGGGGTTGTCGCATCAGTGGTGCTCGTGGGGCTTCTCGCCGCCTGCGGTGGAAGCGACGGCGGCACGGCAGGCGGCGGAAGGGTGAAGGTCTCGGAGAAGGAGTTCAAGATTACGTTGTCGACCGCGACGGTTCCGGCGGGCGACCTCACCTTCTCGCTCGAGAACAAGGGCACGGTGCCCCACGAGTTCGTCGTCTTCAAGACGGGGCTCGCCCCCGACTCGCTGCCCTTGGGCGCCGATGGGAACGTAGATGAGGAGGGCACCGGCGTAACGCACACCACGGAGCAGGCGGACTTCCCTGCCGGCACCAAGCGGACGTTCCACGCCGATCTCTCTGCGGGCCGTTACGTCGTGATCTGCAACCTGCCCGGCCACTACAAGGGCGGGATGCACGAGATCCTCACCATCACCTGACGCCCGCTCGAGCACGCGTGAGCCGTCGGCGTCGCCCGACCATCGTGGAGTGGCCGATCCCCCCGATGGCCGTCCCCCATCTGACGGGTAGCGGTTGTGACCACTGACGCAGGACGACGGAGCTCGACCTGGTCGCAACCGGCGGGGGACCGCGCTGAGCCGGCCGTCCGATCCGTGGCTGATGCGGCCAGCGCCGGGACTGCTCCATCCAAAGGAATGGTGCCGCAAGGCCATCGGAGACTGGTGTGGCCGCACCGCTGCCTCGGGTGAGCCAGGGTGCGGCTGTGGGGCGCTGCGGTCTCGGGGCTGGTCAGGCGACGGCGCGGTGGGCCGTGTCGAGCGTCTGCACGACGGTGCTGCGGATGCGTGCGGACAGCTCCATTCGGTTGACGGCGGTGAGCCCGCGGGTGGGGACAGGTGGGCGGAGGTGCACGTGCACCGTGCCTGAGCAAAGCCGCAGGCGACCCCCGGGTGGCAGGACTCGCGCGGCGCCGAGAATGGCAACAGGGACCACGGGCGCTCCGCTGTTGATGGCGACGACGAAGGCGCCCGTCTTGAACGGGAGCACGTCGCTGGTCGGGGCGATGCCACCCTCAGCGAACATGACGAGCTGTCGACCCGGTTCGGGGCGAGACAGGGCCGTGATCCGTCCGCGAGCGTCGCGAGGGTCGCCGCGCCTAATCGGAACGGTGCCCAGCGCACGCATCGCCGCACCGAGCAGAGGGATGCGGAACAGCTCGGCCGCGGCCACGAAGCGGACATCAGGTCGAGCCAGCAGCACGGCGGCGATGTCCATCGGGCTGGTGTGGTTCGGCACGAGCACATAGGCGGACCTGCTGTCCAGGCGGTCTGCGCCATGGACCTCGATGTGGATGCCGCACATGCGGCCGACGCGGTGGACGGCCCGCACCGCCAGTCGTCGACCGGCGCCCGGGCGGAGGTGCTCGCCCACGGCGATCGCTGGCAACACCACACCAAGGGCGACGACCAGGATGATCCGGTTCAGGTGGGAGCGCACAGCGCTGCTGTCCTCTCAGGCGGCCGCGGGGGTGGCGGCGTGGCGGTAGATGCGGAGCCGTTCGAAGCCCGGCAGCGCTGCGAACCTGCGGTCCATGCGGTCGATGATCTTCTCGCTCTCAGGCCGGGCGTTGAGGACCTGAAGGACCCGTTGGAACTCCTCCACCGTCTTGTACCCGTCGCCGACCCCCACCGGGGTCCAGCTGCCGTCGAGGACCTTCGGGAGGACGTATCGGGCCAGTCGGCTGTCCGCGAGCCGCCACTCTGCCTGGAGCAGGTAGAAGCTGTAGTGCCGAGACTCCTGGGCGGCGATGCGGCGGAGGAGCTGGGCGAGCATCGGATGGTCGCACTGGTCGGCGAGTATTCGGTAGCCGTTCATGGTGAGGAGCTCGTTCGCCGCTCCCCATGCCATGTGAGCGGCCGCGACGAGTGCCCCGACGGGACCGCCGACGTGCATGAGCGTCCGCTCGTACAGCGGGATGCGCGGGGCCGGGGACGGCTGGGTCGCCGCGATGGTCACGCCCCGTGCCTGCGCGTACATGTCGAGGAACCGGGCGATGGCCTGCGAGTGGACGGCTTCCTCGGCCTGCCAGACCCCGAGGAAGTCGGCCACGATCGGGTCGGAGAGCGTCGTGCGGTGCGCCCCGATGCCGGCGACGTAGCTGTTGGTGAAGCCTTCGACGTCGCGCATGTACACGAGGGTGTCGATCGTCCCCTCGTCGATCTCGACGGCACCGGCTTGGGACCAGTCCAGGTCCTCGACGTGAAGCAGCTCGGAGCGTGCGAGGATGCGGCGGCAACGGGCCTCGTTGCTGGTGCGAAGGTGCGTGGCGTTTCGGCGGGCGGCTCTCATGACGCTCGGTGTTCGCTGCGAACGGGTCTGCTGGATGGCCTCGACGGGTGGCCGCGCGGAGCGGATCCCGTGGGTCACGCCCTGGCGGGTGGCGGTGGGCAGGTCACCGCGACACCCGAGGTACGTCACCACCCCGTTGGACTCGGCGCCTATGCGGTCCTGAACAAGGCAGCCGCGCTCCAACAGCTCAATCGGCTGCTCATGGATGCCTGCGTTCCCTGCAGGGGCGACGACGCGCTGACGAGCACCTGCCTTGGCCACGCCGACCCGACGGCCGGTGGGCCGAGCGGGGCGCAGGCTGCGGGCACCAAGGCCCGCTGAGCGCGCGCTCATGCCCTCAACCTCGCGCGGGGGTCTCGGAGGTGCGCGTTCATGGCGCAGCCTTGGTGATCTCGTCGGATCGCCGCTGACCGTCCGGTGGGAGCACAGACCGACCATCGCTGTGGGACCGAGGGCGAGCCCTCAGCGACTGGTGTCAGCCGGGGAAGGCTTGGTGGTAAAGGGCGCTCAGATCGTCGCTGTACTCCCCGCTGAGGCCGCAGCCGTTCACGACGCCCCCAGTGGCGCTCACCAGGAAGTGCCCGCCGTCGGTCAGCTTCACGCTGTCCATCTCGATCGACGAGGGAGCGTCGCCAATCGCGCTCTGGGTCACGACGACGTCGTCACTCGTGCCGCCCTTGAACCACTTCGAGACGGCCAGGGTCACCTCGGCTCCGTCGACCTTCGTGACGACCCCGTCGAACGCGAGATCGACCGCGGCGAGGATCTCCGGTGTCAGGGCGATGCAGCTGTTCATCACCGGACCACCGGCTGGAGCGGGCGCGGCGATCGTCACGGAGCTGCGTCCGTCATCGCCTCCCTTGATCAGTGCCGCGCCGAGCGCCAGCGCGATCACCACGGCCGCCGCCGCACCGATCATCAGGGGGCGTGGCCGCGCATGAGCTGAGGGCGAGTCGAGGGGGATGGGGTTCGGGGTCCTGAGGTCAGACATCACACGCTCCATGAGGGCTCGGGCCCGCGGGCTGCGGGCGTCATCGACGGCACGCGTCGAGGGCGACGGATCGGCGGCTCGGAGCCGGAGCTCGATGTCGTCGGTCATGTCGCCTCCCCGGCATCGTCGAGGAGCATGTGTCCGGGTGGCGACGGAACCTTTCCGAGGGCCGTCCCCAGCCGCCGCTTGGCCCGGTGGAGCCTGATGGTTGCAGCGTTGGTGGAGGTCTCCAGCACCGCGGCGATCTCCGCGGGCGACAGCCCCTCCCATGCCCAGAGTCGGAGCACCTCTCGATCCACGGAACGAAGCGACGCAAGCGCGTCGTGCAGCTCCGGGTCCGGCGGCTCGTGCGGCTGCGGTCCTGGTCGTTGGTCGACGCGGGTGAGCTTCAGGAAGAGGCGATGTCGGCGGCGGTCCGCCCGACGCAGGTTGGCGAGGCAGTTGCCCGCCACGCGGTAGCACCACGGCAGCGCTGCGTCCGTGGGGACCTCATCCAACCGCCGCCACAGGACCAGGAGCACCTCGGCGACGAGATCGTCGGCGGAGTCCGGTGAGCACCGACGGCGCGCGTACCGCTGGATCGGCTCGTACACCAGGTCCACCATCGCCTCGAACCGGCGATGCGCATCGTGGGAGAAATCGGTCACGGAGCCACCGGCAATCCGACGACCCATGGTGGGCACTTGGTTCCCGGAGCTCGATCTGCCGCTTCGTCGACGGAGACGGCGAGCGGGGATCCTCAATCGTACCCAGCACCTGGCACGATGGCGCAGTGACGCTCTTTCTGCACGAAACGCACCGGGTTCGGGGGTCGCTCGAGGAACGCTTCGAGGCCCACTACCGCGACCGTTGGATGGCGGCGCTGGCCGAGGGAGACGACGCCCGCCTCGTCTGGTACACGCATCAGGCGCACGGGACGGGCCCGGCGTATCGCATCTGCACGATCACCGCGGTGCGCGACGGGGCTGCCTACGGACGGCTGCTCGACCGCGTGGCGAGGGGCGACCTTCGGTCGTGGGCGCGCGAGCTCGACAGCCTCCAGCACGACAGCGTGGGCAAGGTCCTGCAACCGCTCGAGTGGTCACCCATCGCGGAGCTCGACCTGGCGGCGGTTCCCACCGGTCCGGGCGCGGAGCACGAGCTCACCCTCTACATGGAGGACACGGGTTGGCCCCACAAGCCGCTTGATGACTACACCGCGTTCTGGGGTGAGGTGTACGCCCCGCTGATCGCGCGGTCGACGCTGCTGCGCATCGACGCCTGCTTCCAGGTGGCCTTCAGCGGGGGACGACGACCCGAGGCGATCCTGCTCCAGAAGGTGATCGACCACAGCGCGCTGCTGGGCCTGCTGGAGACCGAGACGCCCGCGGCGATGAAGCAGCCGGGCACCTTCATGCACGACGCCCTCGAGGTGCGCGACCAGTGGGAGAGCCGGCTGCTGCGCACCTCGAGCTGGAGTCCGCTGTTCTGACGTCAGCGCCCGTCAGATGACACGCGCGTCGCTGAGCGCCGAGATCTCGTCCCACGAGTAGCCGAGCTCGAGCAGCACCTCCTCGGTGTGCTGTCCCAGCTCCGGCACCGCGGCAGCGGCAACCGCTGGTGTGTCGCTGAAGCGCACCGGGGTGGCGACAACCGATCGTTCGCCCGCCTCGTCCTGCACCTTGGCGAAGTACCCGTTGGTCCACGCACCCGGATCGGCCACGACCTCGGCGTGGTCCCGCACCGGCGCATAGCGCAGCCCGGCCTCGCTGAGAGCGACGCACCACTGCTCGGTGGATCGGGTGCTGAACGCCTCGTCGAGCAACGGGAACAGCTCGGCCTTGTCGTCTTCCCAGAACAAGGGCCGCTGCTCGAATCGGGCGACCAGCTCGGGACGCCCGATCGTGTCGAAGAAGAGCGGACGAGTCTGGTGGGTGATGCCGACGATGGCGATCCACCCGTCTGCCGTGCGGAAGATGCCGTACAACCCGGGGATGAGGGGATGGCCGCGGTTCGATCGACCGCCGACCCGCTCAGTGAGCAGGTAGGCGGTGAGCTCGCTCGCCTGCGCCCAGATCTGCCCGCCGAGCAGCGAGGTGTCGATGCGCTGCCCTCGCCCCGTGCGCTCGCGGGCCAGGAGCGCGGCAAGGATGCCGGCCACCAGGTTCTGCGACGCGATGTGGTCCGCGATCGTGGCCCCTACGGGGGTGAGGTCGGCACCCTCACCGGCCGTCGTGCTGATGAGCCCACCGGCAGCCTGAGCGCTCAGGTCGGCCCCCGACCGCGTCGCATCCGGCCCCTCAGGCCCGAAGGTGGAGCCGGTGGCGTACACGATCCGCGGGTTTCGCTTCGCCACCTCGTCGTAGCCGAGTCCCCACGCGTCCATCGTGCCCGGGGTGAAGTTGGTGATCACGACGTCGACCTGCTCGGCCAGGCGCAGGAACGTCTCCTGACCGGCGCTCGTGCGCAGGTCGAGTGTCATGCTGCGCTTCCCTCGGTTGCAGGCGCTGAAGTATGCGCTACGGGGGTCGTCCGGGGCGAGCGGCACCCACCGGGCCTGGTCGCCGATGCCCGGCAGCTCCACCTTCACGACCTCCGCCCCCCAGTCGCTGAGCAGCACAGCCGCCTGCGGTCCTTGCACGAGCAAGCCCGCTTCGGCCACTCGTAGGCCGTCCAGTGCCCCCATCTCGTCCCCTTCGTCGCCAGCGGCGGAATCATTGCAGCACTCTCGGGCCGGACCGGGGACGAAACATCTCGTTCACATATCGGGGACCTGGCTGAAACAGACGGTTTGTAAGTTCCGCGACAGATCGTGCGCGCCGCGGTCTTGGGACCTATCACTCCGACTCCTCGAGGATCCGAACCATGTACCAGCTATTCGCGTGCCTGTTCGTGGCCGCGTTCGTCGTGCCGTTGGCCTTCCGCCGACTGCGGCGCCGAGCAGGCCTGCAAGCGGGGGAGCTGACGCCCCGCTACCGGAAGGGGGCGATCGCCGTCTTCTGCGCGTCGGTCGTGCTCGTCGTCGTGGGCCTCACCGGCGTCGCGACGGCCGACGATGGCGACCCCACGGGTGGCCACACGGGCATCTCCCAGACGCAGATGGAGACCGTCGTTCCGGCCGACACACCGAAGGACGAGGTGCTCTCCACCGTCACGAAGCAGGTGGCGAAGGACCACCTCGCGATCAACTACGCGTGGCTGATGGTCGGCGGCATCCTCGTGCTGTTCATGCAGGCAGGCTTCGCTCTGGTCGAGACGGGGTTCACGCGGGCCAAGAATGCGGCGCACACGATGATGATGAACCTCGTCATCTTCGCCCTGGGCACCGTTGGCTGGTTCACGTGCGGTTACGCCTTGATGTTCGGCTCCGTGTCGAACCCAGCCCTCGGGATCACCCAGCTGGCCAGCCCGATCCACATCGGCGCTTGGAACGTGCTCTCCAAGGGTGGCTTCTTGCTGACCGGCCACGCCTACGACGTGGGGATCCTCGCCTTCTTCTTCTTCCAGCTCGTGTTCATGGACGCCACGGCCACGATCCCCACCGGCGCGATGGCCGAGCGCTTCAAGTTCTCGGCCTTCATCGCCTGGGGCCTGTTCGCCTCGATGATCCTCTACCCGGTCTACGGGAACTGGGTGTGGGGCGGCGGCTTCCTGTCGCAGCTCGGCGTCCTGGGCCCCAAGTGGGGCCACGGCGCCCTCGACTTCGCCGGCTCAGGGGTGGTGCACGCCATGGGTGGTGTCGCCGCCTTCTGGGGCGCCCGCATCCTCGGACCGAGGATCGGGAAGTTCGACAAGGACGGCAAGCCTCGAGCCATCCCTGGCCACCACCTTCCCATGGCGTTCCTCGGCACCATGGTGCTGCTCGTGGGCTGGATGGGATTCAACGGCGCGTCGACCTTCGCGGCAACCGACTTCCGCTTCACCATCGTGATCGTCAACACGATCCTCGCGTCGGCCTTCGGCTGCCTCACCACGATGTTCGTGATGTGGGGCAAGTACGGCAAGCCCGACCCGTCGATGACGTGCAACGGCCTGCTCGCTGGCCTGGTCGCCATCACGGCGCCGTGCGCTTTCGTGGCCCCGTGGGCGGCCGCGGTCATCGGCATCGTCGCTGGCGTCCTGGTGGTGGTCGCCGTGGTGTTCGTCGAGCACAAGGCCAAGGTCGACGACCCGGTCGGCGCTGTCGCCGTCCACGGTGCCAACGGCCTCTGGGGCCTGCTCGCCCTCGGGCTCTTCGCGGACGGTACCTACGGCGACGGCTTCAACGGCGTCGCCGGTGGCGTGAAGGGCCTGTTCTATGGCGAGACCGGTCAGCTGTTCGCACAGCTGGCGTCGATGGTGGTGGTGGTGCTGTGGTGCTCCATCGCCTGCATCATCTTCTTCAACCTGTGCAAGCGGACCCGCATCGGTCTGCGCTCCACCCCGGAGGCGGAGATCGCTGGGCTCGACATCCCGGAGATGGGCGCCCTCGCCTATCCCGACTTCCTCGAGGCACAGGGCTCGGTCTTCTACACGACCGACGGTCCAGAGTTCGTCGATCTCATTCCCGCAGGAGCGGCGGCTCTCCGCCAGGAGGTTGGAAGCAAGTGAAGCGCATCGAAGCAATCATCCGTCCAGAGCGCCTCGGCGAGGTGGCGACGTATCTGGAGAACGCTGGGTTGTCCGGCTTCACCATCACCGACGTGCGCGGTCACGGGCAGACGCCCGAACGCACCGGCGAGTACCGGGGTCACAGCTACGAGCTGCTCGTCACCCACAAGCTCCTCGTGACCGTCTTCGTCGAGGACAGCGAGGTCGAGCAGGCGGCCGCCGCCATCTCCAAGGGCGCGGGCACCGGACAGGTCGGCGACGGCCTCATCGCGGTGAGCGACGTGGTGGCGATGTACCGCATCTCGAACGGCGCGTCGGTCGCTCCGACGGCGTCGGACTGACAAGGCCGGACGGCTCGCCCGGGGCGATCAGCGCACCTGGGCGAGCCGCTCGGCGACACGCGCGGCCACACCCTGCACCGTGGCGGCGGTGAGCGGTGTCCCCGCGAAGAGGCCCAGCTTGGCGACGACGGCTCCACGTCGCAGCTCGATGACGGTCACCGAGGTCACCTTGTCGCCGACGAGGATCGCTCGCTGCGTCGCGAGGCTCTGATCGGCATCGAGCTGCAGCGCGATGATCCGATCGAGCTTCACCTTCTGCACCTCGCCGCGGTTGGTGGTCGTCTCGTACTCCGGGCACCCGGCGTGGGCGTCGGCGACGCGCGCGTCGAGGTACTCGGATGCCGTCTTCGCATCGCTCCGGGCCACGAGCTCCACGCCCTGCACCGGCGCCGATTGGATGCCCACGCCGGCGCCGGAGGCCAGGTCGAGCACCGGCACCTTCGCGCCGCAGGGGCCGCGCGGGTCGGGGTCGACGTACACGCTGAGATCGCTGAGCGCGACGGCGGCGGCATCAGCGGGCAGTCCCTCGATGGCGCGGAGGTCGTCGGTGGTGAGCAGCGCGGGGGCCAGGGGTCCGTCTGATGCGACGGTGATCTGTGGCGTCTTCGACGCCGAGGATGTGGTGGACGTCGACGTCGACGTCGCGGCCGAGGACCCGGCGCTCGAGCAGGCGGCGAGCGCGCACAGCACCACGATGCAGGTGGCTCCTCGACGCGCCCGTTGCTGATGCATCGGCGGACGATAGCGACCGCGCCTGTCCGTCGAACAGTGACGCCCTCGGCGAGGGTCGTTGCGCCGTACCCAAGTTACTGCTAGTAATCTAACGCCGGCGTCAGGTCGACGTTTGGTCAGGGGACTGGGGAGTCATGTCATGGGCAAGCTCGGGAGTGCGCGCGCGCTGCGCTGGATGGTGACCGCGGCCATGGCCGCCGCCGCCCTCGTCGCAGCGCCGGGTGTGGCGTCGGCGATCAGCGGTGGGGAGTACTCGCCAGCGCAGCAGGACTGCTCGAAGCGCGCGGACGCCTACGACAAGTCGAACGAGGCTGAGCGTGGGTGCCACACGCTGAAGGTCAACGTCGAGAGCGGGGAGACCCGCTACGCCGAGGCCGGCATCGACCAGATGCCCAATGGCCCAGGCCTCGGGGTGCTGCTCGAGGTGGGGACGCCGGGTGAGAAGAACTTCCCCCACGCCGGCTGCGCCGCGGTGAACACCAACGGCACAGGTGGTGGCGTGGGCAACAACTGTGGCACCGATGAACCCCCCGCCGGTGGCTTGGGTGCGGGCCTCGTGGGGGACATCTACAGCCCCCAGGACGGCACGCTGAACCCATCCACCGCGCCGGATCCTGCGGCTACGGCGGACAACATCTCGAGCAACGGCCTCGAGGTGTACATGGGCGCCGACGACAACCTCGACGCTGGTGAGCACGACGGCGTCGACAACCAGCCAGCGACGGGCACCGAGGGCATCGCCAACGGTCCGTCCGACGGCGGCGCCGTGCACGCGCACGCGCGGCCGGCTGCGGACCCGACCCCGAGCGCCAGCAACCCGGTCCCCGTGGCCGGTGCATCCTTCGGCTCCTGCGCCGACGGCATCTGTGAGGAGGTCACCACCTACCGGCACGCCGTGTACCAGGGCGGGGACACGAGCAAGTCGCGCGACGTCGCCAACTACGAGGGCAAGAGCTGGGATCCGTACGGTTGCTCGAGCGGCAGCCTCTCGGATGAGCAGGCCTGCTTCGACGGCACCCATCCCCACGGCATGAACGACTACCGCAATGCTGAGGGCACGGTGAACGCCGAGCCCGGCGTGCAGGTGTACGAGGACCCGGATCCGCAGGCCTCGCCGATCGATCCGGTGAAGGAGTTCCAGGACGGCGCTACCGGGAGCAACAACGATCCGACGCTCTACCCGTTGCCCGGCACCTACGCCGGCACCTGCGGTGTGATCGTCGATGGCGCGGAAGTAACCAACAACCCCGCTCAGCACTGCTGAGCGATGGGAGCCGGCATGCAGCGACGCTGGAGGATCCTGGGTCTGGCTGCGTTGGCGATGGGCGCGATCGTGCCCATCGCCAACGCCGGCCCGCTCGACGCGGTGGCGCCGCCGTGCGGCACGACCACTGACTGGCCGACCTTCGGCCACGACGTCGGCCGGTCGTTTGCGTCACCCGACACCTGCATCTCGCGACTGACGGCTCCCACATTGCGACCGAAGTGGTTCTTCAACACGTCGTCGCCGATCACCGCGCAGCCCGCGGTGGTCGGTGGCGTCGTGTACGTCGGCACCTACGACGGCAAGTTCTACGCGGTCAACGCCGCAGACGGCACCCAGAAGTGGGTGTTCGACGTGCACACCGTTGACAACGACATCACCGACTTCGGCACGATCCCGGGCTCTGCCACGGTGGTCACCGTCGCTGGAAGGCGGCTGGTTGTGTTCGGTGGTGGGGGCACGCTCTTTGCCCTCGACGCCGCCAACGGCTCTGTCGTCGGCAGTCAGTGCCTCGATCGCGTCGACACCACTTGCCAGGGACACGCCGGATACACGACCGAGATCGAGTCGTCGCCAGCCGTGATCGTCGCGCCCGGTGGCGGCACTGCTCAGGTGCTCGTCGGAACCGACGTCAACGAGGAGAGCCTCGCTGGCCCGGCAGGTCTCGTGTCGCTCACCCTCGACGCCGGTGGCTTCCAGCCCCGTTGGTGGTTCGATCCTGAAGCGGGGCAGACCTACGTCGGTCTTGCTCCGACCCAATCGCTCGGTCACCTGACCGAGCACGGCTGCAACGATGTGTGGTCGTCGCCGGCCATCGACGCACTCACCAACACCGCGTCCTTCGGACTGGGGAACTGCAACCACCCCGAGCTCGTCCAACGAGCACCCGGTATCATCACCCCCGCCCTCGTGGAGTCGACGGTTGCCGTCGACCTGACCACGGGCGCGCTGCGCTGGCAGTACGCGCCGCACCTACCGGCCAATGGCCTCGACGTCGACTTCGGCGCCACGCCCAACGTGCTCGCGCCAGGCCTGGTGGGCGAGGGCGGCAAGGACGGCCACTACTACGCCTACGACAGCCACAACGGGGCCGCGTTGTGGAACGTGCAGGTCGCCACGGGCTCGTCGATCGGCGGCATCATCGCGAGCACGGCCGTCGGCAAGTTCTCGGACGGGCACCAGGCCGTGTTCGCAGCCACATCGATCCCGGTGAGCCCGGCTGACTTCCAAGGCAGCACGCAGCACAACCTCCTGAACCCCACGCACGCACTCGGCGCCCACGCCATCGATGCCACGACCCACACGGTCCGATGGGATGCCCCCGCCGGCCCGGCCTACGGCGCGGCGGTGTTCTCCGGCGGGGTGGTGTTCGTGCCCGACACCTTCACCAACGCGCTGCTCGTGCTCGACGCGGACACCGGCGCGATCCTGCGGGCCCAGCCCATGAACGTGCCCCCGGCCGGCCCTGTCGCGGTCAGTGGCAGCTCGGTCTACATGGGATCCGGCATCACAGAGAACCTGCCCGGAGTGAGCACGCTCGCCGCGCTCGGCGGGCTCTGGGCCTTCACGACCACGCCCTGATGTGCTGCCTCGACTGTGCCGCACGGTGACCCCTGCGTAGTCTGGGTCGCCCGGGAAGCCAAGCAGTCCGCTCGGTCACAGAAGTGCGGTGAGGGGGTCCAGGCGACGTCATGGGTGCGGAGACACTGACCGAGTCCGGGGCGGCCGCAGGGTTTCGGCACGAGGCGCTGCTGTACGCCGGCGACCAGGAGCTCATCGACGCCGCTGTGCCGTTCATCCTGAACGGCCTGGGACAAGGCGAGCCGGTGATGGTGGCGGTCGACGCCCGCAAGATCAAGCTTCTGCGCCGAAACCTGGGGTGGGACGGCAAGTGGGTCGACTTCGTCGACATGGCATCGCTCGGCACCAACCCCGGTCGCATCATCTCCGCTTGGCGCCAGTTCGTGCACGACCACCGCGACCGTCCGCATCTGCGGGGCATCGGTGAGCCGGTGTGGCCGGAGCGCAGCTCGGACGAGCTCGTCGAGTGCCAGCACCACGAGATGCTGCTCAACGCCGCCTTTCCGCCGGAACGACCGTGGCGGCTGCTCTGCCCGTACGACACGTCCACCCTCCCCGCTGCCGTCGTGCAGGAGGCAGAGCGAACGCACCCGTTCATCCAGCATGAAGCCGTTGGGGCTCCGAGCCCTCGCTACACCGGTGGTCAGGATGCGTTCGCGGCTGTGATGGCCAGTCCGCTCCCCGAGCCGGACGGGGCCCGGCCTGCGCTCGCCTTCGACGCTGACTCGCGCGCACAGGTGCTCTTGCCGGTCATCGACGCCGCCGCCGCCTTGCCCACCGATCGGTCTGACAGCCTCGTCCTTGCGGTGCACGAGGTGATGGAGAACTCGATCCGGCACGGCGGAGGAGGGGGCACAGCGCGCGTGTGGACTGCCGACGGTCAGGTGGTGTGCGAGGTGCGCGACACCGGGCACATCCACGATCCGCTCGTCGGCCGTGGACTACCCGCGCGGTCTGCCCGCGAGCGCCGCGGTCTCTGGCTCGTGCATCAGCTGTGCGACCTGGTGCAGGTCCGCTCGTCGGAGGCGGGCACCGTGGTGCGGATCTCGATGCGCGCTCGCCAGCGCTGAGCGCGATCAGCGGCGGTCGAGGTCGGCGTCGTCGGCGCCGAGGTTGTCATAGCGCTTGAGCACGGCGTCGAGGGCGGACCGTTCGTCGGCGACGACGTCCATCCACACGCTCAGGACGTGAAGGCCTTCCTGGGTGACGGCGTACACCTGGCGGGTGGATCCGGCCGTGGACGAGGCCTCCCAGGAGTGCAGGTAGCCGTCCGCCTCGAGATCGGCGAGGGCGCGGTAAACGCTGGGCCGATCGACCGGACCGAAGCCGAGGCGCAGGAGCGAGTCGACGAGCCGATAGCCGTGGCGAGGCTCCTCGCAGAGCAGGAGCAGCAGCGACGGATACAGGAAGTGTCGGGGCGCAGCGATGTCGAACCGACATCGTGCACGTCCGTCCTGATCCATCGCGGCACCGTCCCCTGGTCGTTGCCCGCATCACAGTTGCTGCCAGCAGTCCCCCGTTGGCGAGCACTACCCTCCCACACCTGCCCCCAGCGTGGGGCGCGAGGGGAGCGAGATGTCACACCGAGGTGACGACGACACCCTTGGCGCGGCCGCCTCTGATCTGTCGGTCGCGGCCCTCGCCCTGGCTCGTCGATTCGCCACCGGTGGCACGCTGTGGTGCTGGTCGCCGGGTTCCCCGCAGCATGCTCAGCACGTGGCGGTGGAGTTCGTGCACCCGGTGATCATGGGCTCGCGGGCCCTCCCTGCGGTGGCCGTGCTGGAGGCCGACGCCGTGTCCACGCTCCGGCCGTTGGCCCGTGCCGGCGACGTCCTCCTGGTGGTGGCCGGCGCGGAGGCACCCGTCGCAGGCACCATGCGGCGGGCTGGCGCGTGGGGGCTCACCACCATGTGGTTGGGTGCCGGTCCCCGTCCCGCGCTCAGCACTGCCGATCACGTCCTGTGGCTCAGCGAGCGGTCGGAGGCCTGGCACGACGGCCGGATGCTGCTCGGCTACCACCTCCTCTGGGAGCTGACGCAGGTGTGCTTCGAGCACCCGGGACTGCTCGAGGTCGTCCCGACCGATGCAGAGGTGTGCACCACCTGCTCCGACGAGGGCCGGCTGGGTGAGGTCGTCGACACCCGCGACGACGCTGAGACGTTCAGCTCCGCCATCGTGCGCACAGGTGCTGGCGTCGAGACCGTGAGCACCATGATGGTCGGGTCCGTTCGGCCAGGTGATCTGGTCCTCGTCCACGCCGGCATCGCCATCACGGTGGTCGACGGGTGACCGACTTCCTCTACCCCTTCATCGAGCGCGACGAACGCGACGTCGGCCCGCTCCTCGACGACCTGACTCGGTCGGCCGCCGGCAAGGCCGAGGCCAGCGCTTCGCTCCGAACGGCCACCCTGTCAGCGCTCGACGCAGAGCTGGCAACGGCGGCAACAGCGATGGCCCAGCGGTTCCTGGCGGGAGGACGGCTGTTCACCTTCGGCAACGGGGGGAGCTCCACCGACGCCGCGGGTGCGGCCGATCTCTTCAGCCGTCCGCCGTCGGGTCGGCCGCTGCCCGCCCGATCGCTCGTTGCCGACCACGCGGTGCTCACGGCCCTGGCCAACGACGTTGGGTTCGAGCTCGTGTTCTCGCGTCAGCTGATCTCCACTGCCCATCCAGAGGACATCGCCTTCGGGCTCTCCACGAGCGGCAGCTCGGTCAACCTGCTCCGAGCGTTCAGTGAGGCGCGCCGGCTCGGGATGCTCACGGTCGGCATCGCCGGCTACGACGGTGGCACGATGGCCGATGGGGGAGCCATCGACCACTGCTTGGTCGTGCGGTCAGCAAGCGTCCACCGCATCCAGGAGGTGCAGAACGCCGTGGTGTTCGACCTGTGGCAGCGCACGCAACGCACGGTTGCCGAAGGGGAGCACCATGAGCATTGATGCCACGCCTGCCAACGAGGCACGCGCCACGACGGCCGCGCGCGAAGCCGGGGTGCTCGAGCGCATCGAAGCGTTCCGCCGCCGACGTCCCCGCCTCAACGACGAGATCGTCACGCTGGCCCACGGCGCAGGTGGGAAGTCCTCTGCCGCGCTGATCGATGCGGTGTTCCTCGAGGCCTTCGCCAACGACGTGCTCGCCCCCCTGGCCGACGCGGCTCGCCTCGACCTTCCCAGCGGCGAGCGCCTCGCCTTCAGCACCGACTCCTTCGTCGTGCGCCCCCGGTTCTTCCCCGGCGGCTCGATCGGTCACCTCGCGGTCCACGGCACGGTCAACGACGTGGCCATGCTCGGCGCCCGACCGCGCTGGCTGTCGGCCGCGTTCGTGATCGAGGAGGGCTTCACCGTCGCCGAGCTGCGCGACATCGTGGCCGACATGGCCGAGGCGGCGCGCCTCGCTGGGGTCACGATCGTCGCCGGCGACACCAAGGTGGTCGACAAGGGCGCCGCCGACGGCGTGTACATCACCACCGCCGGCGTGGGCGTCATCCCCGAGGGACGCACCCTCGGCCCGGAGCTGGTGCAGCCGGGCGACGTGGTGCTCGTGTCGGGCACGATCGGCGATCACGGCATGGCGGTGATGCTGGCCCGAGGCGACCTCGCGCTCGACGCCGACATCCGATCCGACACCGCCCCCCTGGGCGACCTCATGGAGTCCTTGCTCACGGCCGCGCCCTCCACCCGCTGGCTGCGCGACCCCACCCGTGGCGGCCTGGGCACCGTGTGCAACGAGCTCGCTCAGGCCACGAACCTGGCCGTCGTGCTCGACGAGGCGCGCCTGCCGATCGATCCGGCGGTGAACGCAGCGTGCGACCTGCTCGGCATCGACCCGCTCTACGTCGCCAACGAGGGGAAGCTGGTGGCCGTGGTGCCGCCCGACGAAGCCGACGCGGCACTGGCCGCGCTGCGTGCCGACCCGATCGGGGCCGGGGCCGCCGCCATCGGCGAGATCCATGCCGACCCGGAGGGCATCGTGGTGCTCCTCACCACGTTCGGTGGCACGCGCATCGTCGACATGCTCGTGGGCGACCCGCTCCCGCGGATCTGCTGAACCGAGGTGGCGGAGCAGTCGACCCAGAGCGCCGCCTCCCCGGTGCGTCGCCAGATCCGCGTCACGGGGACGGTGCAGGGGGTGGGGTTCCGGCCCTTCGTGTACCGCCATGCCGTCCGCCTCGGGCTGCGCGGGTGGGTGCAGAACGACAACGCCGGCGTGCTCATCGAGGTGGAGGGCGACGAGACGGCGATCGGCGAGCTGACGCTCCTCCTCGCGGGCGATCCGCCGCCGCTGGCGCGCGTGCGCTCGGTGACCCCCACGCCCGTCCCCTTGGTGGGGGAGTCTGGGTTCGCGATCGTCGACAGCAGCGGAAGCGGCCCCCCGGTGGCGCCGGTGAGCATCGACACCGCCACCTGCGCCGCCTGCCTCACCGAGGTCGACGATCCTGCCGACCGCCGCTACCGCTATCCGTTCACGAACTGCACCGACTGCGGACCCCGCTACACGATCGTGCGCTCCGTGCCCTACGACCGCCCGGCCACCACCATGGCCCCCTTCCTGATGTGCCCGGCGTGCCAGGCGGAGTACGACGACCCGACCGATCGCCGCTTCCACGCACAGCCCAACGCCTGCCCGACCTGTGGGCCCACCCTGAGCTGGGTGATCACCGGGGACACGGCGTCGGCCGTCGACGTGCGGGGCGACGCAGCGCTCAAGGCCGCGATCAACGCCCTGCGGGCCGGGCAGATCGTGGCCGTCAAGGGGATCGGCGGCTTCCACCTCGCGGTCGACGCCGCCGATGCGGTCGCGGTGGGGGAGCTGCGACAGCGCAAGGCCCGCGACGACAAGCCGTTCGCCGTGATGGTTCCCGATGTGGCCTCAGCGCGACGGCTCTGCGAACTGAGCGACGCCGCCAGTGCGGCCCTGGCATCGGCCGGGCGCCCCATCGTGCTCGCCCCCCGATGCCCCGATGCGGCCGTAGCGCCTGGTGTCGCCCCCGGGCTCCCCGACCTCGGGGTGCTGCTCGCCTACTCGCCACTCCACCACCTCCTACTGGCCGGCGTCGGGCGTCCGTTGGTGATGACGAGCGGCAACCTCAGTGACGAACCGATCGCCCACGACGACGACGATGCGCGCACTCGCCTGGCACCTCTGGTCGACGGGGTGCTCGGTCACGACCGAGGGATCCACATCCGTTGCGACGACTCGGTGGTCCGCGCCACACGGCGCGGACGCACGCAGGTCCTGCGCCGCTCTCGCGGGTTCGCGCCCGAGCCGCTTGCGTTGGCCGTCGCCGCCCGGCGGCCGATCCTGGCCGTGGGAGCTGAGCTGAAGAGCACGGTGGCTGTCACGCTCGGCGCTGACGTCGTGGCGAGTCATCACATCGGCGACCTCGAGTACCTGGCCACCTATCGATCGTTCCGTCAGGGGATCGATCACCTCTGCGGTCTCTACGGGGTTGTCCCGGAGGTGGTGGCGCACGACCTGCACCCCGAGTACCTCTCCAGCAAGCTCGCCGCCGACCTCGACCTGCACGCGGTTGCGGTGCAGCACCACCACGCCCACATCGCGTCATGTCTGACGGAGCACGGCCGCGTCGGCCCGGTGCTCGGGCTGGCCTTCGACGGGCTGGGCTACGGGCCCGACGCCACACTCTGGGGTGGCGAGCTGCTCGTTGCCGATCTCCGGGGGTTCGAGCGCGTCGGGCACCTGGCCCCGGTCACGATGCCGGGCGGTGTGGCGGCCATCCGGGAGCCGTGGCGCATGGGGGTGGCGTGGGCTCACGCCGCCGGGGTGGACGATCGCTTCGACGATCCCCGCCACGATGCGGTGCTCGACCTTGCGCAGCGTCAGCAGGGCCCGGTCACCACCAGCATGGGTCGGCTCTTCGACGCCATCGCCGCCCTCATCGGCTTGCGCCCGACCGTGAGCTACGAGGCGCAGGCAGCCATCGAGCTCGAGGCGCTCGCGCGGTCGGTGCCGCGGGCCGAGGCGCCGATCTACCCGGCGGGGGTGGCGTGCGACGCAGCCGGAATCATGGTGATCGACCCCCGGCCCCTTATCAGCGCGATCCTCGCCGACCAGAGCAAGGGCACGGCCCCGGCGCTCCTGGCCGCAGGGTTCCACGAGTCGATCGGCCGCGCGTCGGCAGCCGCGGCGGTGGAAGCGGTGCGAGCGCACGGCCTGCACACCGTGGCCCTGTGTGGCGGCGTCTTCCAGAACCAGCTGCTCAGCGACGTGGTGGAGGAGACCCTCGTCATGGCCGACCTCGAGGTGCTCGTCCACCGCATCGTGCCGCCCAACGACGGCGGCATCAGCATCGGCCAGGCCGCGGTGGCCGCGGCCACCATCGCCTGAACCGGCACCGATTTAGGTGGGAAAGGCACTCATTTACGTCACCGTCACATTGGGGCACTGTGGCAGGGCGTGGGGGACGCCGAAGCCCTCGCGCGGGGAGGTCCGCAGTGTCCGCGACCACACAGGCTCCGCCCGAGGACCCGGTCATCCACGTCCTGTGGATCAACGCCGGCCTGAGCTGCGACGGCGACTCGGTCGCGCTGACGGGTGCCACGCAGCCCAGCATCGAGGAGATCGCGCTCGGCGCCCTGCCGGGTCTCCCGAAGATCGCGGTGCACTGGCCGTTGATCGACTTCGAGTGCGGTCCCAACGGCGGTGCGGATGACTTCCTCGAGTGGTTCTTCAAGGCCGATCGTGGTGAGCTCGAGCCCTTCGTCCTGATCGTCGAGGGATCGATCCCGAACGAAGCGATCAAGCGTGAGGGCTACTGGTGCGGCTTCGGCAACAACCCGGACACGGACCAACCGATGACCACGAGCGAGTGGCTTGATCGCCTCACGCCCAAGGCTCTGGCCGTGCTGGCCGTCGGCACGTGTGCCACCTACGGCGGCATGCACGCCATGGCTGGCAACCCCACCGGTGCCATGGGCGTGCCCGACTACCTCGGGTGGGACTGGAAGTCCAAGGCCGGCATCCCGATCGTTTGCGTGCCGGGCTGCCCGGTGCAGGGCGACAACCTCTCCGAGACGATCCTCTACCTGCTGTACCAGGCCACGGGGCAGGCGCCGATGATCCCACTGGACGATGCACTGCGGCCGCAGTGGCTGTTCGGGGCGACTGTGCACGAGGGCTGCGATCGCGCCGGCTACTACGAGCAGGGCGACTTCGCCACGGAGTACGGCTCGCCGAAGTGCATCGTGAAGCTCGGCTGCTGGGGCCCAGTGGTGAACTGCAACGTGCCCAAGCGCGGCTGGATCAACGGCGTGGGCGGCTGCCCGAACGTGGGCGGGATCTGCATCGGGTGCACGATGCCCGGGTTCCCCGACAAGTTCATGCCGTTCATGGATGAACCACCGGGGGCGCGGGTGTCCACGGCCGCCAGTGGGCTCTACGGCTCGGCCGTGCGCGGGCTGCGGAAGATGACCAACCGAACGGTGAACAAGGAACCGAAGTGGCGCACCAAGGGGTCCGAGCTGACCTCCGGACACACGAAGACCTGGAGCTGAGACCATGGCCATGACCAAGACCCCGGATGCCAACGGCCTCGTCGACATGGCGTGGGATCCGATCACCCGCATCGTCGGGAGCCTCGGGATCTACACCAAGATCGACTTCGGCAAGGGGATCGTCGCCGAGTGCCAGAGCACGTCGTCGATCTTCCGCGGGTACAGCATCTTCATGAAGGGCAAGGACCCGCGCGACGCCCACTTCATCACGAGCCGCATCTGTGGGATCTGCGGCGACAACCACGCCGTGTGCTCCTGCTACGCGCAGCAGATGGCCTACGGCGTGCGCCCGCCGAACCTGGGGGAGTGGATCGTCAACCTCGGTGAGGCGGCCGAGTACATGTTCGACCACAACATCTTCCAGGAGAACCTGGTGGGGGTCGACTACTGCGAGAAGATGGTTGCCGAGACGAACCCCGGGGTGCTCGAGCAGGCCAATCGTGCCGAGGCCCCCCACTTCGAGGACCACGGCTACCGCACCATCGGCGACATCATGCGCTCGCTCAACCCGTTCTCGGGTGAGTTCTACCGTGAGGCCCTCCAGGTGTCGCGCTACACGCGGGAGATGTTCTGCCTCATGGAGGGCCGTCACGTGCACCCCTCCACGTTGTACCCGGGCGGCGTCGGCACCACGGCCACCATCCAGCTCTTCACCGACTACATCACGCGCCTCATGCGCTACGTGGAGTTCATGAAGAAGGTCGTGCCCATGCACGACGACCTGTTCGACTTCTTCTATCAGGCCCTGCCGGGCTACGAGGAGAACGGTCGTCGGCGGATCCTGCTCGGTTGCTGGGGCGCTTTCCAAGACCCTGACGTGTGCAACTTCGAGTACAAGGACATGGCCAATTGGGGCCGGGCCATGTACGTCACGCCCGGCGTGGTGGTCGACGGCAAGCTCGTCACCAACTCGCTCGTCGACATCAACCTGGGGATCCGGATCCTGCTCGGCCACTCGTTCTACGACGACTGGGAGGGTCAGGAGATGTTCGTCACGAAGGACCCCCTCGGGAATCCCGTCGACCGTCGCCATCCCTGGAACCAGCACACGAACCCCAAGCCTCAGAAGCGCGACTTCAGCGACAAGTACAGCTGGGTGATGTCGCCCCGCTGGTTCGACGGCACCGATCACTTGGCTCTCGACACCGGGGGTGGGCCGTTGGCCCGCCTGTGGTCCACAGCGCTCTCGGGCCTCGTGAACACGGATGAGCTCAAGGCCACCGGGCACAGCGTGGAGATCCACCTGCCCAAGACGGCGCTGAAGGGCCCCGTCACGCTCGAGTGGAAGATCCCCGAGTGGTCCAACACCATCGAGCGCAACCGCGCTCGCACCTACTTCCAGGCGTACGCGGCGGCTGCCGCGCTGCACTTCGCCCGCAAGTCGCTGGAGGAGATCCGCGCCGGCCACACCAAGACCTGGCAGGAGTTCAAGGTGCCTGACGAAGCCATCGGCTGCGGCTTCACCGAGGCCGTGCGCGGCGTGCTCTCGCACCACATGGTGATCAAGGGCGGCAAGATCGCCAACTACCACCCCTACCCGCCCACCCCGTGGAACGCGAACCCCACAGACAGCTACGGCACGCCGGGTCCGTATGAGGACGCGGTGATGAACACGCCGATCTTCGAGGAGAACGGGATCGACGACTTCAAGGGCATCGACATCATGCGGGCGGTGCGCAGCTTCGATCCGTGCTTGCCTTGTGGTGTCCACATGTACCTCGGCAAGGGCAAGGTGCTGCGCAAGGAGCACACGCCCACCGGCATGGTCTGCCCTGACTGACCCACCAACCCAAAGGAGGCCCGTGGCAGCACCCATCGACCTCCGCGTCGTCGGCGATCGGATCGAAGAGCTCCTCGATCAGCTCGAGCGATCCCTTGACCCGCTCGTGTTCGAACAGGTCCAGGATGTCGTGAGCCTCGTCACCGACCTCTACGGCGGTGGCCTGGCTCGTATCCTGGAGCTGGCGGCCGACGATGAGGCGCTGCGCGAGCGCATGGCGGAAGACGACCTGGTCGCGTCGCTGCTCGTGCTCCACGACCTCCACCCGCTCTCTCTCGAGGACCGCGTACGCCGCGCCCTCGAGTCGGTGCGTCCGTACCTCGGTTCGCACGGGGGTGATGTCGAGGTGCTCGGCATCGATGGTGACGAGGGGGTGGTGTCCTTGCGCCTGCTCGGCAGCTGCGACGGGTGCAGCTCGTCATCGGTCACCCTGGAGCTCGCCGTGCAGGCGGCCATCGAGGAAGCGGCCCCCGAGATCGTCCGCATCGACGTCGAATCGCCCACCGCGGATGCGCACGACGCCCCCGTGCCGAACGCGGCGGGAGCCATCCCCGTATCGCTCGGGCGCAAGCCTCAGCCCGCACCGGCCATGGCGCCGATCTACGGCTTGCGGGCGCTGGCCCCCGGGCGCGTGGGTCCGCTGGAGATCGAGGGGAACGAGCTCATCGTGTGCCGGGTCGGCACCCAGCTCTACGCCTATCGGAGCGCCTGCCCGACCTGTGCCAGTGCCCTCGACACGGCGTCGGTGGAGGGGCCGGTGCTCCGGTGCTCAGTGTGCAATGCGGCGTACGACCTGCCCCGTGCCGGTCGCAGCCTCGACGGCAACACCTCGCACCTCGATCCGCTCCCGTTGGTCGAAGACGGCGGCGAGGTGCGCATCGCGGTGACGGCGGCGTCATGAGCGATCCCCTCAACGTCCTCCAGCGGATCCGGAACGCGCCCGAGCGTCCCCGGCCCGGTGAGCGCTGCGACATGTGCGGTGAGCTCGTGCCTGACGAGCACGAGCACGTGGTCAACGCAGAGAGCCGCAACCTCATGTGCACGTGCCGGGGCTGCTGGCTGCTGTTCACGAGCAACGGAGCGGGTGGCGGCAAGTACCGCGCGGTGCCTGATCGCTATCTCGCCCTCGGCGCGCTCTCCATCGCTCCAGGGGCGTGGGACGAGCTTCAGATCCCGGTGAGCGTGGCCTTCTTCTTCCGCAACTCGCTGCTCGGGTCCGTGGCCGCGTTCTACCCGAGCCCGGCGGGGGCCACCGAGTCGCTGTTGCCCCTCGATGCCTGGGACCGCCTCGTTGCTGACAACGAGGTGCTCACCACGATGGAAGCTGACGTCGAGGCGCTGCTCGTGCGCCGCGACGACCGGCACGAGGAGGCGTACCTCGTGCCCATCGACGCCTGCTACGAGCTGGTGGGCGAGCTGCGTCGCCTGTGGAAGGGATTCGACGGCGGCACTGAGGCGCGTGACGCGATGGACGCCTTCTTCGGTCGCCTGCAGGAGCGGTCCGCGTGACCGAGCTCACCATCTCCGTGCTCTCGAGCGAGCCCGATCGCTTCGCGGCGTCACCCACGCTGGTCTTGCGGCTGCGCATCGAGACCCCGGAGGCCGAACCGGTTCATGCGATGGTCCTCCGCGCGCAGATCCGCATCGAACCGCAGCGCCGGCGCTACTCGCCGGCCGAGGAGGAGCGGCTGCTCGAGCTCTTCGGTGAGGCGCCGCGCTGGGGAGACTCCCTCAAGCCGTTCCTCTGGACCCACGTGACCACGACCGTGGCGGAGTTCACCGGCAGCGTCGAAATCGACCTCCCGGTCCCGTGCAGCTACGACTTCGAGGTGGCGGCGGCGAAGTACCTGCACTCGCTCGGCGACGGCGACATCCCGCTGGTGCTGCTCTTCAACGGCACGATCTTCAGCTACCGGGATGGTGGTCTCATCGTGCAACCGGTCCCGTGGCACGTGGAGGCCGACTACCGGCTCCCGGTGCCCACGTGGCGGGCCACCATGGACTGCTTCTTCCCCAACGCCGGCTGGATCCGACTGCGCCGCGAGACCATCGACGCCCTCACCAAGTACAAGGCCGACCGCGCGCTCACGTCCTGGGAAGACGCCTTCGAGCTCCTCCTCAAGGAGACCGACTCGTGACCGTCGACCCCTTCGAGCGGGCCCAGCGGGTTGCCGACGCTGTCCTCTGGGAGGGCTACGTCCTCTACCCGTACCGCGCCTCAGCGGCCAAGAACCAGGTGCGCTGGCAGTATGGGGTACTGGCGCCGAGGCCATACAGCGAGGTCGACGGCTACGAGAAGTGGACGATGCAGACCGAGTGTCTGCTCGAGTTCGGGCTCGAGGCCACGGTCGACCTCAAGCTCCGCTACCTCCAGGTGCAGACGCGCACGGTCGAGGAAGCGATCGATGGCTCGTTCAAGCCGGTTGCCGAGCTCGACGTCGACGGAAGCCTGTGGGCGAGCTGGGACGAGGCGATCGAGCACGTGCTCGACGTTCCCGGGTTCGACCTCGCCCGGCCCGGGACGAGGGAGATCCCGATCACGCTCACCGCTGGCCGGGACATCGAATCGCTGGGAGCGGCGGGGCGGGTGGTGCGCGAGCGCTGGCCCATCGATGCGATCGTGCGGCTCGAGTCCGAGCACTCACCGGGGCCGTACCCCCTCACGAAGCTGCGGGTCACCGTCGAGAACCGCACGGACTGGTGCGATCCTGCCGTACCGCGCGACGAGGTGATGCGGCGCTCCCTCGTGGCCGTGCACACCCTGCTGCACAGCGACGATGCCCAGTTCATCTCACTGCTCGAACCCCCCGAGTTCGCGAAGGCGGCCGTGGACGGGTGCAGCAACGTCGGCACGTTCCCCGTGCTCATCGGTGACCCTGACGACCCGACCACCGTGCTGTCGTCCCCGATCATCCTCTACGACTTCCCGGCGGTGGCCGCCGAGAGCCCGGGCGACATGTGCGATGCCACCGAGATCGACGAGATCCTCGCCCTGCGGATCCTCACTCTCACGGATGACGAGAAGCGGCTGGCCCGCAGCACCGACCCTCGGGCGGCCGCCATCGTCGACCGCATCGAGGGCTTCTCACCTGACGTCTTCGCCAGCCTCCACGGCGAGATGCGCACCATGAGCGGCGGTCAGGCCAATGCCGACGTCCTGCCGTGGTGGGAGCCGGCCGTCGACGCGGCCGTGAACCCGTGGGAGGACTTGATCGTGATCGCCGGCGTCGAGATCAGCAAGGGCAGCCGGGTGCGCCTCCACCCCGGCCAGGCGGGCCGTCGCACGGACGCGCAGGATCTCTTCCTCATCGACATGGACGCCATCGTCGAGGGGGTCTTCTTCGACGTCGACGGCGACCAGCACGTCGCCGTCCTCCTCGAGGACGACCCGAACGCCGAGCTGCAGCGGGCGCAGGGGCGCTTTCTGTACTTCCACCCCGACGAAGTCGAGCCACTCACATGAGCACCGTCATCGCTGGCATCGGCAATATCTTCAACCGCGACGATGGCTTCGGCAGCGAGGTGGCCCAGCGCCTGCTCACCCGACCGATGCCGGCCGACGTGCGGGTGGAGGACTACGGCATCCGTGGCATGCACCTCGCCCTCGACCTCCTCGAGGGGTGTGACCTCCTGGTGCTCATCGATGCCATGGCCGGCTCCGACGGTCCCGGCACGCTGTACCTCCTCGAGCCCGACCCCTCGGGTACCGGTGCGGAGCCGCTCGACGCCCATCTGCTCGACCCCCAGGCGGTGCTGCGCATGGTGGCGGGGTTGGGCGGCGAGGTGGGTCGGGTGCTCGTGGTCGGGTGCCAGCCCGCCGACCTCGACGAGGGGATCGGCCTGTCCGCCGAGGTCGCCGCGGCTCTCGAAGGCGCCGTCCGGATGGTCGAGGACCTCATCGCAGAGAGGAACGCCCCATGCTCCGTCGTCTAGTCGTGCTCGCCCTTCTCGGTCTGGCGGGGCTGCTCGCCCGAGAGGTCGCCCCAGAGATCGCCCGCTACCTCAAGCTCAGGGAGATGTGACCTATGGAAGTCCTCGGACTGATGTTCCTGTTCATCATCGCGTTGGTGGTGCTGCTCGCGGTGGGGTTCCTCGTCGTGGCCCTGCCCGACGTGTCGCGCTACCTCCGCCTGCGACGCATGTGACGATCTTCCCTTCGACTTAGGAGCCACCCATGTGCCTCGGCATCCCCGGGCAGCTTGTCGAGCTGTCCCCTGACAACGACCAGCTGGCGCGCGTCGACGTGGCGGGCGTCCGCCGCATGATCAATATCGGACTGCTCGAGGATGAGGCCCTCGAGCCGGGCGACTGGGTGCTCATCCATGTGGGCTTCGCGATGTCGAAGATCGACGAGGAGGAGGCGGCCGTGGCGCTCGCCTCGCTGAAGCTGATGGGGTCGGGGCTCGACGATGAGATGGAGATGCTGAAGGGGACGGCCCGATGAGGATTGCACCGTGAGGTTCGTCGACGAGTACCGCGACCCGGTGGCGGCTCGAACCGTGCTGGCCCGGATCCAGGCGCTGGCTGACCCAGCCCGTCACTACAAGTTCATGGAGGTGTGCGGGGGGCACACCCACACCATCTACCGCCATGGGATCGAGCACGTGCTGCCCCAGAACGTGGAGCTCGTGCACGGCCCTGGCTGCCCGGTCTGCGTGATCCCGATGGGCCGGATCGACGATGCCATCGCCGTGGCTGAGACCCCCGGCGTGATCTTCACGAGCTTCGGGGACATGATGCGCGTGCCGGGCGGCAACGGCACGCTGCTCGAAGCCAAGGCCCGCGGGGCCGATGTGCGCTTCGTGTACTCACCGCTCGACGCGCTCAAGGTGGCGGTCGACAACCCCGACCGGGAGGTCGTGTTCTTCGCCGTCGGCTTCGAGACCACCGCGCCATCCACCGCGGTCACGCTCCTCAAGGCGCGCGACGACCGAGTCATGAACTTCAGCGTGTTCTCGAACCACGTGACGATCGTGCCGCCCATCAAGGCCATCCTCGACTCACCTGACCTGCGCCTCGACGGCTTCCTCGGCCCTGGCCACGTGTCGACGGTGGTGGGCAACCAGCCGTACCGATTCGTCACGCAGGACTACGGCAAGCCCTTGGTCACGGCCGGCTTCGAGCCGCTCGACATCCTCCAGGCCATCGCGATGCTGTTGACCCAGCTGAGCGAGGGGCGTTGCGAGGTGGAGAACCAGTACACCCGCATCGTGCGTGATGAGGGCAACCCCCGGGCGTTGCAGTTCCTCGCTGAGGTGTTCGAGCTGCGCCCCCACTTCGAGTGGCGCGGCCTCGGCTTCATCGCCCAGAGCGCGCTGAAGCTGCGAGATGCGTTCGCGCCTTGGGATGCGGAGCTGCGCTTCGCGGTGCCTGGTGTGCGGGTGGCTGACCCCAAGGCCTGTCAGTGCGGCGAGGTGCTCAAGGGCGTGATCAAGCCATGGGAGTGCAAGGTGTTCGGCACCGCCTGCACGCCCGAGACGCCGATCGGCACCTGCATGGTCTCCTCCGAGGGCGCCTGCGCGGCCTACTACAACTTCGGTCGGCTCCATCGCGAGGCTGCCGTCACCCTCGGTCGGGCCTCGGTCTAGCCGTGCACGAGATGTCGCTGTGCCAGGCCATCTGCGCCACCGTCGATGCTCGGGCAGACGGTCGTCCGGTGCGGCGGGTCGACGTTCGGATCGGGTACCTCCGCCAGGTGGTTCCCGACTCCCTCCAGTTCTCGTGGGAGATGCTCACCGCGGGCACGGATCTCGAGCACTGCGAGCTGGCGATCGAGCACGTCCCTGCCGTGGTGCGCTGCCGTGCGTGCAGCGCGGAGACCACCCTCGACTGGCCGGTGCTGGCGTGCAGCAGCTGCGAGGGTCACGACGTGGAGCTGATCAGTGGCGAGGAGCTCCAGATCGCGTCGATCGACGTCGCCGCGGAGGTGTCCTGATGGGTCGGTTCCACCGCCACTCCGATGGCACCGAGCACACCCACGACGACCACGACCACGATCGCGAGCATCGTGATGTGGGCGATCACAGCGGCTACCCGGAGACGGGCACGTCGCGGGTTGCTGTCCTCGAGTCGATCCTCTCGGAGAACGACCGTGTCGCGGCCACGAACCAGGCCGACCTCGTGGCCAACGGCGTGCGGGCGGTCAACGTGATGTCGTCGCCGGGCGCCGGCAAGACCGCCCTGTTGAAGCGCACC
>JBKJIE010000067.1:0-54600 GCA_046598715.1 Acidimicrobiales bacterium | reverse complement strand
GACCACCGAGGCGCCGACCACCACGGTCACCACCGAGCCGACCACCACCAGGTCACCCTGACCGGATGCGGTCCTCCCTGGGCGCGGCGCTAAGGTGACCGCTCCCCTGGTGGCGTGGCCGAGTGGCTTAGGCAAGGGCCTGCAAAGCCCTGTACGCGGGTTCGATTCCCGCCGCCACCTCCAAGGACTTTTCCTGGTATAGTCCCAGGTCAGAGGCTCTTTTTCTTCCAACCGTCAGTGACCACCAGCGACCGCCAGAACACCCCGAAAACCGCGATGACGCGCCTCGCTCACGCCTCGGAGGTACCCATGGCTTTACGTGCAGAAGCAACGAGGGAAGTACCGGGCCAGATTTTCTGACCCGCTCGACAACGTGCAGTCCCGCACCTTCGCTCGCAAGACGGACGCCGAACGGTTCCTCCGACAGGTCGAATCCGACAAGGTTCGCGGCCAGTGGGTCGACCCGAGCGACGCCGACATGCCACTCGCGATCTGGGCCGAGGAGTTCCTGCTCCTGTGTCGCCGCCTAGCGCCCACGACCCAGGAGGTGCTCTCGCGATCTGAGGCTTGGCGTTCGAGGTGCCTGACGTGGATCTCGGTTCAGTGGAGGTCGTTCTCGATGCGCTCGCGAGCGGGTGCGGCGAGGTTGTCGAGGTGGTGCGCCGCCTCGGCCTCGGCGACGGTCCATTGGCCTGCGGCCTGCGCCAGTACCGGCGCGTCCTGATCGAGCTGCCGCCGTTGGCGAACCCTTCGGCTTGGTGGTGTTGGCGTGCGGCCACGACCCTGGCGTGGACGGCCTGGCCGACCTCAGTGCCCTGCCAGCGGCGGGACTGTCCGACCAACGGTGTATCTGGCGCTGGCGGTTGTCATTGATCGGCGGGCCTCCACGCTGTAATCGAGGAACGGCACGAACTGGCTCCAGGCGTTGTTCCAGAGGTTCTTGATGGCCGGGTAGCGGTCGGCCCAGGTGTCGTAGAACTCCTCGAGCCGGGCTCTCGCCTCTGCTTCGTTGACCGCTGTGTAGACGGGGCGGAGCTGGCGGGCCATTGCGTCCCAGTGCTGCCGGGCGGCGCAGCGGAACGTGTTGCGGATCAGGTGCAGCGGTCACCAACGTGACGAAGACGTGGTCGTCGGTGAGCTGGCGGAACAAGCCGGGGTGTTGGTGAGAACCCTCCACCACTACGACAAGACGGTCCGATCGAGTGGAAGCCGGCCACTGTGGGAATCTGGGGCCCGGCGAAGCTCCCGCTCCGCTTCGAGAGGGGTCACTAGATGGCGAACGTCCTGATCACCGGCGCGTCCACAGGCATCGGCGAGGCCTGTGCGCTGCACTTGGATCGTCTTGGTTGGACGGTGTACGCAGGGGTCCGCAAGGACGCCGACGCCGACGATCTGCGACGCAAGGGCTCCGCCAAGCTCACGCCGGTCATCATCGACGTCACCGATCAGTCCCAGATCGACGCCGTGGCGAAGCAGATCGAGGCCGATAGCGGGCGACTCGACGGCTTGGTCAACAACGCGGGCATCGGTCGGGGGGGGCCGCTCGAGTACCTCGAGCTTGACGAGTGGCGCACGCAGCTCGAGGTCAACGTCGTCGGCCAGGTCGCCGTTACCAAGGCGATGCTGCCGCTTATTCGCCCCGCCAAGGGCAGGGTGGTGTTCATCGGCTCGATCGGTGGCCGCCTCGGCAGCCCGCTCATGGGTCCGTACAACGCATCCAAGTTCGCCATCGAGGGAATTGGTCACTCGCTCCGCCAGGAGCTCAAGCCGAAGGGCGTCCACGTGTCGATCATCGAGCCCGGGGCCATCGACACCCAGATCTGGGACAAGGCTCAGGACACGATGGAGCGACTCCGGTCCGAGCTGTCGCCCGCTGCCCTCGAGGAGTACGCCGGGCCGCTCGAAACCTTCGCCAAGGGCCTGGCCATGAACGCCAAGAACGCCGTGGCACCTCACGTCGTCGCCAAGGTGGTCGAGCACGCGCTCACCGCCAAGCGGCCGCGCACCCGCTACCTGGTGGGCAAGGACGCCAAGGCCGTCGGAACGCTGGGCCGCTTCCTCCCCGACCGCGCCCTCGACACGATCGTCGCCAAGATCACCAAGCTCAGCTGACCACGGACCCGATCAGGCCTCAGCGCTACGCGTGACGTGGCATGCCGATCACGAGCAGTTCGTGTTCTCGAACTGGGACGACGACGTCTGCGTTGGGGCGACCCGCGTGCCCGTCGCCGATGCGGCCGAGCTCATAGGCCTCCTTGCAGCCGGACTGGCAGAGTCTGCCGCGGCGCACCGGACCGTGGAGGCTCCCGAGCCGCGCCCGCTCGCTGACCACCTCGGGAGCTGGTGGCGCGGTCGTGGACGACACGCGCACGTCATTCCGTTCCGGGGCGGAGCGGCCGAGCGACGACGTCGAAGCGCCTGATCGGAGCCAATCCCGGAATGGAATACGGCGATGAGGTTGTGGAGGGCGAAGAGCACGTCGTCTGGCGCCGCGTTGACACTCACTTGGTCTTCAAGCGGCCCTGAAGGTTCGACTCGACTTCCCCGACGATCTCGAGGTGGTGAAGGGAGTAGCTCCGGGTGGCAGGAGTACACTTCCTGGCACACCGACTTGGTGGGGACTCCCTCGTTCGCCGGATCCACGCGGCATGCTCGCCCGACGCCTCTCCTGAGCCACAGATCAGAGGGGTTGTGCCATGAGTCCGTCACCAGGAGCACCTCGGCGAACGGGCGCCGGCCACGTCGACTCCTACGGCCAGGGGCGCGTGTGCTCAAGGCCGGGCTGCACCACGCAGCTCTCCCGGTACAACGCGAACGCAGTCTGCGCGGAGCACAGCGTGCGAGAGGGCGCCGACGCCCGTCAGCCCGCCGTCAAGCGTCCAACGACGTGAGCGACGCTGCCGCCACAACCCCGATCTCCAAGGTCTCGGTGTTCCTGACCGTCGTACGCCGTTCTGGACCCCACGTGCTCGAGGCCTCGCTGATCCCGACGGGTGTTCTACTGCTTCCTCGTCCTCATCGGACTGGGTGCGGCGTTCGTGGCGGCGCTGGTGTGGTCCTATGCCGCGCTCGGGCTTCGGCTGGTCCGCCACCGTCCTGTGCCCCCGCTGCTCGTGCTCGGCGTGATCGGCATCACCGTCCGCACGTCGCTGGCCGTCGCCAGCGGCAGCAGCTTCGTGTACTTCGTCCAGCCCATCATGGGTGCCGCGGTGATGGCGGCCGTGTTCGTCGTGTCGATCGTGATCGGTCGGCCGCTGGTGAAGCACCTTGCCCTGGAGTTCTGGCCCGTCCCCGCCGACGTGATGGCCAGGCCGGCGGTGGCCAACCTCTTCCGTGGCCTGACGCTGCTCTGGGCAGGCGTGAACGCAGTGATCGCGCTGACGACGGTGACACTGCTGCTCGTCCTCCCGCTCGCCACCTTCGTGGCCGTCAAGCAGATCGCCAGCTTGGTGATCACGGGTGTGGGGATCGCGGTGACGATCGACGCCTCGGTGCGGACTGCCCGCCGCGAGGGCATCATCGCGCAGGCTTCAGCGGGCCTCGTCGCCACGAGCTGAGCGCTCGATGGTGGGCCTCAGCGGGCGCCACGGCTACGGCAGGGCTAGGTCGACGATGCGCTCAAGCAGGCCGTCGGGTAGCGGGAGGCCGTGAAGGGCGTGGTGCCAGAGCAGTGCGGGGCCGGCCTCAGCGATGAGCTCGAGGTCGGAGCTCTTGGGCAGATCGCCACGCTGCACAGCCGACGCGAGCAGCGATCGCAAGTGCTCCCGCTTCCGACCGACGACGGCGCGATCGAAGGCTGCCGCGAGCTCGGGGTTGCGCACCCGCTCGGTGGCGAACCGCACCAGCAGTCCGGCGTCGTCGCCCCGCAGGCGGTCGAAGAGCGGCTGCATCATCGCGATGAGGTCGGCTCGGAGGTCGCCCGTGTCGGGGAGGTCGTCGTCGATCTGGGCTCCGCATCGAACGGCCTCCACCACGAGCTCGGCCTTGCTCGGAAAGCGGCGGTAGATGGTGGCCTTGCCGACGCCAGCACGAGCAGCCACGCCCTCCACGCTCACGCCGGCGTAGCCAGCGTCGATGAAGGCGTCGACGGTCGCGCGCAGGATGGCAGCGTCGCATGACGGGTCGCGTGGGCGACCCGCGCCGGGCCGCACCTGTGGTTCGGTGACCGACGACATCAGGCGCCTGCCGACTCGGGGGCGAGCTCCACAGCGCCCGCCGCATCCACGTCTCGTGCCCGCGCGGGCAGGTACATCGCGACGCCCACTGCGGCCAAGCAGGTGATGGCGGCGGCGACCAGCCCGACGATGTGCAGGCCGGACACGAAGCTCTCGCTGGCCGCCGCCGTGATCTGGGCGGCGAACGGGCGAGCGGCCGGGGCTTGTCGGGCCACCCCGATCGCCTGGCCGACGTTGTCGTGCACCTGGGCGAAGAGTGGGGCGGGGATGCGCCCGCCGAGCTTGTCCGCGAACGAGGTGGTGAAGTGGCTGGCCATCAGCGAGCCGAAGACGGCGACACCGATCGCGCCGCCCATCTGCCGCGTGGTGTCGTTCACCGCGGAACCCACGCCGGCCTTGGCCCGCGGCAGCGAGCCCATGATCGAGTCGGTGCAGGGCGCCATGACGTTGGCCATCCCCAGGCCCATCACCACGGTGACGGCGATGACGTGGAGCGCGCTGCTGTGGGGCTCGAAGGTGGTGAAGAGCACGAGGGCCGAGGTGACGATGAGCAGGCCCGTGGTCACCACCCGCTTGTTGCCGAATCGCTGCACCCACGCGTTGGAGAGCGGGGCGAAGATCATCAGCGTGACGGCTTGAGGGATGAGCACCGCACCGGCCTTCACGGTGGAGTAGCCGAGTACCGACTGCAGGTACTGCGTCATCAGGAACAGCGTGCCGAACAGGGCCAGGAACACGAGGGTGATGGCACCGCTGGCCGCGCTGAACCGGGGGTTCTCGAAGAAGTGCATGTCGAGCATCGGGTGGGAGGAGTGCAGCTCCCAGGCGAAGAAGGCAGCCAGCACGCCGAGCCCGAACACGAACCCGAGCAGGATCTCGGGTGCGGTCCAGCCTCGTCCCGGCGCCTCGATGACCGACCACAGGATCGAGCCGAGGGCGACGATCGACAGCAGCGCGCCCACCGGATCGAGCTGGGCGTGGCCCGGGTCGCTCGACTCGGGGATGAGCAGGAACCCGAGCACCAGCCCGACGAGCACAACGGGCACGTTCACGATGAAGACCGACCCCCACCAGAAGTGCTCGAGCAGGAACCCGCCGGTGATCGGGCCGAGGCCGATGCCGAGGGCCGACACGCCCGCCCACACGCCGATGGCCTTGCCGCGCTCGGCGGGATCCGTGAAGACGTTCGTGATGATCGACAGCGTCGAGGGCATGATGCACGCGCCCCCGATCCCCATGAGGGCGCGCGTGGCGATGAGCACGGTGGCCGACGACGCGAACGCCGACAGCCCCGATCCCACGCCGAACACGGCGAGCCCCAAGGCCAGGAAGCGGTAGCGCCCGAAGCGGTCGCCGAGGCTGCCGGCGGTGAGCAGCAGACCGGCGAACACGAGCGTGTAGGCGTCGACGATCCACTGCAGCTGGCTCGCGGTGGCGCCGAGGCCGCCCTGCGACCTCGGGTGGGCGAGCGTGGGGATGGCCACGTTCAGGATCGTGTTGTCGAGGGTGATCACGATCAGGCTGATGCACAGCACCAGGAGCGTGAACCACCGGCGGCGGTAGACGATGTCGGGGTCTCGGAGGGCGGCTCGCATGAGGGCCACATCTATCCACGCCCGATTCGAAACGCAACCGTCTCGGAAAGAAAGCGCGCCGACAGAGGGTGCGCCGCAACCGGGGTGCCAGGCGCCGCGTAACGTCGACGAGATGGCTCCGACCCCCCAGCCGGGCATCTTCGCTCTGGGCACCCGCTCCCACCACCACCTCCAGCTCGACGTTCGCGCCGGCCTAGACGGCGACGCGCTCCTGCGCGCTCTGGGCGACGTGCGCGACCTCGCCACCACGATCGCCGGCGTCAACATCGTCGTGGGCCTCGGTGCCGATCTCTGCAGGCGCGTCCTGCCCGATCATCGGCCGGCAGACCTCGCGCCCTTCGAGTCGATCGTCGGCACAGCGGATGCGCACCCGGTCACGATGCCGTCCGATCAGCACGATCTCTGGATCTGGTTGCACGGCGGCGGACCAGATGCCGTCTTCGACTTGGCACGCGCCGTGCAGCGAGCGCTCGACGGGCTGGCCGACGTGGTGGCCGAGCAGCCGTCGTTCACCTACCTCGCGAGCCGCGACATGACCGGGTTCGAGGACGGCACGGAGAACCCGCCCCTCGACGACGCGCCGGCTGTCGCCACGATCCCCGTAGGACAACCTGGTGCGGGCGGGAGCGTGGTGCTGGTGCAGCGATGGGTGCACGACCTCGACGGGTTCGAGCAGCTCGCGCACGACGACCAGTGCCAGGTGTTCGGTCGAGACCGCACCACCAGCGCGGAGCTGCCTGATGATGTGCGCTCGCCCCGGGCCCACATCAGCCGGGTGGTCATCGAAGATGACGACGGCACCGAGCTCGAGGTGTTCCGGCGCTCGACCGCGTTTGGCGGCGTGCTCGAGCACGGTCTGATGTTCGTCGCGTTCAGCTCCGACACGACCCGGCTCCATCGCATGCTGCACCGGATGGTGGGGGAGGGCGACGGCCTCACCGACCGCCTCACCGACTTCTCGCGATCGACAGGCGGCGCCTGGTACGTCGCCCCGCCCGTGGACGCGTTCACCGACTGGCGGTCGGCGTCGTGACCGGCGACATCGTGCCCGTGCTCGACAACGCGCCCGAGTGGTTCCGTCGGGCCATCGCCGTGCCCTTCGTCGACGGCGAGGTGCACATCGGGGGCGTTCCCATCCACTACCTGGGGTGGGGTGAGGCGGGCCGACGGGGCCTCGTGTTCGTGCACGGCGGTGGGGCCCACGCCCACTGGTGGACCCACCTGGCCGCCACCTTCGCCGACGAGTTCCGGGTGGTGGCGCTCGACCTCTCGGGCCACGGCGACAGCGGGCACCGTGACGCCTACGACATCGAGCAGTGGACCGAGGAGGTGATGGCCGCCGCCCGTGGCGCGGGTATCGCAGGCAAGCCTGTGATCATCGGGCACTCCATGGGTGGGTTCGTCACGATCGCCACAGCCGCGCTGCACGCCGAGGAGCTCACCGGCGTGATCGTGTGCGACTCACCCGTCACCGAACCCGATCCCGAGGTGGAGTCGTACCGCCTCAAGCAGGCGTTCGGGAACCCGCGCACCTACGCGTCGGTCGACGAGGCCCTCGCTCGCTTCCGCACGGTGCCGCCTCAGGACCACTACTGCGACTTCGTGATGGACCACGTCGCCCGGCGTTCGCTGCGCGCCGTCGATGGTGGCTTCCAGTGGAAGTTCGATCGGCAGGTGTTCGAGCAGTTCGCCGGCGGGATGCGCGGGATCGCACAGCCCTACCTCGGCGAGGTGCGCTGCCGGTTCGCGCTGCTGCGGTCCGAGCACGGTCTCGTCACCGAGGACATCAGCGCCGCGATGTACGAGGCGCTCGGGCGCGTCGCTCCTGTGATCGAGATCCCCGAAGCGGGCCACCACGCCATGCTCGACCAGCCGCTCGTGCTGCTCACCGCGCTGCGCACCCTGCTCGCGGATTGGGACCACTCTGAACCACACCGCGTGAGCGGTGGGTCGTCAGTCGAGGTGCCGTAGCCGGCGGGCGCCGATGAGCAACGCCACGCCGATGCCCGCGAGTGCGAGGCCGAACACGATCCACACGCCATGGCCGGTCATAAACGAGCCCTGCACGACGTCGAGCCCCTGGAGCGTCCACACCAGGCCGACGACCACGCAGGCCACACCGGCGATCAGGCGCAGCGTCATTCCGGCAGCCGCCCGAGACGGCCAGCGTTGAAGTCGTCGAAGGCCTGCTGCAGCTCTGCCTTGGTGTTCATCACGAACGGACCATAGGCCGCCACCGGTTCACGAATGGGTAGGCCACCCAGCACGAGCACCTCGAGTGTCGGGGTGTGGGTGTCCTGCGCGGCGTCGGCGGTGATGGTCACGACGTCGCCTGCGCCGAGCACGGCGAGCTGGCCGCCGGTGAGCGGTCGCTGGTCGGCGCCGACGGTGCCGGAACCAGAGAAGGCCCACACCAGCGCGTTGAAGTCGGGCCGCCACGGAAGGCGCAGCCGGGCGCCCGGGGACAGGCTGGCGTGGAGCAGCGCGATCGGCGTGTGCGTGCTCCCCGGCCCCTCGAACCCGCCGACCGAGCCAGCGATGAGGCGCACGAGCGCGCCTCCGTCGTGCGATGCCACGAGCTGCACCTCGCCACCCCGGATGTCCTGGTAGCGCGGCGGCGACATCTTCAGTCGGGCCGGAAGGTTCACCCAGAGCTGCACGCCCTGGAACAGCCCGCCGCGGGCCACCACGTCGGCCGGAGGCGCCTCCTTGTGCAGGATGCCGGAGCCGGCGGTCATCCACTGCGTCTCGCCGTCGGTGATCACGCCGCCACCACCGTTGGAGTCCTCGTGCTGGATCACCCCGTCGAGCATGTAGGTGACCGTCTCGAAGCCGCGGTGCGGATGCCACGAGGTGCCCTTGGCCGCGCCCGGCTCCCACTCGACCTCACCCATCTGGTCCATGTGCACGAAGGGATCCAGCGCGGCGAGGTCGACACCCGCGAAGGCGCGCCTCACGGGGAAGCCCTCGCCCTCGAAGCCGCGCGGCGCGGTGGTGACCGAGATCGTGGGCCGGACGAGGGTGGTGGTTGGTTCGGGATCGGCGATCCGGGGGAGCACGAGGATGTCGTCGACGGTGGTGGCGGGCATGGTGCCTCCTGCGGGGCGGTGCGAGGGTGAGGGTCCCTCCCGTCAACAGTTGTTGTGCACGCAAGTATTCCGGTGGAGGGGCCCCGGTCAGTCCACGAGCGACTGCAGCACGGTGGCCCGCAGCTGACGACGGATGGGGTAGGTGTCGCTGGGGAGCAGCTGCGTCATGAACACCACGCAGACCTCCTCCACCGGGTCGACCCAGAAGGCGGTGCTCGCCGCGCCACCCCAGCTGAACTCGCCTTCGCTGGCCATGTTCTGCAGCGCGGCGGCGTCTTCGATCACCGCGAAGCCGAGGCCGAAGCCGGTGCCGGCCATGGCCGCCTCGGAGAAGGTCGACTGACCGATGTCGTTGAGGAGCTTCCCGTCGGGGAGGTGGTTGCGCGCCATGTAGCGGACCGTGCGCGGGCTGAGCAGACGCACGCCGTCGAGCTCGCCGCCGTGCAGCAGCATGTGGCAGAAGCGCAAGTAGTCGGGGGCGGTGCCCACCAGGCCGCCGCCACCGGAGAGGTACTTGGGTGGGCGCACCATCGACTCGGGTCCGGTCATGCGGTGCAGCCCGCCCTGCTGACCCCGTGTGTAGAGCGGCGAGCAGCGATCGAGCTCGGACTCGGGGGCCGAGAACGCGGTGTCGCGCATGCCCAACGGCCCGAGCACGTGGTCGCGGAGGTAGTCGTCGAGCGACTGGCCGCTCATCAACTCGATGAGGCGGCCGCACACGTCGGTCGACATCGAATAGTTCCAGCGGGTTCCGGGGTCGAACAGCAGCGGCAACGAGGCCATCCGGCCGACGCCCTCGGCGAGGTCGTAGCTCGGTTCGCTGAAGTCGCCCAGCGCATTGGCGCGGTAGAGCTCGTCGAGTGGGTGCTGGAAGTGGAAGCCGTAGGTGAGCCCGGACATGTGGGTGAGCACGTCGTGCACGGTGATGGCGCGGGCGGCGGGGCGACTCTGTGGAGCCTCCGCAGTGCCGCCGTCCCACACCTGCGCGTCGGCGAACTCGGGGAGCCAGCGGCTGATCGGGTTCTCCAGCAGGAAGTGGCCCTGCTCGTAGAGCATCATCAGGCCGACGCTCGTGATCGGCTTGGTCATCGAGTAGATCCGATAGATCGTCTCCGGACTGACCGGCTGCTGCGCCTCCACGTCGGCCAAGCCGTAGCAGTCGTGGTGGACGAGCTCGCCGCGGCGACTGATGAGGGTCTGGACGCCAGGGAGCTTCCCCTTGTCCACGTAGGCATGCATGGTGGCGTCGACGTGGGCGAGCCGTTCGGTGGACACTCCGAGGTCAGAGGCGCTGATCGTCATGGCGGGATGCTGGCACGCCGCCGCGACTGGCGCTGGCCAGGTGGTGCCGTCGGCGCAGAGCGGCCGCCTGTCACGAGATGTGGGACATCGTCCCCGATTCGGTGACACGGCTAGGCGGGGTGACCGGCGGGGCGCGCGGATTGGGTGACGTGGGAGGCTGACGGCCTTGAGGTTCCACACAGACCGGCGCTACCACCTCCCGATGGCTCCCGCCGAGCTGTGGGCGGCCATCGCCCAGACCGACGACTACCAGTCGTGGTGGCCGTGGCTGCGCCGCTTTGACGCCGACGGCCTCACCGGAGATGCCGTGTGGCGCTGCACCGTGCAGCCGCCGCTCCCGTATTGGGTGCGCTTCAACGTGGTGCTGGAGGAGGTGCGCGCTCCCAACGCCGTGCGGGCATCGATCACCGGCGATGTGGTGGGCGACGCCCAGCTCGAGATCACGTCGCATCTGGTGGGATCAGAAGCACGGCTCGTCTCGAACCTCGAGCCGGGCAACGGGCTGCTGAAGGCGGTGGCCCGACTGGCCGCGCCGATGGTGCGCTATGGCCACGACTGGGTGATCGACAGTGGGGCGCGGCAGTTCGTCGACCGCGTGCGCTGACGATGCGCGACGATGCGTCCATGCCGCTGACCACTGGGTTCAACCACGTCGCCACGCTCACCTCCGACATGGCGCGCACCGTGGGGTTCTACGAGGAGGCGTTCGGGGCCGTCGTCATCGGTGAGGTGGTGCAGCGAGAGGGGCACCCCTGGATGAAGATCCTCGACCTCGGGGGCGGTTCGGCCCTCAACGTGTTCGAGGTGCCGGCTGAGGAGATCATCGGGGAGCGCCGCCGCCAAGGTGGGCGCGGCGCCGTCGACCACTTCGGCCTCGCCGTCGACTCGCTGGCCACCCTGGAGCTGATGCCAGCCCGCCTTGCCGCGGCGGGAGCCCAGGAGGTCGGGGAGATCCAGATGCTCGGCGACCTGTGCTCGCTGTTCTTCCGCGATCCCGATGGCATGGAGCTCGAGGTGTGCTGCGTAGGGGAGGCCCGCTGACATGTGCCGGAACATCACCACCTTGCGAGGCCTCGAGCCCGAGGCCACCGACGAGGAGATCGAGGCCGCCGCTCGTCAGTTCGTGCGCAAGATCAGTGGGGTGCAGAAGACCTCCGAGCGCACGGAGGCTGCGTTCGAGCGGGCCGTGCGGCGCATCACGTTGGCGAGCGAGGAGCTGCTGGCGGCGCTGCCGCCGCGCCAGCAGCCACCGAAGACCGTGCCTCCGCTGCGTCGTCTCGCCGCGGCGAGGACGACCTGACCCCAGCGCGCACCGCCGTCGCGAACGCGAGGGCCCACAGACCGCACACGCCGACCAGCGTGAGGTGGATCACCGGCGACAGCCAGCCGTTGCCGTCGTGGGTCTCCCGCAGGAGGAACCGCCGCTCGGTCTGGAAGCGCGCCGTTCGATCCACTGCAGGGATGGCTGGCTCGTGGATGTCGGGGTCGGCGGGGAGGTAGATCGGTACGGCCATCATCTCGGCCCCTCGATGCAGTCGGAGCAGGCTCTTCCAGAGGCCCTTCACCGGCACCGGCTTCGCAGAGCGGAACTGGCCTGGGTTTCCGGTGGGCTCCATCGCGGCCAGCACCAGGCCGCCGCCCTGCCAGGAGGTGGCTTGGAACCAGTAGGCGTGGTCAGCTGCATCGAGTGGCGACACGGTGGCCTCCACGTAGGCGGCGCCCGACCCCGCCGGATCGAGGTGGATGGTCGCCTCGACGTCGCCGGTGGGCCGTCGCATGGGGAGCACGATCACAGCCAGGCAGGCCGCCGCGGCGAGGACGATCGCGGCGCCCGGAAGCGCATGGTGCCGCGCCGGCCCGGACGGGCCGTCGTCGTCGTCGCCGGTTATGGCGCCGGCGAAGGCCACGCCGAGCACGGCGGCTCCGATGGCCGCCACCACGCCGTAGAGCACGGCCTCGGGGAGCAGCGCCGACGTCCAGGGCTGCCACGCGTGTGCGTTCCAGGCCCACTCGCCGGCGAGTCCCACGGTCCCGATGCCGAGACCGCTCACGACGGCGAGGCGCAGCTTGTGGTGCGTACCGAGCCAGATGGCGACGAGCTCCACCACCACGGCGCTGGCCAGGAAGGTGGCGCCGAAGCGCGTGTCGATCGGTCCGCCGTCGCCGCCGCCGAGGTTGAGGTACCCCGACGCCTGGATGGCGAAGCTCACCACCGCGATGCCGAGCGTCCACCAGCGGCCGTGCACGAGCCGGATGGCCATGAGGCCGAGACCGGCGGCCAGGCACACGAGGATCGGGCTGAACAGCAGGCTGAACTGCGGGACACCGAAGGTGAACTCGCCTTGGGGCGCGAGCAGACCCTGCAGCGTGAGCCACCCGCACACGACGTGCGCCCCTCGTCCCCACCGACCGTCGGTGGCGCGCACACCGGACGCGGCGAGGATCAACCAGGCCGCCAAGCCCGTGAAGGTGGCCCCGAGGATCATGAGCATGTGGGTGGGGCTCCACATGGTGACGTCCACGCCGTACTCGAGGTGCCACACCTCATCGAGCGGGAACCCGGATACCGCGCCCAGGCCGAGGGCCCACAGCGGCAGGAGCGACCTCGGGATGCGGAGGGCGCCGAGGCGCAGGCCGTCGACCCCTTCGAAGGTGGCGACGACCGTGCCGAGCACCGCGCCGCCGAGGATCATGACGAGGCCGAGCAGGATCCCGCTGTGGGGTGCGGTCATGAGGGCGTCGTCGCGCCCGAGCGCGATGTGCCAGGACACGTCGGAGTAGAAGCCCTGACCGGCCACGAGCAGCCCATAGAGGGCCATGCCGATGGCGACGGCCGCCCAACCGGGGATCCCGGTCACCCGGGTGAGACCGTCGGGCACCCGGGACAGCGGCTGCAGCATCGGCCACCGGCGCTCGGACGGACGACCGAGCGCGAAGCAGCCGACGACCAGCGCGGCGTAGATCACCACGAGGGTCCAGAAGGGCGTCCACGACGCAAGCGAGGAGCCGCCAAGCGTCCCGGATGTGCCGTTCTGGGCGATGTGGGCAAGCATGGTTACCATCAGTAACACATATCGAACGATCGCACAACGGGGGATGCCAGATCCCGGCGCACTAGACCAGCGCCGTGTCGACCCATGCTCTCCTGCTGCGCGCCAGCGCCAACCGGGTCTATGGCGAGGCGTCGTTCGCCCTGACCGTGGCCGAGCTCGAGGTGCTCGACCGCACCCAGCTCGGCGGCGTGGTGACGGCGACGCGCCGCGAGCCGATCGCCGGCGTGGACTACCTGCTCGTCGACGCCGTCGAGTCGTTCAACGCTGACCAGCTGGCCGTGGTCGCCAACCTTTCGTCGCTGCACGCGCTCTTCGAGGTGGAAGGCGCGCTGCTCCGTCCCTGCCCGGTGGCCCCGCTCGCCCGGATGGACGACGACGTCGTCACGATCCAGCGCTACGCCGGGAAGACCAACGAAGCCTTCACCCACCTCCTCGTCAACTTGGCGTTGGCGGAGAGCGGCGATGCGTTCGGCCGCCTGCTCGCGGGCGAGCGCGTGCGACTGCTGGATCCCGCATGCGGGCGGGGCACGTCGCTCAACCGGGCCGTGGTGTACGGCATGGACGCCACGGGGATCGAGCTCGACCAGCGCGACGTGGAGGCCTACACGCAGTTCATCCTCACCTGGATGAAGGACAAGCGCCTCAAGCACCAGCTCGAGCAGGCCAAGCTCCGCAAGGGGCGGGACACGCCGGCGCACCGGATCACAGTCACCTACGGCCGTGGCAAGGACCGGAGCTCCCACCGCGTGGTCGACATCATCCACGACGACACGCTAGGCGCCCGCGCCCACCTGAAGGCACGATCGATCGACGTGCTGGTCTGCGATCTTCCCTACGGGGTGCACCACGGTTCCCAGGTGGACAGCGGACGACTCGAGCGAGGACCGGCGAACCTCCTGCGCGACGCGCTGCCCGTGTGGTTCGACCTCATGGTTCCTGGCGCGGCGATGGCTCTGGCCTGGAACCGCAACACGCTGCCCCGTGCCACGCTCGAGGTGCTCGTGACCGGTGCTGGCTTCGAGCTCCGATCGGCGGCCGGCGACGAATCGTTCGTCCACCGCGTGGATCGCTCCATCCTGCGCGATGTGCTGGTGGCCGCCCGCCCCCAGGGCTGAGCACTGTCCGAAATGTTCCCGACACGTCGCTTCGGAGCGACGGATCGTATGCTCCTCTGGCACTTCCATCACGCGTATCCGCACTCGCACAACATCCGTCGCTCACACTCGGGGGAACATCGCCGTGGCCATCGCTCTAGACCGCGAGCTCCATCCGAGCCGTTCGCTCGCCGCCATCGGCGAGCTGGGCTGGCTCAGCATCGCCGGCGGCGCATCGCTGGCGGCCGGCGCCGTGCACGCGGCGGCCATCGGGGCCCACAGCGAGCACCGCCAGGCGATGGTCGTGTTCACCGTCGTTGCCGCGATCCAGCTCGGCTGGGGTGCTCTCGCGCTCGCTCGCCCGGGTCGTCTGCTCCTCGCCCTGGGCGGATTGGCCAACGCCGCGTTCTTCGTGGGGTGGGTGGTCGCCAAGCGCAACGGGCTGTCCTTCGTCAAGGGCCTCGACGTGAAGGAGCCGGTCCAGACTGCCGACGGGCTCGCCGCCGCGCTGGCTGTCCTGGCTGTCGTGTCGGTGATCGCCGTCCTGTTCCACCTGGGTGATCGCCGGCTGTCGGCGCGTCCGCTGCTCACCGGTGGCTTCGCGGTGCTCGTGGCTGCGGCCGCCGTGCCGGGCATGCTCGCCGCCGGCACGCACGTGCACACCACTGGTGCGGCCGGTGCCGTGCACGGGCACGCCACTGGTGCGACCGGTGCCACCGACCAGGTCGCCTCGGCCGTTCCACCCAAGCCCTACGACCCCACCTTGCCGCTCGACCTGGGCGGGGTTGAGGGCGTCACGCCCCAGCAGCAGGCGCGTGCCGAGAACCTGCTCGCCGTCGCGATCATGCGCCTTCCCAAGTTCGCTGATCCTGTTACAGCGGAAGCGATGGGGTTCGTGTCGATCGGCGATGGCTTCCTCGGCCATGAGCACTACCTCAACGCGGCCAACATGAACGACGACAAGATCCTCGACCCCGACTACCCCGAGTCGCTGGTCTACGACACGTCCGTCACGCCGAAGCGACTGGCTGCGGCGATGTTCATGCTGAACCCTGGCGACACGCTTGCCGACGTGCCCGAGGTGGGCGGCAAGCTCACGCAATGGCACGTGCACGACAACCTCTGCTTCGCCGGCCCCAAAGTGGCCGGGCTCACCGACGTCGACGGCAACTGTGCCCCGGGCCTCACCAAGGGCGCTGCCACGCCGATGATCCACGTGTGGATCCAGCCTCACCCGTGCGGACCCTTCGCCGCCCTCGAGGGTGTGGCCGGTGGCACGATCGCCGCGGGTGAGCAGCGCCTGTGCGATCACGCCCATGGCGCCTAGCCGCGAGCATCCACCAACGCACGGACGCCTGCGTTTACGGTGACCTTCGCCTGATCTGACCCCTTGAGGAGGGCCCCGATGAACAAGGCCGAACTCGTCAGTGCCGTTGCCGAGAAGACCGGACAGTCCAACGCGACTGTTGGTGCGGTGCTCGGTGCTTTCGAAGATGTGATCACCAGCACGGTGGCGGGAGGTGGCAAGGTCCAGATTCCCGGCTTCTTGAGCTTCGAGCGGGCGGACCGTGCCGCCCGTACCGGGCGTAACCCCGCGACGGGAGCGGAGATCCAGATCGCCGCTGCCACCGTGCCGAAGGTCAAGGTCGGCAAGTCCTTCAAGGACGCCGTCAAGTAGCACGCATCGCTCAACGGGGAGCGGGCCACTGAGCCCGCCCCCGTCGAGCGATTCCAGGGATACCGTCCCCGCGATGGATCCAGCGGCCGTCGAGCGCGACACCCAGGCGCTGGCGCGCCGCATCGCCGAGCTCGGCGATGGCGAACGATCGCGCGTGTTCCGCATGTCGTGGTGGAGCGACCGGATGATGGACTGGGCGATGTCACGCCCGGACTTCAAGACCCAGCTGTTCCGGTTCGTCGATGTCTTCCCGGCCCTCGATGGCAACGATGACATCGCTCGCCATGTGGCCGAGTACTTCGACGGCGTCGGCGTGCCCAAGGCACTCGACCTCGGCGTCGACCTCGCGGACAAGGTGCCCTTCGGCACCGCCATCGAAGCCCGCGTCGCCCGCAAGAACATTGCCCGCATGGCGCAGCAGTTCATCGTGGGCGAGACACCGGCCGAGGCGGTCGCCGAGCTGCATGGCCTGTGGCGCAGTGGCAGTGCGGCCACGGTCGACCTGCTTGGCGAGAAGACAGTGGTGGCCGCGGAGGCCGATCGCTACCAGGCCCGCGTGCTCGAGCTGCTCGATGCTCTTTGCGATGCCGCCCCTGGATGGGCTCCCGACGACCACCTCGAGCGTGACGATCTCGGTGCGCTGCCGCGCGTCAACGTCAGCATCAAGCCCACAGCCCTCGCCACCCACTACGAGCCCCTGAGTCGCGCCGAGGGCCTCGAGTCGGCCCGGGCGCGGATCCGGCCGATCTTGCGTCGCGCTCGCGATCGGGGCGCCCACGTGCACTTCGACATGGAGCACTACGACGCGAAGGACATCACGCTCACGCTGTTCCGCTCGCTGCTCAGCGAGGCCGAGTTCGCCGAGGTGCACGCCGGCGTGGTCATCCAGGCCTTCCTGCGAGACGCCCGGGACGACCTCGCCGACCTGATCGCCTGGTCGGGGAGCCGCGCCCACCCGATCACCGTCCGCCTCGTGAAGGGCGCCTATTGGGATGCCGAGACGGTGCACGCTCGTGCGGCCGGCTGGGAGCCGCCCGTCTTCGACCGCAAGGAGGAGACCGACGCCAGCTACGAGCGCTGCACTCGGCTTCTCCACGACCACCACGGCGAGGTGCGGGCGGCCTTCGGGTCGCACAACCTTCGCTCGCTGGCCTACGCGGTGAGCTATGGCCGACGGCTCGGCCTCCCCGACCACGCCTACGAGATCCAGCTGCTCTACGGGATGGCCGAGCCCGTCCACGCGGCCATCAAGCGGCTGGGCCTGCGCCTGCGGGTGTACGGCCCGGTGGGTGAGCTGGTGCCCGGCATGGCCTACCTCGTGCGGCGCCTGCTCGAGAACACCTCCAACGAGAGCTTCGTGCGCCATCGCTTCGCCGAGGGTCGAGCGCTCGATGCGCTCATCGCCCCGCCCGACGTCGACCAACTGCCCGGGCCCACCGAGGCCCCGGTCGTGGGGGAGAGCAACCCGCTCGCCCCCACGCCGTATGAGCCCGAGCCCCTCCGAGAGTGGCGCCGACCCTCGGCTCGGGCCGCCTTCGCGGTGGCCGTGGAGCAGATTGGGGCAGCACGGATCGAGGGCCCGGCGGCCCCGTCGGGTCGCGGGCTCCGCCCATCGAGCAGTGGCACGTGGCCCGGGGCCAGCGTGCCAGCGCTCATCGACGGCGAGCAGGTTCGCACCTCGGCCACGATCATCTCGGTCGACCCGGCGTGCTTCGATGCGATCGTGGCCACCTCGGCCTCGTGCACGGCCGCCGATGCGGATGCGGCGGTGGCCGCCGCGCTCCGCGCCGCGCCAGCGTGGCGTGCCACTCCGGTCACAGAGCGGGCGGGTCTGCTCTTGCGCGCCGCCCACTGGATGCGCGAGCGGCGAGACGACATCGCCGCGCTCGAGTGCTACGAGGCGGGCAAGCCGTGGGATCAGGCCGACGGCGACGTGTGTGAGGCCATCGACTTCTGCGAGTACTACGGCCGCGAGATCCTCCGCCTCGCCGCCGCGTCGGCGCAGCTGGTGCAGTCGCCTCCCGGCGAGGCGAACCGGCTCACGTATCAGGGCAAGGGGGTCACGGCGGTCATCTCGCCGTGGAACTTCCCCCTCGCCATCCCCTGCGGCATGACGGTCGCTGCCCTCGCGGCTGGCAACCCCGTCATCCTCAAGCCGGCTGAGCAGACCCCCGCTGTGGCCTGGCGCCTGACCGAGGCGCTGGTCGCGGCTGGTGCGCCGCCGGGGGTGTTCCAGCTGCTGCCGGGTCTGGGAGAAGACGTGGGGGCGCGCCTCGTGGCCCACCCGGATGTCGCCGTGGTCGCGTTCACGGGCTCCAAGGCGGTGGGGCTGGAGATCAACCGCGTTGCGGCGACTCCCCAGGCCGGGCAGCACCACATCAAGAAGTTGGTGTGCGAGCTGGGAGGGAAGAACGCGCTCATCATCGACGCCGATGCCGACCCCGATCAGGCCGTGCCGGCGGCGGCCTACTCAGCGTTCGGCTACGCCGGACAGAAGTGCTCCGCTGCGTCTCGCCTGGTGGTGCTCGAGGCGGTGTACGACAGCGTCGTGGCGCGCTTGGTGGGCTGCTCCCGCGAGCTCCTGCTCGGTCACCCAGCCACTGCGGGGGTGCAGGTTGGCCCCCTGATCGATGCTGATGCCCACGAACGGGTCCGGGGTTACGTCGATCGAGCGCCGTCGCAGGGCACGGTGCTGCTCCACAGCGAAGACGTGCCCGCCGGTGGCTGGTTCGCCGCTCCGACGATCGTGGCCGTCGATGATCCCAGCGCGCCGATCGCCACCGAGGAGATCTTCGGCCCGGTGCTCGCGGTGCTCCGAGCTCGTGACTTCGACCATGCCCTCGAGCTCGCCAACGGCACCGACTACGCGCTCACGGCCGGCCTGTTCTCCCGTTCGCCGGTGCACCTCCGACGAGCGGCCAGCGAGCTCCGCGCGGGCAACGTCTATCTCAACCGTCACATCACCGGCGCAGTGGTGGGTCGCCAGCCCTTCGGTGGCTACGGCATGAGCGGGCTCGGCTCCAAGGCCGGCGGCCCCGATTACCTCCATCACTTCCTCGACCCGAGGGTGAGCACCGAGAACACCCTCCGTCAAGGCTTTGCCCCCGATGACTGACGGCTTCTGTGTGCACCCAGCCACGCAATGCGTGGCTGGGTGCACACAGAAGCTGTGGGGTTGTCAGCTGTTGGGGGTGGTGACAGCGGCGTCGCCGGTCTGGACGCGCCAGAGGGCGGCGTAGAGGCCACCGAGCTCCACCAGCTCCTCGTGGGTTCCCTCCTCGATCACCTCGCCAGCCTCGAGCACATGGATGCGATGGGCGTGGCGCACCGTGGACAGGCGGTGGGCGATCACGATGGTGGTGCGGTCGGCCGAGACGCGGGTGAGTGAGCGCTGGATGGCTGCCTCGGTCTCGTTGTCGACCGCTGAGGTGGCTTCGTCGAGCACGAGGATGGCCGGGTTGCGAAGGATCGCCCGGGCGATCGTGAGGCGCTGGCGCTGGCCACCGCTCAGCTTCTGGCCGCGCTCGCCCACGATCGTGTCGTAGCCGTCGGGGAGTGCCTGGATGAAGGTGTGGGCTTCGGCGAGCGTGGCCGCGTGCACCACGTCGTCGTCGGTGGCGTCGGGCCGGCCGTAGGTGAGGTTCTCGCGCACGGTGCCCTGGAAGAGGAACACGTCTTGGCTGACGAACCCCATGGTCCCTCGTAGGGACCGCCAGGTGAGCTCATCGGTGGGCACGCCGTCGACGGTGATGGCGCCGGCGGTGGGTTCGTAGAGGCGCAAGAGCAGCTTCACGATCGTGCTCTTGCCGGCGCCCGTCGCGCCCACGATGGCGTGTGTCTCACCCGCCGGAATGTCGAGCGTCAGGCCCTTGAGGACCTCGCCGGCCGAACCGTCGCCGTAGGCGAAGTGCACGTCATCGAATCGGACGGCGCCGGCGACGGGCGTGGGGAGGTCGCGCTCACCGGGCCGGATCGACGGCTGCACCTCCAGCAGGCCGAAGATGCGGCGGCACGAGGCCATGGCCCTCTGGTACAGGTCGAAGGTCTCGCCGAGGCGGGTGAGCGGCCACAGGAGTCGTTGCGTCATGTAGACGAGGACGGAGAACAGCCCGAGCTCCAGATGGCGGTTCAGGGCAGCGCGACCCCCAACGACGAGGGTCATCGTGAAGCCGGCCAGGATCGCCATGCGGATCAGTGGGATGAAGGCGCTGGAGTAGCGGATGGCGTCGGCATTGGCGGCGCTGTACGCACGGCTGTCGACCGCAACGCGCTCGACCTCGCGGTCCTCCGCATTGAACGCCTTGATGGTGGCGATGCCGCCGAGGTTGTTCGTCAGCGTGTCGGCGATCCGACCTGCCGCGGCGCGCACGGCGTCGTAGCGCTTCTCGAGCGTCCGCTGGTACCGGAGCGAGCCGACGACGATCACGGGGATGGGCAAGAAGGCGAGCAGGGCCAGGATCGGGGAGATGATCGCGAAGGTGAGCCCCACCAGGATCACGTTGGCCACGGTGAGGATGAGCTCGTTGGCCCCCATGTCGAGGAACCGCTCGAGCTGGTTCACGTCGTCGTTGAGCACGGCCATCAGCCCACCCGACGAACGGTCCTCGAAGTAGGCCAGCTCGAGGTGCTGCACGTGGGCGTAGGCCTCCATGCGGGTGTCGTGCTCGATCGATTGGGCCAGGTTCCGCCAGGTGATGTCGGCGATGTAGTCGGTGATCGACTCGAGGATCCATACGACGACGGTGACCACCGCCAGGATCGTCAGCTGTTGGAAGCGGTCCTCCATGCCGAAGAGCCGACCCACGAAGGACTGCCCCCTGTTGGCCACAACGTCGACAGCGGCACCGATCAGGATCTCGGGCGCCACGTCGCAGATCTTGTTGAGCACCGAGAAGATGCTGGCGAAGACGACGCGACCGCGATGACGCTGGGCGTGGCGCCAAAGCTGACGCAGCGGCGGCGTGGGAGACCAGGGAACGGCGTTGCTGTCAGCGCCCGGGGCAGAGTCGGGGTCGGCCATGGCGGCGACGATACGGCCGCAGCCGTCGACTTCCCCAGACGGCTGTCGCGCGGTCAGCGGCGAGCGGGCTTGCGTACGACGGGCGCGTCGTCCGCCTCGTCGATCACCTGCGCAACGAGCGGCAGCACTCGGTGGCGTACCTGCTCGCTGAGCGCGATTTGCGTGGTGGTGCGCACGATGCCCGGCACCTCGAGCACCCGACCGAGCACGAACTGGAGGTGGGCATTGGTGCGGGCGACGATGCGGCAGTGCAGATCGCCCGGGCCGGTGGTGGCATGCGCCTCGAGGACCTCGGGGATGCTCCGCAGGTGGGCGATGACGTCCTGCAGCCGACCCTGCGCGATCTCGAGAGTCACGAAGGCCAGCACCTCGTAGCCCATCGCCTGCAGATCGAGGTCGGGGTCGAAGCCGCTGATGATGCCCCGCTTCTGGAGCTTGTCGAGGCGGGCCTGTACGGTTCCCCGTGCCACGCCGAGCTGTCGGGCCAGCTCCATCACCCCCGCACGAGGCGTCTCGCACATGGCCTGGATGAGCTTGGCGTCGAGGGTGTCGATTCCGCTAGGCAACATGGGCGGATTGTCTAGCAGATCGGCGCGGTGGATGCGCAATCTGACTAGTGCTTCGACGATTGCTTGACGTGGCTGCCCACGTCCTCTCTGCTGGACGACGCAAGACGTCCGATCTGAGGGGGGATGCGCCATGGCGCTCACGACCAAACCGAGCATCGCGGCGTTCCGTGATCGCGTGGACGATCTCGTCGCGCGACACCCTGTCGTGGCGGACAATCGCTACACCCGCTGGTTCGCACAGGGGGAGGCCACTCGTGGCGAGGTGCGACACCTCACCGTGCAGTTCTCGGTGTTCAGCCACCTGTTCGTGGAGGCCCAGCTTCGCAAGGTGATCAACGCGGCCGACCTCGACACCTATCGCACGGGCAAGGAGATCTTGCTGAACGAGCTCGGCGTGGTGTTCAACGCCAGCCGCCCCACGCCGACCGAACGGGGCGCCATCGCTGGTGACACCGACCCGGAGCTCGTCGCCACGGAGGGAACGGTCGACGGTGGCCGGTTCCGCTTCGGCGCCGCGCACTTCGAGTGGCTCTTGCGCTTCGCCAAGCCGCTCGACCTCACGTTCGACGACGTGGGCAAGCGGCGGCACGGGACGGCATCCACGCTCTTCTTCTGCGACGAGCTGCTCGAGGTCTACGGCTCCGACGATGCAGCCACTGCGGAGGGCGCCAGCTACGCGGTGGAGCACTGGGCCGCGTCCGGGTTCTGGAAGGAGCTGATAGCGGGCCTCGACGCCTTCAAGGCGCGGGAGTGCGAGCACCTGCCGCTGGCCTTCTGGACCTGGCACGACAAGGTCGAGGAGCAGCACGCAGCCCACACCGCCGACGAGCTCGAGGAGGCCTTCACCCAACCGTGGTTCGACGAAGACCGCTTCCTGGCTGGGGCCAGCCGGATGCTCGACGGGGTGCAGGCCTTCTGGGAAGGCCTCTGGGCCGACCACGAGGCAGGGGTGCAGCGATGACTACCGTCGCCGGCCCCGTGTCCCCGGAGGGAGCGCCGACGCCCGCTCCGACGCTCGGTGGCATCGACCACCTCGAGTGGTGGGTGGGCAACGCCCGCGCCTTCACCGGGTTCCTCGAGTCGGCCTTCGGCTTCGATGTCGTGGCCTACGCCGGCCCTGAGACCGGCCGGCGTGACCGGGTCAGCTACTTGCTCCAGCAGGGGAGCATGCGGTTCATGGTGTCGGGCGCCCTCAGCCCCGAGAGCCCCATCGCCGTCCACGTGCGCGAGCACGGAGATGGCATCCGCGACATCTGCTTCCTCGTCGACGACGTGTCGGCGGCCTACGAGTTCGCGCTCGCGCGCGGCGCCGCGTCGGAGCGCGTGCCCGCGACCGACACCGACGACCACGGCGTGATCCACCACGCGGCGATCCGGGCCTACGGCGAGACGGTGCACACGTTCCTCGACCGGTCCAGCTACACGGGTCCGTTCGCCCCACAGTTCGAACCGACCGACCTACTGCGCCCGGTTGGACCCGAGGTGGGCATCACTCGACTCGACCACGTGGTGGCCAACGTGGAGCGGGGACACCTCGACGAGTGGGTCAGCTACTACGAGGAGGTGCTCGGCTTCGATCAGCTCACCCACTTCAGCGACGACCAGATCTCCACCGAGTACTCGGCGCTCATGTCCACCGTGGTGTGGAACCACGACAAGGTCGTGCTGCCGATCAACGAACCGGCCGAAGGGCGCCGGAAGAGCCAGATCGAGGAGTACCTCGACTTCTACGGCTCCCCCGGCGTGCAGCACATCGCCTTGCACACCGACGACATCGTGTCCTCCGTGCGCGCGCTTCGAGCGCGCGGGGTGCGGTTCATGGACGTGCCGCCCGAGTACTACGTCGAGGCCCGCGAGCGCCTGGCTGGCGTCGCCCTGCCGTGGGACACGCTGGCCCCGATGGGGATCCTCGTGGACCGTGACGACGAGGGGCACCTGCTGCAGATCTTCACGGAGACGCTCACCGATCGCCCCACCGTGTTCTTCGAGATCATCCAACGGGAGGGCGCACGCGGGTTCGGCGAGGGAAACTTCAAAGCCCTCTTCGAGTCGATCGAGCGGGCCCAGGCCCGCCGCGGCAACCTGTAGCCACCAGCGAAGGGGGAGCTCGATGGACGGTGTGCCGCAGTGGGTGCGAGGGGTCACCAGCCGGCAGGCCCACGTCGGCCTGCCGCCGGGCACGGTGGAGGAGGAGCACGGGCGATCAGGCTTCTACGGGCCGGCCAGCCACCTCTACCGCCTGCACGCGCCCACCGACTGGCTCGCCGTCGACGGCCCGGCCGCCCATCACGCGTATGACACGAGGCGGCTCACCGACGATGGCGACCTCTGGCCCACCCTGCTGCTCGGCAATCAGCAGACCTCGATCGCCTGGCTCAGGGTGGTGGTCGGTGGTCGCCCCGAGTTCCTGCGGGATGCCGACGGCGACCAGCTGTTCTTCGTGCACGCCGGCGCCGGTGTGCTCCGCACCGAGTACGGCCCGCTTGAGTACGGCGTCGGTGACTACCTGATCGTGCCGCGTGGCACCACGTATCGGGTCGAGCCCGTCGCACTCACCGAGCTGCTCGTGGTGGAGGCCTTCGAATCGCAGTTCCGCCTGCCCGACCGCGGGATGCTCGGTCGCCACGCCCTCTTCGATCCGGCTGTGATCGAGGTGCCGGAGGCGGAGGCCATCGACGAGGCGGGGGAGTTCACGGTCGTGGTCAAGCGCGGCGGCCACGACACGCGGATCACCTATCCCTTCCACCCGTGCGACGTCGTGGGGTGGAAGGGCGACGTCGCCCCGATGCGCCTCAACGTGGACGACATCCGACCGGTCACCTCGGCCCGCTATCACCTGCCGCCGTCGGCCCACACCACGTTCGTGGCTGACGGCTTCGTGGTGTGCACGTTCGCCCCGCGCCCGCTGGAGGAGGATCCCGAGGCGCTGCGCCTGCCGTTCTTCCACCGCAACGTCGACTACGACGAGGTGATCTTCTACCACCGGGGAGAGTTCTTCTCTCGGGCGGGAATCGCCGAGGGGATGCTCACCTGGCACCCCTTCGGGCTCCACCACGGCCCCCAGCCTGGTGCCAGAGCGCGCGATGCGGCCGCGGCCGCCAACCCCGCGAGCGAACGGCGCATGGCCGACGAAGTGGCGGTGATGATCGACGCCCGCCACGCGCTCTTGCCCGGCGAGGCGGCCAAGGACCTCGATGTGGAGGGCTACGACCGGTCGTGGCGGCCTGACGCGTGAGGTTGGCCCGCTACCGCTCCGGTCGAGACGGCCACGTGCATGTCGGCGTGGTGGTGGTCGACGACGGTGACACCACCGTCGACTCCCAGGTCGACGGCTTTGTCGCGTCCATGGGCTCGGGCGTGGGCGTCGAGGGGCAGGCGCTGCTCCTGGAGCTGGCCATGCTGCGCGATCTCGGCTCGTTGGACTGTGGCGAGCCCGAGCCTGTGCGCGAGGTCACGCTCCTGTGCCCCGTGCCCGAGCCTCCGTCGATCCGCGACTTCTACGCCTTCGAAGCGCATGTGGCCACGGCCCGTCGCACGAGGGGGCTCGAGATGGACCCGAGCTGGTACGAGCTGCCCGTCTTCTACTTCACGAACCCGGCGGCGGTGATCGGTCCCGACGAGCTCGTGACGCGGCCCGGCACCGCAGAGCTCGACTACGAGCTGGAGGTGGCCGCCGTGGTCGGCGTCGAGTGCACCGACGTCGACCCAGCCGAGTGGCTCGGTGTGGTGGCGGGCTTCACCGTGATGAACGACTGGTCGGCCCGCGACCTGCAGCGTCAGGAGATGGCCCTCGGGCTGGGCCCGGCCAAGGGGAAGGACTTCGCCACCTCCCTCGGCCCGGTGCTCGTCACCCCCGACGAGGTGCTGGGGAGCGACGGCGCGCCGTGCGGCGTCATGACGGCATCGGTGAACGGCTTGGAGTGGAGCCGCGGCGAGCTGGCCGACCTGCACTTTGGGTGGGGGGCGCTCCTCGCCCACGCGTCACGGTCGACACGTCTGCGGCCGGGCGATGTGATCGGCTCGGGCACGGTCGGCACGGGCTGCATCCTGGAGCTGGGCCTGGTGCACGGCCGGGAGCGCTACCCCTGGCTGCAGCCGGGCGATGAGGTGTCGTTGGCCGTCGACGGGATCGGCACGCTCACCAATCGAATCGCCCCCGGGCCGAGCGAGTCTCGGCGCGGCACAGTTCGGGAAGGGCACCACGCATGACTGACGCAACAGAGAACGGCGACGCCGAGGATCTCGTCGAGCTGCGCGAGGAGGTCGAGCACGAGGTCGACGACCTCATCGACGACGCAGCCGAGGAAGAGCGCGAGCGGATGGCCGAACGCGACGAGCAGGGCATCGACGACCCCCGGGATGCCGCTGACTGACCGGCTTCGGCCGCCCGTGGGCCCGCTGCTACAGTCATCGCCTCACGGGCGGTTAGCTCAGTTGGTTAGAGCGCCTGCTCGACACGCAGGAGGTCGGGGGTTCGAGTCCCCCATCGCCCACCCGTGCAGTGAGGTTCCCGGGGCAAGCCGAACAGGCTCTGGATGTCCATGAAGATCTCCTCAGGTCGGCGTCACCCTAGGGGCGACCCACCTGACCGGGGCGTCGCGTCGTGGCGGCAGCGGTCAGGCATCGTCGCTCGACTCGAGCACGTAGGAGACCTCCGCGGTGGCGAGACCGAAGCGCAGTCCTCGCAACCACCCTGCGAGCAGTGCGATGTCGATCCGGAGCTCGTCGTCGGAGCACCTGCGCAGCGCCGGCTGGAGGCGCGCCAACTCATCGAGGAGGGGATCAGAGAGCGAGCTGCCGACCTCCACGAGCGCATCGCGGTACATCAGCCGGATCCGCGCCCGGCTGGCGCCATCGAGGGGCTGGGCGTGGAGCTCCTCGACGATGGCGTCCACCATCGCGGCCAGCCGCAGCACCTTGCGGGGCGCCACCACCTCGCCTGGCGTGAGCGAGACCAGCTGCACGTCGGCGAGGTCGTCGCGGTCCATCACGTTCCCTGGATGCGTCGCCCCGTGATGGAGGCGGGAACGAGCCGCATGATGTGGTCCTTGGGACCATCCGCCCACGGGTGGACCGGGAGGTCGCGCACATGCGGGAACAGTGACCCGTTGTACGGCGTCACCTCCTCGAGACGGCCGGTGACCACGACGCTCCACCCGGCATGGTGCGTGCGGTCGAACCCGTCGATCTCGAAGCAGGCCGGCGCCCGCGGCCCCTGCTCCAGCTTCGTGCCGGGTGCCGTGCGGAACACGATGTCCTCGCCGTCCATCGCGTAGTTCACAGGGAAGATGACGGGGCGACCCCCATCGATGACCGCCAACCGCCCGATCTCGTCGGCCCGGAGGAGCACGACGCAGTCGTCGCGATCGACCATCTCGATCCCGCTGTTGGCTGCTTGCTGGTGCACCTCAGCCCCCCTTCGGATCGGTCAGGTCCTCGGGCTCGCCTTGGTGGACCTGCACGTTGATCCCGTCGTAGGTGCGTCGGCCGGCCCGGACGGCATCGAGGGCGCGCACGGCGAGCGACTCGCACACGCTCTCCCTCGTCGGTGCGAGCAGGTCGAGGTGGACCTGAAGCCGTGACCCGACGAGCTCGATGTGGCTGACGAGCTTCGAGGGGTCGATGCCCTCGGCCTCCAACAGCGGGGCACAACGCCGCCGGATGTCGTCCAGGAGCGGTGCGTAGAACGTCTCGATGGCGTCCTCGCAGGTGGCGACGACCGGCTTGTCTCCGACGCGGGCGGTGATGAAGGGGTCGAACGGGTCGAGGATGCTCGAGCCCACCTCGACCACGGGAACGCCTCGTCGGAGCGCGCAGGCCACGCCTGATTCGTAGGCGGAGGGGTTCGGATGGATGTGCTCGCGCACCACCAGGGCGACGTCGATCGACCCGTCGAGGGGACAATCGGCAGGATCCACCACCCCCCGGCACGGGAATGACGGCTCGCCCGGTGCATGGCAGCCATGCACGTGGTGACCGCTCGCCTCGAGCTCGGCGGCCGCGCTGCGGGCCGCGCCGCGACGGTTCTCCAGGACCAGGACTTCGATGGGGCGCTTCATGGGTTGATCGTCCTGGAAGGCCGCCCGCGCAGGCAGGGCCAGCAGGCACGGCCGCGGGGGACCAAGGTCCCTACCCCTGGTCCGGTAGCGTCGGAGGCCCATGGCCGCCTCGACTCTCGTCCTCGTCGATGCCGGCATGGTGGCCGGCTTTCGGCGGGCCACGCTCTCGCTGGCTCAGCTGCACCAGGCGCTCGTGCACCTCCATCGCCAGCACCCCGATGTGCTGGTCGCCGTGGTGGCTGACCCGTCGTTGAAGTGGGACCTGGCGGGGGCCGAGCAAGCAGCGTTCGAAGGCGACATCATCGCCCAGGCCATCGTCTGTGCCCCCGCCGGTGCCTTGGACGGCACGGTCGGGTTCCTCGAGCGCGCGGCCCGCAACGGCGCCGCGGCTGGGCACGATGTGGTGGCCTTCACCGACCGAGCCCTGGCCGAGGTCGCCTTGGGCCGCCTCCGCAACGACGGTGGCCGCTGGATCTGGGACCTCGACGGCACCCACACCATCGACGCGTCCGACGCCGCCGCCGCCGCGACCGCCGGCCCGGCCCGCCGCCGGCGTCGGTCCCGGTAGCGAGTCGCCGCATGCGCTGTCGGGTCCTCCTCGGCGTGCTCTCGGGCGCCCTCGCCCTCACGTTGGTGGCGCTGGCGCCTTCCAACGCGCTGGCCCAGGACACACCCCCCACCGGCATGACCACGCCGCACATCATCCCGCGACCCAACTCCGGTCACGCCCCCACGGAAGCTGGCGACCCTGGTGGAGCCCTACAGCTCGGTCTGCTCGGTCTTCTCGTGGTGAGCGTCAGCGGTGCCGTGGTGCACCTCGTGCGTCAGTCCCGTCGGGCCCGGTCGTCGTCGTAGCAAAGTAGGTTGCGCGCATGGACGCGGCGGATGACGACGCACCCGCCGTGGCCACCACCGACGGTTATCCGGCCGAGTTCGAGACCGACGTGGTGCTCGCGGATGGAGCGACGGCCCACGTGCGACCGATCCGTCCCGAGGACGGGCCGATGCTCCTCGCCTTCCACGCCCGGCAGTCGCCGCAGAGCATCTACTACCGGTACTTCAGCCCCCGCCCCCGCCTGTCGGAGCGTGACGTCGACCACCTGATCCAGCTCGACTACGTGGATCGGATGGCCCTGATCGCCATCCGCGGCGACGAGATGATCGGTGTGGCCCGCTATGACCGGTGGCGTCACCGTGCCGAGGCGGAGGTCGCCTTCTTCGTCGACGATGCCAACCACGGGCGGGGTCTCGCCACTGTGCTGCTCGAGCACCTGGCCGTTCGGGCCCGCGAGATCGGGGTCACCGCCTTCACGGCCTCGGTGCTCCCGGCCAACCGAAAGATGATCGGTGTGTTCACAGCCGCGGGGTTCGAGACCACCACCAAGTTCGCCGACGGGGTGGTGGAGGTGCGGCTTGGGCTGATGCCCACACCGGAGGCAGAGGCAGCCATCGACGCACGCGCCCGTCGGGCCGCGTCGGAAGCCGTTCGGCGGCTCCTGTCGCCTCGGAGCGTTGCGGTGATCGGGGCCAGCCGCACGCCCGGCACGATCGGCCACGAGCTCCTCCGCAACCTGCAGCGCGGCGCGTTCCAAGGGCCGGTGTTCCCGGTGAACCCGCAGGCCGATCACGTCGGCACTGTCAGGGCCGTGGCGAGCATCCTCGACATCCCCGACGACATCGACCTCGCCATCGTCGTCGTGCCCGCTGAGGCCGTGGCCGGCGTGATGGAGGAGTGCGGCCGCAAGCAGGTGTACGGCGTGCTGGTGCTCTCCAGCGGCTTCGCCGAGGTTGGCGCCGAGGGCGCCGCGCTGGAGGCGGAGGTGCTGCGCGTCGCTCGCTCCTGGGGGATCCGGCTGGTGGGACCGAACTGCCTCGGGATCATCAACACCGATCCCGAGGTTCGCCTCCACGCCACCTTCGCCAACGCCGTGCCACTGCCCGGTCGGGTGGCGTTGCTGTCCGAGTCGGGAATGGTCGGTGCAGCGATCATCGCCCAGGCCCGTGAGGTTGGTCTGGGCATCTCGTCGTTCGTGGCCCTGGGCAACCGCGCCGACGTGTCCGGCAACGACATGCTGCAGTACTGGGAGGACGATGACGGCACCGATGTCGTGTGCATGTACATCGAGTCGTTCGGCAATGCGCGCCACTTCAGCCGTCAGGCCCGCCAGCTGAGCCGCGCAAAGCCGGTCGTCGCGGTGAAGTCGGGGCACTCCTCCGATCCAACCCAGGAGGCGCTGCTGCGCCAGACGGGTGTGATCCGGGTGCCCACGCTGCTCGACCTGCTCGAGACCACCCGCCTGCTGGTGAGCCAGCCCCTCCCGGCTGGTCGGCGCGTCGCGGTCCTCGGAAACGCCGGAGGATCGCTGGCCATCGCGGGCGATGCCGTGGTGCGCGCCGGGCTCCCGCTGGCGCAACCAAGCGAGGCGTCAGGCCTCGACCCGCTGGTGGATCTCGGACTGCAGGCGACGGCGAGCGACTTCGAGCGGGCGATCGACGCGCTGGTCGCCGACCCTGCAGTGGACATGGTCCTCGTGCTCTACGCGCCATCGCTGGGAGGCTCGCCGGCCGAGGTTCGTCTTGCGCTGAACGTGGCCCACCGACGCAACCCCGAGGTGCCGGTGGTGGCGTGCTTCTACGGCACCAGTCGTGGTGACGATGGCGACGAGGGCACGGAGGGGCGCGTTCCGGTCTACGACGCGATCGACTCCGCCGCCCGCGCCCTTGGCCGAGTCGCGGACTATGCCGGGTGGCTCGCGCTCCCCGAAGGGCAGGCCGCCGAGCTCGACGCGCCGGTTGCCGTCACCGCGCGCGAGACGGTGCAGACGGCGGTGCTCCGTGGCGACACCTGGCTCGATCTGGGCGCCACGAACGTCGTGCTGGAGGCCCTTGGCCTGACGCGCACCGAGACCCACGAGGTCACCACTCTCGATGCCGCGATCGAGGCGGCGATGGCCGTCGGCTATCCGATGGTCCTCAAGGCCGTGCGGCGTGAGGCGATTGCCAAGACGGCCGCGAGTGGGTTGGCGATCGACCTCTCCGACGAGACCGCGTTGCGAGCGGCGTGGGAGCGGATGGTCGACGGCCTCGGCGAGCGGATGTTCCCCGCCACGGTGCAGCCGATGGTGGCGAGGGGGATCGATGTGGCGGTGTCGATCCAGGACCATCCCGAGGTCGGGCCGGTGCTGGCGATCGGCCCGGGGGGCGCGGCAGCGGCCCTCGACCACGAGGTCGATGTGCGCGTGCTCCCGCTCACCGACCTCGATGCCCAACGGCTCGTCGCTGGTTCGCGTGTGGGGGCTGTGCTCGACGCACCGAGTCGCGCTGCCCTCGAGCGCGTGCTCCTACAGATCGCGGCGCTCGTCGAGGAGGTGCCCGAGATCGTGGCCGTACGGGCCGACCCGATCCTGGTGTCGGCGGACGGCGCGATCCTCACCGACGTCAGCCTGCTGGTGGCACCGCTCGACCAGGAGCCGCTTCCGCCCCTCCGGCGCGTGTAGCCGCTGGGGTCAAGACTTCCGTGGCTTGGCTCGACTGGCGCGTGGCTTGGCAGGCATGGGCTCGACCGGCACCGGCTCCAGATTGGGGAGCTCGGTCGCCTGGGTGAGGTCGACGGGCTGCTCCTCCACGGGCGCGGCCACAGCGGCGACGGCCACCGGCCGGGGCCCGGGCTTGGCGAAAGGCTTGCGCTGGTCGCCCGTTCCTTGGGCGAGACCGGCCCGCTCGAGTGCCTCTTGGAGCTCGCGCAGCGTCGCCTGCAGGGCAGCGCGGTCGGCGCGCTGGTTCTGGACGACGAGCATGCCCACGCCGAGCACCACGAAGCACAGGCCGGCGACCCCACCCGAGAGCAGGTAGGGGAACTGGCTCGGCACGCGGTCGACGCTGGCGGCGCCGTTCCATCCGAGGAAGACGAGCAGGAAGCCCAGGGCGCAGAGCGCAACGCCGAGCTGTCCTCCGAGCCGGCTCCAGATGAGCTTGGCCTTGGGCGTGTCGGCGTCGGGTGTGTGGTTGTCCATCTCAGGCTCCCAGATAGGTCTCGCGAAGGTTGGCGTTGCGGATCTCGTCGCCAACGCCCGTGTAGATGAGGGTGCCCTTCTCCATGATCAGTGCACGATCGGCGTAGGGCAGCACGCCGACGTTCTGCTCGACGATCATCACGGTGACGCCGTCGTCGTTGATGCGCTTCACCACCTCGAACACCGTCTTGGCGAGGGTGGGGCTCAGTCCGAGGGAGGCCTCGTCGATGAGGAGGAGGCGCGGTCGGGACATCAGGGCCCGCCCGATGGCGAGCATCTGCTGCTCGCCACCCGAGAGCGTGCCTGCCATCTGACCGGCTCGCTCGCTGAGGCGGGGGAAGTAGTCGTAGACGAGGGCGCGCTGCTCGTCGATCACCTTGCTGTCTCGCCGCCGCACCCACGCGCCCATGCGCAGGTTGTCGGCCACCGAGAGCCGGGGGAACACGCGACGCCCCTCGGGGGAGAGCGAGATGCCGTCGGCCACCAGGCCGGCGGGGGAGCGACCAGCGATCTCCTGGCCATCGAAGCGGATGGAGCCGCTGTCGGGGGTGAGGAGCCCTGCGATCGTGGCGACCGTGGTGGTCTTGCCGGCGCCGTTGAGCCCGAACAGCACGGCGGTTTCGCCCTCCTGCACCTCGAAGGAGATGCCGAGCAGCACAGGGAAGCCGTAGCCGACGGTGAGCGATTCGATCTCGAGCAGTGCCATCACTTGACCTCGTCGGGATCGTCGCCGAGGTAGGCCCGCACCACCTCGGGGTGGCGTCGCACGTCGTCGGGCAACCCCTCGGCGAGCACCTCCCCGAAGTTCAGGCAGTACATGTAGTCGGAGATGCGGGTCACGAGTGGCACGTGGTGGTCGATCATGACGATCGTCAGCTCGAACTCCTCGCGGAGCTTCAGGAGCAGGTCGCCGAGCTCCTCGGCCTCCTCGGGGCCCATCCCCGAGCCTGGCTCGTCGAGCAGGAGGATGTCGGGGTCGGTGGCGAGGACCGCGGCCAGCTCGAGGCGCTTGAGTATGCCGTAGGGGAGGCCCTGCACGCGGGTGTTCTCGAGGTGGGCCAGGCCCATCAGGTCGAGGATGGCTCGGGCCCGCTCGGTGATGTGGCGCTCGATCTCGAAGGTCTTGGGCGATCCGAAGATGCCGGCGAAGGGGTCGTAGCCCACCTCGAGGTGCTGCGCGGTCTTCAGGTTCTGTCCAGCGGTGGAGCCCTTGACGAGCCCGACGTTCTGGAACGTGCGCCCCATGCCGAGGTTGGTCCGCTTGTGGACGGGGAGGTTGGTGACATCCTGCCCGCGGTACCGGACGCGCCCGGAGGTGGGGGCGTAGAAGCCGGTGATGCAGTTGAAGAGCGTGGTCTTGCCGGCGCCGTTGGGGCCGATGATGCCGACGATCTCCCACTCGTCGATGCGGATGTTGACGTCTCGGAGCGCCTGCACGCCGCCGAAGCGGATGTTGACGTCGTCGGTCCGAAGGAGGGTCGTGCGCTCGTCGGAGGCAGCCAGCGGGATCTCAGGCGCGGACATCGGTGTTCTGCACCTCCTTGTCGGCCTTGATGAACCGGAAGGGCCCCCCGCGGAGCCAGTGGCCCACGGTGTTGGTGAGCTGGCCGAACCCGCCGGGGAACAGCGTGATCGTGAGCAGGAGGAGCACTGGCCCGAGGACCAGGGGCATGACCTCCGCGGTGAGGTTGATGGGCGGCTTCGCGAAGAGGTGGTCGACGTGCAGGATGGCCAACAGCTCGCCGTTGCGGAGGAGGGCGAAGAACGCCGCGCCGGCCACGACGCCGGCCCGGTTCCGCAGGCCGCCGATCACGGTCATCATGATGAAGACCAGGGCGAGCCGGAAGTCGAACGGGTTGGCCACCACGTTCGTGTCGCGGTGGGCGAGGAGCGCGCCGCCCAGTCCGGCGAAGAGGCCGGACACGGCGAAGGCGAGCACGGTGTAGGCCTTCACGTTGATGCCCCAGGTGGCGGCGACGCGGGGGTTCTCGCGGAGCGCGAGCAGGGCCCGGCCACCCTTGGTGGCGATGAGCCGCCAGTCGAGGAACACGACGAGTGCGAGCACGATGAGGCACAAGTAGTAGTAGCGGAAGTCGCTCTCGAAGCCGAGCGGCCGGGGAGCAGCCTGTCCGGCGGTGCCGCCGGTGAGCGACTCGACCTGGAAGATGCTCTCCTGGGTCATGATCCCGTAGCTGAGCGTGATGAGACCGAAGTAGAGGCCGGTCACCCGCAGGGATACCGCGCCGAGCAGGGCGGCCTGGGCGGCGCCGACGAGCGCGGCGACCAGTGCGGCCACCCAGAACTCCTGGCCCATCTGGGTGACGACGTAGGCGGAGGTGAACGCGCCGATCCCCACGAACGCCTGGTGGCCGAGCGAGATCGTGCCGACGTAGCCGATGAGCACGTTCAGCGAGAGGCCGATGACCGCGAAGATCACCGCCTCGCTGGCCGCGTTGGCCTCGACGCCGCCGACCGTGAAGGGCGAGAGGATGTTGGCCGGGTAGCAGAGCACCACCCAGGCGATGAGCAGGCCGACGCCGACGCGGGCAACCCAGCCGCCGCGGCTGGGGCCGGTCGAGCTGGTGGTTGCCGCAACGAGATCGTCGTGCGCTGTCATCAGCTTCTGCTCGCGAACAGGCCCTGCGGGCGGACGAGGAGCACGAGGAGCAGCACGACGAAGACGGACACGAAGGAGGCGCCCTTGATCGAGTCGAAGGTGCTGAGGCTGCCGAGGGCTTGGAGCACGCCGACGAGGATGCCTCCCGCTGCCGCGCCGGGCAGGCTCGTGATGCCGCCGACGATGGCCGCCGTGAACCCGGGGATCAGCACCGCGCCGGTGATCAGGCCCGGGCTGAACTGCGAGCCCCCGGCGTAGAGGAGCCCCGCCGCTCCGCCCAGCAGGGCGGCGAGCCCCCACGTGATGGTGGAGATGCGCCGCACGCTCACCCCGACGAGCTCGGACGCGATCGGTTCCTGGCTGGCCGCGAGCACCGCCAGGCCGAGGGGCGACCGGAAGAAGAGGAACAGCAGCACTGCCGCGATCGCGAGCACCCCGAGGGTGATGAGCCGCTGATCCGACACCGCCACGCCAAAGGGCGAGACCCGATCGAGGCTGCTGGGGCTGGCCACGATGGCGTCGAAGAACTTCAGGGGGCTGTTCGCTGTTCTCCAGAACTCCACGCCGATCGCCAGCAGCGCAACACCGGCCGTGGCCACGAGCAAGGTCACCCGCGGAGCATCGAAGAGCGGGCGGATCACGAACCGCTCGGTGAGGAGTCCCATGCCGACGGCGGCCACGAGACCGAGCACGAGACCGAGGCCGTAGGGGAGGTGGAAGATCGTGAAGGCGGCATAGGCGCCGTAGATGGCGACGGTGCCGAACTCGCCTTGCGCGAAGTTGAAGACCCCGCTGGCCTTGTACACCAGCACGAGGCCGATGGCGATGAGGCTGTAGATGGCGCCGTTGATGACACCGAGCACGAGGATCCGGCTGAGCTGGCTCAGCATGGAGGCGGCGAGGATCATGCGTTAGAAGCCGCTCACGAAGGTGGCGATGGTCTTGTACTTGCCTGTGCTGCAGTCGGCCTGCACCGCGTGCACTTGCGAGCCGCCGAAGTGGCTGCGGGCGGAGTAGGTGACCGGCGGGTAGACGCCACCCGCGAAGGTCTTCCCGCCCTCCACGGTGCTCACGAAGCTCTCGCGGGTCATGTCCTTGCCCGAGGCATCGAACATGGTCTTGAGCTGCTTGCTCAGGCCCCACAGGGCCAAGCCGAGGTCGTCACCCTTCTTGCCGAGCTGCTGTTGATAGGCCTTCTGGTAGGCAGGGTCGATCTGGTCGATCACATCGAGCTGGGGGAAGGGGCTGAGGAAGATGGCCTTGTCCACGCCCTTGCGTCCCTGACACCCGATCTCAGCGACGGTGGCCAAGCCGCTGGTGATGCCGGGGCCCACGAACTGCGGGCTGTAGGTCGGGTTCAGCGCGGAGGCCACGTAGAGGAACGTGGTGGGGCTCGAGAGGAAGTACACGACCTCCGCGCCACTGGTCTGCATGGCATTGGCGATGTTGGCGCCGTCGCCCGCGTTGGCGCTCTTGGGGATCCGCTTGTCGTAGACGATCTGGAAGCCGGCGGCCTGGAAGTCCTTCTTGATGCTGGCGTAGGCATCGTTGAACGAGCCTGAGTCGGCGACGGCGATGCCCACCTTCTTGCCCGGGAACCGCTTGCTCACCAGCTGGGTGAGCAGCGGCGACTGCTGCGAGTAGGTGGTGGACAAGGCGAAGTACGAGCGCAGGGTCGACAGCCCGGCCTCGTTCACCCCGGCGGAGAGATACGGCACGCCCACCGACTGCGCGTACTTGGCGCAGGCCGTGATCTGATCGGCGCCGCCTCCGCCGATGAGCACGAACACCTTGTCCTGCTCCACCATCTTCTTGCAGACCTGCACCGCGGTTGAGGGGTCGAACTTGTCGTCCTCGAAGAAGACCTTCACCGTGCGACCGAAGACCTTGCCGTCGGGGGTGTTCCAGAAGACGTCTTTGCCCTCCTCGAAGGCGTTCTGGGGGATCGGCGCGGCACCGGTGACCGGGGCGTGGATGCCGATGCGGATCTCGGTGTCGGTGATGCCGGTGCGGTTTCCCGCCACGGCCGGACCTCCAGAGGTGGCGCCGCCGGGGGCGGTGACGCCACCGCCCGCGCTCCCGGCCCCGCCGGCGGTGCCGCCGCCGGTCGCGGTGCCCGGGCCGGCGTCGGGGGCGGCGCCCGTGGCGGGATCAGTCGCCCCGTCGGCCCCGGCGATCGTGTCGCCGGTGGTCGGGTCGATGGCTGCGCTGCTCCCGGCTCCGAGGCCGTCGCCAGCGGTGAGCTGCGCCACGTTCGGCTTCTGTCCGCACGCGGCGGCCACGATGAGGAGGCTGACGAGGAGCGCGACCGCGCGGGATCGAGTGCTATGCATCAGAGGGTCTCCATGGAGCTTGGGGAGTGGGGGCCGGTGCCGTGGGAACGGTCACGGGCCGCGAGGGCGCGGCTCACGCCGCGTTGACGGGTGGCGGCGGCCGGCTCACCGGCAGGGCCGAGCGAGTAGGCGAGCAGCGCGAGGAGCACGAGGAAGGCGGGACCGGCGAGCAGGACGCCACCGGGCATGTTGCCGAGCACGTTGGGGCTCGTGCTGGCGATCGCCCTCGGCGCAGCCGAGGATGGGGGTGCAGCGCCCTCGGTGCCGGTGCCGGTGGAGGTCGGTGTCGACAGACCGCCGACGGGGATGTCGCTCGACCCGAAGGCGGGCACGTCGAAGCTTCCCGATCCGCTGTCGAACGAACCCGACCCGCTGTCGGATGGGGAGGTCGGGACGCCACCAGAGCCGTCGTCGCTGGTCGCCGCCTGGTACTCGAGGTTGACCACCACCGCTCCCGCGCCCGAAGTGGCGAACACGGTCTGGAAGCTGTCCGGGCTGTCGACCTCCTCGACGAGGACGATGCCGTCCGGCGCGATCGTGCCGCTGGGATCCGTCCACGCCTGGCCGATGGCCAGGAGATCGAACGTCCAGGTGCCGTCGGCGCCCCGGGTGCCCGGCGCCTTCGCGAGGGTGCAGTCATAGGCGGGCTTAGCGTCCCACGTGCCGTTCTCGCCCCCGACCCAGAAGGCGGTGATCGGGCAGGCGACGATCTTGGCCGCCGCGCTGTTGATGTTGGCGGCCTGATCAGCCTGGGTGGCCTCCTTGATGGCCAGGGTGAAGGCGGTGACGGTGTCGCCGGTGGCGGCGTCCGGGAGGATGCCGATGGCGGTGATCTTGTTGGGGTCGCCGTTGGCGGCGGAGACGGCGAGGGTGCCCTTCGGCACGCCGGGCGGCGCTGGCACGGTGATGTTGGCGGCCGGCGTGCTCGTGGCCGAGTTCTGTGCGTTCCACCAGCCGACCTTGTCCACGCTGGCGCCGGTGGCGGAGATGCCATCGCCCGGGTCGGCGGTGGCGACGCCCATGAGGAGCACCGCGGCCACGGCGGCGGTGGCGGCGGCCACGACGGCTCGACCAGCGGGGGTGCGAAGGCGGCGTCTCACGGTCGTACTCCTTTCGCCATGGGGGTCTGGTTGGCCTGCAGATGGTGCCGCGACGAGACGCTTGTCACCTGCGGGATCGGGGTGGGCTCAGCGGGGAAGCCCCAGGACTCGCTCACCCAAGATGTTCCGGAGGATCTGCGAGGTTCCCCCCATGATGGTGTAAGCGGGCGCGTAGCAGACGTTTCGGGCGACCCGTCCCCCGATGTCGGGGCCGGTCAGCATGGCGTGGGGGCCTGCGATGGAGGCGCAGAACTGGGCGATCCGCTGCTCGAGCTCGGTGCAGAAGGTCTTCGTGGCGGCCGAGAACTGCTTGGGTGCCTGCCCCAGGACCTCGCGGAGCACGAGCAGGCGGCCGATCCGGTAGCCGGTCTCGATGGCAGCGATCTCCTGTCGCACCCGAGGGTCGCTCGAGTCGGCGAAGGGGAGACAGTCGTCGTAGAGCTTGCGGTTCGAGAGCAAGCGGTCAGGGCCGCCCCGTTCGTGCTCCATCTGACGCATCACCTGGCGGAAGCTGCCGTTGAGCTCACCGACCAGGTTGTCTGCCGGCACGCGCACGTCCTCGAAGAACACCTCGCAGAAGTGCTTGCTTCCGGTCATGTCCTCGATCGGGGTGATCGTCACTCCCGGCGAGCGCATGTCGACGATCAGCTCCGACATGCCCTGATGGGCAGGGGCGTCCGGATCGGTGCGGCAGATGAGGTAGATCCAGTCGGCGGAGGCGGCACCGGAGTTCCAGATCTTCTGGCCGTTCACCACGAAGTACTCGCCGTCGCGCACGGCTCGCGTCCGGATGGAGGCGACGTCGGATCCCGCGTCTGGCTCGGACATGCCGATGCTCCAAGCCGAGGTGCCGTCGAGGATCTGGGGGAGATGGGCCTTCTGCTGCTCGGGGGTGCCGAACTGGAGGAGGGTCGGGCCCATCTGGCGGTCGGCGAACCACGACGTGGCCATCGGCGCACCCGTGGAGAGGAGCGCCTCGTAGACGACGAAGCGCTCAAGTGGGCTGCGTCCGCCGCCGCCCACCTCGGTGGGCCAGGTCATGCCCAGCCACCCTCGCGCCGCCAGCTCCAGGGAGAAGGCCCGATCGGGGGCGGCGATCCACGTGTCCTCGGTGAGCGAGGATCGCGCGGCCGCCGCTCGGCCGACCTCCAGCGCCTCCGCCCGCAAGGCGAGCAGCTCGGGCGACAGGTCGAAGTCCACCGGACGACGCTACTGAAGTCAGCGGGTGAGGACGATCTTGCCGAGCTTGCCGCCGGCGGCGAAGTGCTCGTAGGCGGCGGCCGCCTCGGCCATGGGGAACGTGGCAGCCACCGGCAGGCGGAGCCTTCCTTCGGCGAGCGCGGGAAGCACCGAGGCCTCCACTCGGCGGGCCGCATCGGCCTTCTGCTCCAGCGGACGGGTGCGCAGCGTCGACGCGAGGATGCGGCCTCGCTTGCCCATGAGGGCGAGCAGGTTCACCTCGGCCTTGCCACCGGCTCCGACACCGATCACCGAGATGCGTCCGTCGATGGCCAGGGCGTCGATGTCGGCGGGAAGGTTGGGCCCGCCCACCAGCTCGAGGATCACGTCGAAGGGTCCCTGCTCCACGAAGTCGTCCGGGGCGACGACGCTGACCCCAGCGGCCAGTGCGGCGACGCCCGACCGCTTGGCCTCGTCGCGCACGGTCGCCACCACGTGTGCCCCGGCCAGCGCGCCGAGCAGCACGGCCGCGGTGCCGACGCCGCCGGCGGCGCCGTGGACGCACAGGCGCGATCCCATCCGGAGCCCGCATTGGGTGAAGAGGGCGTCGTGCGCCGTCGTGACGTTCTCGGGGAGCGCCCCGGCTTGATCCCAGGAGACCCCGTCGGGCACGGGCATGGCGGCCCGCTCGTGGACCACGACGCGCTCGGCCTGTCCGCCACCCGCCAGAACCGCCATCACGCGGTCACCGATCGCGAAGCGCGTGGCACCCGGGCCGATGGCCACGACCTCGCCTGCGGCTTCGAGGCCGGGGATGTCGACCGCCACGCCAGGCGGGGGCGGGTAGAAGCCGGCTCGTTGCAGCAGGTCGGCGTTGCTCACGCCCGCGGCGCGCACCTCCACGAGCACCTCGCCGAGTCCAGGCTGGGGGCCCGGATGCTCGCGCCACTCGAGCGTGCTGTCGACGATGGTGACGGCGTGCATGTCTGCCGCCCGGTCAGGAGCGCTGGTCGATGGGGGCGTAGTCGCGGACGTCGACGCCCGTGTAGAGCTGCCGTGGCCGCACGATCTTCTGATCCTGCTCGAGGAGCTCCACCCAGTGGGCCAGCCAGCCGGCGGTGCGGGGGATGGCGAAGAGCACGGTGAACATCTCGGTGGGAAAGCCCATGGCCTGGTAGATCAGGCCCGAGTAGAAGTCGACGTTCGGGTAGAGCTTGCGCGAGGTGAAGTACTCATCGGAGAGCGCCACCTCCTCGAGCTTCAGCGCGATGTCGAGGAGCGGGTTCTTACCGGTGATGGCGAACACGTCGTCGGCGGTCTGCTTGATGATCTTCGCCCGCGGGTCGTAGCTCTTGTACACGCGATGACCGAAGCCCTGGAGCCGCCCGTCGCCGGCCTTCACGGCGTCGACGAAGGCGGGCACGTTATCGATGGAGCCGATGTCGGTGAGCATGTGGATCACGGCCTCGTTGGCGCCACCATGGCGTGGTCCGTAGAGGGCGGCTGCTGCTGCGGCGGTGCTCACGTAGGGATCCGCGTGGGCCGAGCCCACGGTGCGCATCACGGTGGTGCCGCAGTTCTGCTCGTGATCGGCGTGGAGGATGAACAGCACGTCGAGGGCGCGGGCGAGGGCCGGGTTGGCGTCGTACCGTGGCTCGGCGATCTTCCAGAGCATCGCGAGGAAGTTCTCGGTGAAGCTGAGGGAGTTGTCGGGGTAGACGAAGGGCATCCCCACGCTGAACCGGTGGCAGGCGGCGGCGAGGGTGGGCAGCTTGGCGATCAGCCGAACGATCTGCTTGTAGCGGTTGTCCGGGTCGTGGATGTCGCCGGCCTCGGGGTAGAAGGTCGAGAGCGCGGCGATCGCCGACACGAGCATGCCCATCGGGTGGGCGTCGTGGTGGAAGCCCTCGAGGAAGCGCTTTCGCACGTTCTCGTGGATGAACGTGTGGTAGGTGATGTCGCGCACCCACGGGTCGTACTGCTCCTTGGTGGGGAGCTCGCCGTGCATGAGGAGGTAGGCCACCTCGAGGTACGTGGAGTGCTCGGCGAGCTGCTCGATGGGGTAGCCGCGGTAGCGCAGGATGCCGTTCTCGCCATCGAGGTCGGTGATCGAGCTCGACGTCGACGCGGTGGTCATCAGGGCCGGGTCGTAGAACCAGGTGCCCGGAAGCAGCTTGCGCCACGCCGATGCGTCGACGCCGCCGTTGATGATCGGCACCTCGACGGCTTCGCCAGTGCGGTTGTCGGTGATCGTGATGCTCTCGGCCACGTCGGTGGAGACTAGCCATCCCAGCGCCGGTCCCCGTCCCGAGGGGCAGGAGCGCAGCGACGCCCGGAGCACGAATCGCGAGCACGACTGTCTGGATCCGAACGCGAGCCGGCTTGCCGGTCGCCGGGAGGCACGTGCGCGGGCAGGAGCGCAGCGACGCCCGGAGCACGAATGTCTACAACGGGCTGTTGTCGTGCTTGCGGGCGACGAGGCGCTCCTGCTTGGTGGCGAGCATCTCAAACGCGGCGGCCACCTCACGACGGGTGTCCGCGGGGTCGATCACGGCATCCACGTAACCGCGGTCGGCGGCCACGTAAGGGTTGAGGAACCGTGCCTCGTAGTCGGCTTCCAGCTCGAGGCGTCGCTCGGCGGTCTCGCGCCGGTGGAGCACCTCGACCGCCCCCTTGGCGCCCATCACGGCGATCTCCGCGGATGGCCAGGTGAGGTAGAGGTCGCTGCCCATCGTGCGGCAGTCCATGACGATGTAGGCGCCGCCGTAGGCCTTGCGCAGCACCACCGCCACGCGGGGGACGGTGGCGCGGGCGTAGGCGAACGCCAGCTGCGCGCCGTGGCGGATCATGCCGCGCCACTCCAGGTCCTTGCCGGGGTAGAAGCCAGGCGTGTCGATGAGCGTCAGCAGCGGGATGCCGAAGGCATCGCAGAACGACACGAACCGGGCCCCCTTCTGGGAGGCGGGGATGTCGAGCGTCCCGGCGATCGACACCGGCTGGTTGGCGACGATGCCGATCGGGCGCCCGCCGATCGTGGCCAGTGCCGTCACCAGGTTGGGGGCCCAGCGCGCCCGCAGCTCCAGCAGCTCGCCGTCGTCGACGATGCACGCCGCGACGTCGCGCACGTCGTAGCCGCCACTGGCCGACGCCGGGATGTAGCCGCCGGCCTCAGGGGTCAGGCGATCGATCGGGTCGTCGGTCCACCACCGAGGCGGCTCGTGATCGATGCTCGACGGAAGGTAGGCGAGGAGGTCGCTGAGCGCCTGGAGGGCGGCGTCGCGGTCGGCCACAACCAGTGACGCGACGCCCGTGGCTGTGGCATGCACACCCGCTCCACCCAGCTCGTTGGCATCGATGGTCTCGCCGGTGAACGTCTCGACCATGCGGGGGCCGCTGACGAACGCGTGCGCGTCCTCGGTCATCACCACGTGGTCGGCGAGGCCGAGCAGCAGTGCGGGACCCGACAGGACCGGGCCGGTTGCCGCGAGCAGCACCGGGACTCGACCTGAGCAGCGGGTGAGGGCAGCGGCGGCGCTGCCCCAGCCGTGGAGAGAGGCCACCCCGTCGCGCACGTCGGCTCCGCTCGACGAGATGAGGCCGAGCAGGGGCATCCCGGCGTGGAGTGCGTGGCGCGCGGCCGCCGCGAAGGTGTGTCCGTCGGCCTCGGAGATGGCGCCTCGGCGCTCGTCGGAGGCGATCTCGACGAGGACGACCTCGCGTCCGGCGATCGTGGTGAGCTCGGCGGCGAGCGATCCGGGGTGATCAGCGGCGACGGGGAGCAGCGGAGACGGAGGGGGCATGTGCCCCTGCGACTCGAAGGGGGGAGCCTTCGTTACCGACTCCGACGGATCGGCGCCGCTGGGTGCACGCCATCGATGCTGTGCGCTTCCTCGGCGACCACGCGGGTGACGATGTCGTGCACGGCGCGGGCGGGAGCCGAAGGGAGCCCTCGTCGTCGCTGGGCCAGGCCCACGGAGCGTCGGGCCAAGCCCTTGACGGCGATCCGCTCCCAGTCACCGTCGAGCCATGGCGGAGCGGCGGTGGCGGGGATGATGGCCGCGCCGAATCCCTGGAACGCGAGGCTCGTGATCAATCGAAGGCCGTCCACCTCGGCGAAGGCCCGCAACGAGGTGCCGGCGGCAGCGGCCTCCGCGTCGAGCTCGTCTCGGAACGACGTGCCGACGGGCTCGAGCAGGAGCTCGTGCTGGCTGAGCTCCTGCAGGGTCACCGAGCCGCGCCCCGCCAAGGGGTGGCTCGTAGGCGCGATGACGAGGCGGTCCTCATCGAAGAGCGGTTCGCTGATCAGGTCCGGGTCGGTGAGCGGGAGGTTCACCACGGCGAGGTCGAGGCTGTCGCTCAGCAGCTGCGGTACGAGCGAGGTGGTGGTGGCGTCGACGACCACTGCGTGGATGTCTGGGTGCTCGGCCCGCACCCGCTGGAGCACGAGGGGCACGAGCCAACGGCCGACGGTTCCGATGCAGCCCAGGCGCACGCTCCCGGAGATCTCGTCTCGCAAGGCGGCGACGTCGGCCGCGATGGCGGCCAGCTCCACCTGGATGTGGCGGGCTCGGTCGACCACCACCTGCCCTTCCTGGGTGAGCGTGCCGCTCGCTCGGTCGACGAGGGTGGCGCCGAGCTCCTGCTCGAGACGGGCGATGTGCGTCGAGATGTTCGATTGCACGGTGTGGAGGGAGCGGGCGGCGGCCGAGAAGCTCCCGTCCTCGGCCACGGCGATCAATGCGGTGAGCTGTCGGATGTCCATCGCTGATCATGATGGTACCTATCGCAAACAACTGTTTGACGCATTGCTTGCAGGCGCGTAGGTTGTTGCTCACAAGAGGCAGCACCCACCCCCCGGGTGCCCTCAGAGCGAGCAGAGGCCGGATCCCCCTCCGGCCCGCCGCTACGAAGCGGAACGCCGACCCTCCCCCCGGGTCGGCGTTTCCGCGTCCCGGGGGCTGCACTACGTTCCTGGGATGGCCAACGGCGCAGCCTTCTTCGATCTCGACCGGACGTTGTTGCGCGGGGCGTCGGGACCGATCATCAGCGAGGCCCTGAAGCAGGCCGGCGTGACCGACCGCAGCATCCCCGGCGAGCAGATCGTCTACCGGCTCTACGACCTCTTCGGAGAGAACCGGCCGAGCATGGAGGTCACCAAGCGAGCCGTGCGCTTCGCCTCGGGTTGGGTGCGCGCCCAGGTGCAGGAGGCCGGTGAGCTGGCTGCCGAGGCGCTGGCCGCCACCATCCAGCCCTTCGCTCGGCCGATCTTCGAGGAGCACCGCGCCGCCGGTCGCCCCCTCGTGCTGGCCACCACCACGCCCTACGACCTCGTGAAGCCCCTCGCCGACGCTCTCGGCTTCGACGAGGTCATCGCCACCCGATACGGCGAGCAGGACGGCCGCTACGACGGCACCCTCGACGGCGAGTTCGTTTGGGGCCCCGGCAAGCTGCGCGCCATCCAAGCATGGGCGAAGGAGCGAAGCGTCGACCTCGGCGAGAGCTGGGCCTACTCGGACAGCTTCTACGACCTCCCGATGCTCAGCGCTGTCCGGCACCCGGTCGCCGTGAACCCCGACCCCCGGATGCTCGCCGTGGCCCTCATCCGTCGCTGGCCTGTCCTGCACCTCGACGTGCCCTCAGGTGTGGTGAAGCTGCCGATCCTCGGCATCGAGCCGCAGCAGGTGCTGATGCCGTTCGCCCGACCGGAGCTCATCCCCTTCGCTCGGTTCGACATCAGCGGCACGGACAACATCCCCGCCGAGGGCCCGGCCATCGTCGTGGGCAACCACCGCAGCTACTTCGACCCGCTCGCCATGGCCATGACGCTGGCCAAGCGGGGACGTCCCGTGCGCTTCCTCGGCAAGAAGGAGGTGTTCGACGCTCCCATCATCGGTCAGCTCGCCAAGGCCGTGGGTGGGATCCGCGTCGAGCGTGGCACCGGCTCCGACGAACCGCTGGCGGCCGCCGCTCGCGCCCTCGAGGCGGGCGAGGTCGTGATGCTCATGCCGGAGGGCACGATCCCGCGGGGCCCGGCCTTCTTCGATCCGGTGCTCAAGGGTCGGTGGGGTGCGGCGAAGCTGGCTGCCATGACCGGCGCTGCCGTGATCCCGGTCGGGTTGTGGGGCACGGAGAAGGTGTGGCCCCGCAGCGAGCGGCTCCCGAACCTGCTCGCCATCCGCCACCCGCCAACCGTGCGCGTCCAGGTGGGCAAGCCGGTGACGGGCCTCACCGGCACCTCACCCGACGCCGACACGAAGAAGATCATGAAGGCCATCGCCGCGCTCCTCCCGGCCGAGGCCCGCAAGAAGCGGACCTACACCGACGAGGAGCTGGCCAAGACCTACCCCGGCGGGAAGGTCAAGGCCACCGACGAGTCCTCAAGGCGTCCCGGCACCGACTGACATCGTCATTCGGGGGTGGTGGCACGACCCTTTCGGGTGTGGGTGCATCCTTGATTCGAACGCGGGTTCTCGTGAGGATCGTTGTCGTGGACGGCTCGGCGCGCACAGGTCGATGAGCGCGCTCCTCCTGCTTCTGCGAACACAGGTGCGCGGCCGATGGCGAGCCTGGTTGGGGTTGGCTGTGCTCGTCGGGGTCATCGCGGGCGCCATCATCGCCACGCTGGCTGGCGCTCGCCGCACCGAGACAGCGTACGCCCGCTTCCTCGAGGGCACTCGGGCCTTCGATGTGTCCGTGACCAACGGCGGCACCACCCCCGACAACCTGAACAGGCAGTTCGACTTCGACGAAGTGGCAGCCCTGCCGGAGGTTCGCGATGCGGCGCGCCTCAGCTACTACGTCCCGAGTGGCAGCACCGGGACGGGGCGGTTGATCACGCCGAGCGACATGGCGCCGTTCGCCAGCCCCGACGGGAAGTTCGGCACGGCATTGAACGAACTCCGAGTCGTGGAGGGACGCCTCCCGCGCGGTGAGCGCGAACTTGCAGTCACGCTCGTCGCAGCCGACCGGCTCGACGTCGGCCTGGGCTCCACCTTGCGGTTGAGGCTCGACGAACCCGCCCGAATGGCTGATCCGCGCGACGGAGCGGCGGAGCCCATGTTCCGGGTCGTGGGCATAGTGGCGATGCAGGCCGGCTTCCCTCCGATGACAGGAGGGCTCCCCCCGCCCGTGATTCTGTCGACGGCCTACGCCAACTCGCACCCTGCTGGAGCCGAGGTGCTGGCTGTTCGGTTGCGCCGAGGTCCGTCGGGGATCCCGGCGTTCGAGCGAGAGCTCACCCGACTCGCTGGCGGCGAGCAGATCGTCACCGCGAACCGGACCGAGTTCGCGTCGGTTGAGCGAAGCCTGTCCGTTCAGGCGACCGCGCTGCGACTCGTCGCGGGGCTCGTCGCCGGCGTGGCACTGCTCCTCCTGGGGCAGGTGCTCGTCCGGCGGAGTGTCATGCAGGGGGCGGACGACCGTGCACTTCGCGCGCTGGGCGTCACCGGAGGGCAGCTCCGTTCCACGAGCGCCGCGTGGGGCGCGCTGATGGCTGTTGCGGCGGCCGGAGTCGCGGCGGTCGTGGCGGTGGGGCTCTCAGGGTTGACGCCGGTCGGCATCGCCCGGCAGGCCGAGCTCAAGCCAGGCGTCGAGCTCAACCTCGCCTATGTCGGCCTTGGGGCGGTCGCGGTCGTTGCCCTCGTCACCGCGGCCAACGCACTGTCCGGTTGGATGTCGACCCGCCGGATGCCGAGGTCGGTGGCCGGCGCGGACCTCACCGCCCGACCGTCGCGACTCCGCGAAGCAGTCGAACGCACGGGCCTGCCGATTGCCGCCGCCTCCGGCCTGCGGATGGCACTCGAACCGGGCCAGGGAAGGTCAGCCGTGCCTGTGCGTTCCACCATCGTGACAGCGACCTTCGCCGTCGCGATGATCAGCGGTGTGATGGGGTTCTCGGCCAGCCTGAGCCACCTCTTCGATGATCCCCAGCTGTACGGATGGAACTGGGACGTGCAGATCGGCGATGCCTTTGCACCGGCACTGGACGCCGAGGCTGGTCAGCTGATCGAGAACCCCACCGTCGAAGCCGTGTCCGTGGGCACCGAGGCGCGCATCGAGGTCGGCGGCACCCTTGTGGATGCCATGGCCATCGAGCCGAGGAAGGGATCGATCGAGCCGGTCGTGGTCGACGGTCGGTCGGCGGCGGCCGCGGATGAGATCATGTTGGGCACTCGCACGCTCCGAGACCTGGGCGTCGATCTGGGCGACACCGTGAGCATCACCTTGGGGGATCGCTCGGCTCGGTTCACGGTGGTGGGTCGGGGCATCCTTGCCGAGTTCGCCGGGGCGGCCCGATTGGGCGAGGGTGCAGCGCTCACGTTCGCGGGCATGGGCAGGCTCATGCCGCACGCAGTGGCAGACGTTGTCCTCGTGCGGGTGCATCCCGGCGCTGTAGGTGACGCGCTCCTGGCGGATCTGGTGCGAGGGCGAGCGGGGAACATCTATCTGCCTGAGAAGCCCTCGGACCTGGCTGACCTCGAGCGGGTCGGGGGCCTGCCGTTCGTCCTGGCGGCGCTCCTCGGGACGATGGCGGTGGCGACGTTGGCCAATGCGCTGACGTCATCGGTGCGCCGGCGGCGGCGCGAGCTGGCGATGCTGAAGGTGCTCGGCCTGATGCGCGCCCAGATCTTCGCCGTCGTCGCGTGGCAGTCGAGCGTGATCGCCGTGATCGCGGTGGCGCTGGGGCTGCCGCTCGGCGTGGGCGTCGGTCAGTCGGCGTGGCAGGTGTTCGCCGACCGGCTGGGAGTGCCCCCCCGGCCCGTCACGCCGGTCCTCGCGATCGTGGTGGTTGTCCCGGCCGTGCTGGTGCTCGCCAACCTGACCGCCGCGCTGCCAGCTCGTTGGGCTGCTCGTACGAGCGCGAGCGCGGCCCTGCGCGCGGTCGACTGACCAACGCCGACGGCGATCCGGCTGCACCCGGTCGCCGGGAGCAGTTTGCGGCGGGCGTTGGAGCAAGCGACGCCCAGAGCGACCCTTGACTCAGCCGAGCTGCTTCTGGCGGATGATGTTGAGGGCGCCGCCTGCCTTGAACCACTCGATCTGCTCGGGGCTGAAGGTGTGGTTCGCGAGGAAGTCGATCGTGGTGCCATCGGGCTTGTGGATCGTGCAACGCACCGGCGTGTCCGGGGCCAGGTCGGCCAAGCCGAGCACGCTGATCGTGTCGCCCTCTGCGATCTGGTCGTAGGTGACCGGGTCGGCGAAGGTCAGCGGCAGGAGGCCCTGCTTCTTCAGGTTCGTCTCGTGGATGCGGGCGAAGGAGCGAGCGAGGATCACCTTGCCGTTGCGATACCGAGGCTCCATCGCCGCGTGCTCCCGTGAGCTGCCCTCGCCCATGTTCTCGTCGGCGATGGCCACCCAGCCGATCCCAGCCTGGTGGAGGCGCTTGGCGATCTCGGGGTACGTGCGGGTCTCGCCGTCGATCGGGTCGCGTCCGGTGCCGGCCTCGCCTGTGTAGGCGTTGATCGCCCCGAGGTAGAGGTTGCCCGAGATGTTCTCGAGGTGGCCGCGGTACTTGAGCCATGGCCCGGCCGCAGAGATGTGGTCGGTGGTGCACTTGCCCTGGGCCTTCATCAGCACCGGCAGCTCGATGTAGTCCTTGCTGTCCCACGGGGAGAACGCCTCGAGGAGCTGGAGCCGCTCGCTGGCGGGATCGACCACGACCTGCACCGCGCTGCTCTTTGCCGGCGGGGCTTGGAAGGTGTCCTCGCCGGGATCGAACCCACCCTGGGGAAGCGCCTCGCCGACGGGGGGGTCGAGGCGGACCTGCTCGCCGGCATCGTTCGTGAGCGTGTCGGTGCGGGGGTCGAAGTCGAGGGTGCCCGCGAGGGCGAGGGCGATCACCGTGTCGGGGCTGGTGACGAAGGCGAGCGTGTTGGCGTTGCCGTCGTTGCGCTTGGGGAAGTTGCGGTTGTAGCTGTTCACGATCGTGTTCGGCTTCGAGGTGTCGAGGTCGGTGCGATCCCACTGGCCGATGCACGGGCCGCAGGCGTTGGCCAGCACCGTGCCGCCGATGGCTTCGAGGTCAGCGAGGAGGCCGTCGCGCTCGATCGTTGCGCGGGTCTGCTCGGAGCCGGGGGTGATCATGAGCTGCGTCTTCGCACGCAGTCCCTTGGCGGATGCCTGGCGGGCGATCGAGGCGGCGCGGGTGATGTCCTCGTAGCTGCTGTTCGTGCACGATCCGATCAGCGCGGAGGAGATCTCGAGAGGCCAGCCCTCGGCGCGGGCGTGGTCGCCCACGTCGGCGAGCTGGTGGGCGCGGTCGGGGGAGTGGGGGCCGTTGATCATCGGGCCCAGCTGGTCGAGGTCGATCTCGATCACCTGATCGAAGTAGTCGCCCGGGTTGGCCATGACGTGGTCGTCGGCGCGGAGGTCGGCGGCCACCGCGTCGGCGGCATCGGCGATGGCGGCGCGGCCCGTGGCCCGGAGGTAATCCGCCATGTTGGCGTCGTAGGCGAACACCGAGGTGGTGGCGCCGATCTCGGCGCCCATGTTGCACACGGTGGCCTTGCCAGTGGCGGTGATGGAGTCGGCACCCGGGCCGAAGTACTCGATGATGGCGCCGGTGCCGCCCTTGACCGTGAGGATCTCGGCCACCTTGAGGATGATGTCCTTCGGGCTCGACCATCCCGACAGCGACCCGGTGAGGTGCACGCCGATGAGCGTGGGCCAGCGCACGTTGAACGGGAAGCCCGTCATCACGTCGACCGCATCCGCGCCTCCCACGCCGATGGCCACCATGCCCAGGCCGCCGGCGTTGGGTGTGTGGCTGTCGGTGCCGATCATCATCCCGCCCGGGAACGCGTAGTTCTCCAGCACCACTTGGTGGATGATGCCGCTGCCCGGCTTCCAGAACCCGATGCCGTACTTGGCCGACACCGTGCGGAGGAACTCGTACACCTCGCTGTTGGTGTCGAGCGCGAACTTGAGGTCGAGATCGGCGCCGGCCTTGGCCAGGATGAGGTGGTCGCAGTGCACCGTGGAGGGCACGGCCACCTGGGGGAGCCCGGCGGTCATGAACTGGAGCAGAGCCATCTGCGCGGTGGCGTCTTGCATGGCGACGCGGTCGGGGTCGAAGTCGTTGTAGGTGCGGCTCCGCTCGATCTCCTGACCTGCGTCACGCAGGTGGTTGACGAGGATCTTCTCGGTCAGGGTGAGGCTGCGGCCCAAGCGCTCGCGCCCGAGGGCGACCCGCTCCGGCAGCCGGGTGTAGACCTCCTCGACCAGCTCGATGGGGGTGGAAGCGGAGATCTGCGAACCGGACATGGTGGAAGCCCCTTGCGTCGTCCTTCGATTGATACAAGTATAGGACAAGTGCGCGAGATCCGCTACCGGGCGATTGCCGACGACCTCCGCCAGCGGGTGACCGCCGGCGAGTTCGCCGCCGGGCGCCTGCTGCCCAGCGAGTCCGAGCTTTCGGGATCCTATGCAGCGAGCCGGATCACGGTTCGCAAGGCCCTCGAGCTGCTTCGTGACGAGGGGCTCGTCGATGCGCGCCAGGGCTTCGGCTGGTTCGCGGCCGTCGATCCGCTCCGGCAGACCCTCGGCCGGCTCGGCACGATCGAAGGGCAGCTCGCGTCCTCCGGCGTTCGATCCGACCGTCGCATCCTCGCCTTCCGATTCGTGGCCGCTCCCCCTCGGGCCCGTCAGGTGCTCGGCGCGTCGACGGTGCTCGAGGTGCGACGCCTCAACCTCGCCGATGGTGAGCCGTTCGCTCGCGTCACGGTGTGGTGCCCAGACGACCTCGGCGCCCACCTCTCGCGCACCGACGTGGAGCGGGCCCCGTTCTACGAGCTGCTCGATGTGCCCCTCGGCGGGGCTGTGCAGACGATCGGCGCTGCGCTGGCGTCGCCGGAGGACGCGGCGCTGCTGGAGGTGCCCGTCGGGTCGCCCGTGCTGCGCTGCGAACGCACCACCTCAACACCCGACGGACGGCCGGTCCTGTTGTCCGAGCACATCTTCCCGGCCCACCGCACGGAGTTCGTCGTCGACCTCCCCATGTCGGAGCCGAGCATCGCCCCGAGCGGGCTGCGCCTCGTCGATGGGGGGTGACCTCTAACCTCCAACCCGTGGACCAAGGTGGCGATGTGACGGCGGTGGGGTCGGTGGCCGACGCCATAGCCATGCGTCGCCTCTTCGACCTGTCGATCGACCTGCTCGCGGTCGTCGACCTGGAGGCCACGATCCTCTTGGCCAGCCAGTCGTTCGAGCGTGCCCTTGGGTGGGCGCCCGACGCCCTGGTCGGCCAGTCGTTGCTCGAGCTCTATCACGAGGACGATCTGCCTCGGGCCGAGGTCGCGCTGGCCGGGCTGCTTGCTGGGGATGATGCGGTCGCAGTGGTGGTGCGGATGCGGCGGCGCGATGGCGGCTACCGATGGGTCCAGGGCAACGCGCGCTCCGACCTCGACGCCCAGCGGATCTACGTCACGGGTGCCGACATCACCGATCGCATGGCGCTCGAGGACTCGATCCGCACCCACCTGTTCCTGGAGGAGCTCGTCGCCGCCATCGCGTCCCGCCTCATCGGCGCCGACCATGAGCACGTCACCGACGAGATCCAGCGTGCGATCACCGAGCTGGCGCAGGCCATGAACGCCGACCGTGGTCACTTCCTGCGAGGACGGCGACGCACCGAGGAGTCCACCTACGTCGAGTGGCGCAACCCGGTCACGGTCGAGCGGGACCACGCCCCCGCACCCGACCCGGAGGTGCAGCGCTGGTGGCGCGAGGCGCTGCGGGCCGAGCGCCTCGTGCACCTCGATGACGTCGACGATCTCGCCGAGGAGGCGCCCAACGTCGTCGCCGCTCTCCACGAGGACGGGGTGCGGTCGTTGCTGCACGTGCCCTTGCCGACTCATCGGGGGTACTGGGGCTTTCTCACGATGGTGGCGGTGCGCGACCAGGTGACCTTCAGCGACGACGCCTCGGCCCTGCTCCGGTTGGCCGGCGAGTGCTTCATGACCGCACTCGCGGCGCGCGACGACGCTCTTGCTCTGGCCGACGCGCAGCGGGAGCTCGAACAGCGCAACAAGATCCTCGAGCGCACCAACGAGGAGCTTGAGGGCTTCGCCTACGCCGCCGCCCACGATCTCAAGGCGCCGTTGGCCCGCGTGGAGATGGCGTTGGCAGCGGCACCGGCGGCCGATGGTCCGGCCGATGAGCTGCTCGGCATCGCGCGCCGAGCGGCCTCGCGCATGCGTCAGCTCATCGAGGATCTGCTCACCTTCGCCGCCGCTGGCTCGTCGGTCGGATCCGCCGAGCCCGTCGATCTCGACGACGTGCTCACCCAGGTCCTCAGCGACCTCGAGCCCACCCTCGCGGCCCGCGGCATCCAGGTCGACCGTGCCCCCCTGCCCACGGTGGCCGGCCACCGCTCCCTGCTCGGCCAGCTCCTCCAGAACCTGCTTGGCAACGCGGTGAAGTTCACACGCGCCGGCGTTGCCGCGCTCGTTCAGGTAGATGTCGCGGCGCAGGAGGGTGGGGTCACGATCCACGTGCGGGACAACGGCATCGGGATCCCCCTCGAGCATCGCAGCGATGTCTTCGGGGTGTTCACGCGTCTCCATCCGGAGGACGCGTTCGGTGGCAGCGGGATCGGCCTGGCCACGTGCGCCAAGGTGGTGCAGCACCACCACGGCCGCATCTGGATCGAGGACGGCATCGACGGAGGCACGACGGTGTGCGTGTGGCTGCCCGACACGACGGCGCCCACGAGCTCCTAGCTGGGACCGGCTCGGTCAGAGCTTCGGCCAGGCCCGAGTCTGACGACGGCGCTTCCGACTCCGATCCCCGAGCGCCCAGGCTCGGCGCCACGCGGGAGCATCCGGACCCGTCAGACGCGGCGTCGTGCCGGCCGCGGCCCGCTGCCGAGACTGCCACCAATCGGTGGTGGCCTCGTCGGCCAGCTCGGCGACGGCCCGCTCGATGCGCTCGGCGAAGCGAGCCGCGCTCTCGCCCTCGCGTGCCTGTAGCGGCACGCCGTAGGTCACGCGCACGTTGGCTGGGGTGGGGAGCTTGGCGCCCTTGCGCAGGATGCGAGCTGTGCCCTCGATGTGGAGCGGCACGACGGGGACGTTGCAGCGGCTGGCCAGGTAGGCGGCGCCACCACGGAAGGGCTGGCCCCAGCCGTCGGGCGACCGCCCGCCTTCGGGGAAGATCAGCATCGACCAGCCGGCGTCGAGCAGCTCGGCGGCCTGGTCAGCGGATCGCCGGGTGACCTTGGAGCGCTCGATCGGGATGGCGCCGATCACGAGTGCCGATGCGGCCGACGTGAGGCGGGTGCGGAAGAAGTAGTCGGCTGCGGCGCCGACAAAGACCTTGTGGCGCCACGGCTCGGGGATCGAGGTGAGCACCACCGGAGTGTCGAGGTGGCTGTGGTGGTTGCCGGCGAAGATGACCGGTCCGGCGGGCAGGCCGGCCAGGCGGTCGATGCCGTCTCGTTCGGGCGCGCCGAGGGCCGCCACCAGTGGGCGCATCACGCCTTCGAGGAGGGCGAGGCGCGTGAAGCGGGCCGGGAAGCGACGGGCCCAATCGGTGTCGTAGTCGGCGCCGAGGTTGCGCACCGGAGGCAATGCGTCCACCCCGCCCGGCGTGGTCGGCGCCGAGTAGGGGAAGCCAGGTCTCGGCAGCTTCGGCACCTTCACGTGACGTCGGCCATCACGATGGGCGGGTTGTGGAGGTGGGTGATGGAGGCGTCGCGGCCGACCACGTCGGACGCCATCTCGAGGGCGTCGTTGAGGGTGGACGCCGGGGTGAAGCCGAGGCGGCGCACCGCACGCGGCTCGCCGCCCACGATGATCACCTTGGCCACGTGGCTCAGGCCGTGGCAGCCCCAGTACCACATGTAGAACGGGTGGACGCCGTGGTAGGCGTAGCTGGTGCGGTAGAGGTGCCGGTACCACTCGTCCTCGGCGTACTGCTTCTCGTAGCGGGCCTCGATCTCCAACGGGTCGGTGGTGTCGGCCAGCACCTGCTCGAAGAAGTCGATGTAGCTGGGGTGGTGCACCGGGTTGAACTCCCACCGGGTGGGGTGGCTCATGATCAGCACGCCGCCCTCGCGCACGAGCGGCTGCCCGCGGTACATGTTGAAGAAGTAGCCCAGCCCGAGGCACATCACGAGGATCGGGTTCATCACCGAGTTCACGTTGTACGGGCAGATGTAGGGCAGGCCCATCGTGAGGATGTCGGTCTGCCCTTCCACGGCCACCAGCTGCTGCTTGAAGACGTTGGCGGTGGTGACCTCGTGCACGGCCTCTACCTCGCCGGCCTGCACCGACGTCACGCCATAGGGGGCTTGCCACGAGTTGAAGATCTTGCGCCGGGCCTTCACGGGCATCCGGTCGAGGCCCGTCTTCATGCCGATGAACGTGGCGCGGTCGCGTGCGGTCCACTCCCACTCGCGCTTCTGGAGCACCGACATCGGCCCGGAGGTGCCGAAGGTGTCGTTGTTGAGCGTGGTCTCGATCTGGAAGACCTTCACGCCGGCGTCTCGCAGCACCTCGCCCATGCGCCAGTTGCTGGAGTGGAGCTCGCTGGCGTGGCGGTCCATGAAGCTGCGCGACTGCTGCATGGTCTTCACGTTGTGGTGGTGCCGAAGGGATCGGTAGGACGACAGGCCCGTGGCGGTGGACTTCCAGCCACCGTCCATCGACACGAGGTTGATGTTCACGTAGACGATGAGGTCGCTATCAGCGGCCCGCTTGTTGATCTCCACCTCCTCGCCGTGCTT
>JBKJIE010000104.1:0-5208 GCA_046598715.1 Acidimicrobiales bacterium | reverse complement strand
ACGACGGCGCCGGCGAGGACGACGACGGTGATGTTGGTGGCCTCGATGATCGGGCCGGCGATGAGGTTGCCGATGGGCACGGTGCCGCCGAAGCCCATGATCCACAGCGCCATGACCCGGCCGCGATTGGCGTCGTCGAGCCGCTGCTGCAGGACCGTGGACAACGACGTGATGACGGCGAAGTAGGCGAGTCCCACGAGCAGGATCCCGGGGTAGGCGAGGGCCGGGGTGCGCAGCAACGAGAAGACGGCGAGGAACACGGCGAAGGCGACGAGGCCGATCCGCACCACGCGCTCGAGGCTCCGGTCGCTCAGCACCGTGCCGATGGAGAGCGCGCCGAGCAGCGCACCCACGCCGAACGACGCGTAGAGCAGGCCGTACTGAGTGGACCGGGCGGCGATCCCGAGGTTCCGGTCGGCGATCGTGGGCATCTGGCCGATGAAGGGGAGCGACAGGAGCGAGTAGGTGAAGATCACCACGAGGCAGCGCCCCACGACAGGGTCGGCCCGGGCCACGGTGAACCCCGCCCCGAGGCGACGGATGCCTGTCAGCCCGCTGGTGTCCGGGGCCGGTGCCGGGAGCCGGACGCTGAGCAGCGACCAGATCACGAGCAGGTACGAGGCGGCGTTGACGATGAACACCACGTCGGCGCCGAAGCGGGAGAACAGGGCTGCGCCGATCACGGGGCCGATCACTCGGGAGCCGTTCATCTGGGCCGAGTTCAGGGAGATCGCGCCGGGCAGGTCTTCCTTGCCCACCAGGGCGGGGAGGAGCGCGCTGTAGGTGGGTCCGAACACGGCCTGGCCCATGCCGATGAGGAACACGATCCCCACGAGGGCGGCACGGGACGGGTCGTCGACTCGAGCCACCCACGCGAGCCCGAGCGACAGCAGCCCCTGGAGAACCGAGACGGTGATGAGCAGCCGCCGCCGGTCGAAGGCGTCGGCGAGGAGCCCGCCGACGAGGGAGAACAGGAGCAGCGGCCCGAGCTGCGCGAACAGGAGCACGCCGACGAAGCTGGGCGACTTGGTGAGGTCGTAGGCCAGCGCTCCGAGTACGACGTTCTGCATCCAGCTGCCGATGTTCGACAGGAAGGCGCCGATGAACACCCGGCGGAACGTGTCATGGCGCAGCGCGGCCATCGCCGAACCGGTGCGGATCGGGCGATCACCCTCCTCGAGCGCGTCGAAGGCGTCCTCGGCGACGGCGTTGCCGCGGGGATCGGGGTCGTCGACGGGCGGGGGAGGAGGCGACGCCATGGCTGGCGCAGCATCGCATCCGTGGTCGCCGCGGGGCGAGCCCGTACGCTCAACCGTCGTGCCGATCGACTTCGAAGTGCTGCAGCTCCCGTTCGAGCAGCCACCCGCTCCGGCCCGCCCGAGCTGCGTGATCAACCGCGACCCGATGGGCACCTTCCCGTGCTGCCCCCTGTGCGGGGGTGAGCTCCGCCCGGAGCACGCCCACTACCGCTGCGCCTGCGGTTGGCGCGACTCCTGCTGCGACTGACGTCGCCGACGGCTACGCCACGCCGACGGCTACGCCACGCCGTTGGTGATCCAGGCCTCGATGGCCTGCGCCACGAGCTGCACGGCGATGGCCGCGACGAGTAAGCCCATCACCCGGCTCAGGAGCTCGATGCCGTTGTGGCGCAGCACCTTGGCGAAGATCGTCGCGTAGCGCATCGACAGGTAGACGACCGCGAGCACGGCCACGAGGGCCAGCACGACCGAGAGGCTGCCGCCCAGGTCGTGGGCCTGACGGGTGTAGAGCATCGTGGCGGCGATGGCGCCCGGGCCCGCCAGGAGCGGGGTGCCGAGCGGCACGAGGGCGATGTTGGTGTCGCCGGAGGCCAGCGTGCTCCGACCGTCGTCGCCGGAGGGATGCAGCAGCTCGAGAGCGATGACAAGAAGCAACAGGCCGCCTGCCACCTGCAATGCCTCGAGCGAGATGCCCAGCAGCTCGAGCACCTGCTGGCCGCCGAGGGCGAAGGCGAGGATCACAGCGCCCGCGACCGATGACCCGAGGGCCGCCGAGCGACGACGCTGTGGCACGTCCTGTCCCTTGGTGAGGGCCAGGAAGATGGGGATGTTCCCGATCGGATCCATGATCACGAGCACCGTCACGAAGGCGGTGGCGAAGAGGGTCAGGTCGAGGGAGATCTGAGGCATGGCGCGCGCATCCAGAGGATTCGAGGCTGGCAAGGCCAGGGTGAGGGCGCCGGCGACAGAGACAGCACAGCAGGCCCGTTGCGCAACAAATCTAGCAGGATCCGGTGGCGAACCCACCCTCCGCTCGACCCGTTCCTCGACCGCTCGGTGTTGTTCGTAGGATCCGCTCGCATGTCCACCCCGTCGCTTGATGCCATCGCGGTCGAGCCGCGCACGTCACGCTCATGGCTCGACGACTCGGTGGTGGGGGGCGGTGGACGGGTGGTCGAGCCGAGCGCGGCCAGTGGCGTCGTGTGGACGCACCAGGACGATCCCCAGGGGCTGGCCGATCTCCTCGACGCGCACCCCCAGCTGGCGTGGGTGCAGCTCCCGTGGGCAGGGGTCGAGCCGTACGTCGACATCATCCGCCAGCACTCGGAGCGGGAGTGGACGTGTGGCAAGGGCGTGTACGCCGAACCGGTCGCTGAGCACGCGCTGGCCCTCGCTCTCGCCGGTCTTCGGAACCTGTCCGGCTACGCGAGGGCCACTGCGTGGACCGGGCAAGCCGGCACGAACCTCCTAGGGGCCAAGGTCGTGGTGCTCGGTGGCGGTGGGATCACCGAGTCGTTCCTGCGGCTGCTGTTCCCGTTCCGGTGTCACGTCACGGTGGTGCGCCGGCACCCCGGGCCGATGCAGGGCGCCGACGTGGTGGTCGGGATGGACGGGCTCGACGGCGCACTCGAGGGTGCTGAGCTCGTCGTGCTCGCCCTCGCGCTCACCCCCGAGACGGTCGGCGTCATCGACCGCCGCCGCCTCGAGCTCCTCGCGCCCCACGCCTGGGTGGTGAACGTCGCCCGCGGCGCGCACATCGTCACGACCGACCTGCTCGCGGTGCTGGCCGATGGGCGCATCGGTGGGGCGGCGCTCGATGTGACCGACCCCGAGCCTCTGCCCGCCGATCACCCGCTGTGGTCCGAGCCCCGATGCCTCGTCACGCCCCACACCGCCAACACCGCGACGATGGCCCTTCCCCTGCTGAGCGAGCGGGTGCGCGAGAACGTGCGTCGCCGCATCGTCGGGGAGGCCCTGCTCGGGCCCGTCGACCCCGACGCCGGCTACTGAGTCAGCACCGCACGCGCGAGCATCGCGTCCGTCGTAGCGTCGCCCCATGGACTTTCGCCGAACGACCGTTGCCGCCCTTGCCCAGGATGTGTCGGCGCGGCGGATCTCTGCTCGTGAGCTCGTGCAGGTGGCCCTCGACCGTATCGAGGCCATCGACGGATCCGTGAACGCGTTCGTCGCGGTCGATGGCGACGCGGCGATGGCCGATGCGGCTGCGATCGACGAGCGCATCGCGGCGGGGGAGCAGGTCGGCCCCCTGGCTGGCATCCCGATCGGCGTGAAGGACCTCGAGGACGCCCTCGGGTTCCGCACCACGCACGGCTCGGCGCTCTACGTGGACAGCCCGCCCGCCATCGCTGACTCACCGCTCGTGGAGCGCATGCGCGCCGCGGGCTGCATCGTGGTCGGCAAGACCAACACGCCAGAGCTCGGCCACAAGGGCGACACCACGAACATCCCCTTCGGCTCCACTCGCAACCCGTGGAACCTGGAGCGCAGCGCGGGAGGGTCCTCGGGCGGATCGGCGGCGGCCATCGCCGCGGGCATGGTGCCACTGTGCACCGGGTCCGACGGTGGAGGGTCGATCCGCATCCCGTCGTCGCTCTGTGGGATCTCGGGCATGAAGCCGTCGTTGGGCCGGGTGCCCTCGGGCGGCCCCAAGCCTCCTGGTTGGGGCGACCTCTCCACCAAGGGTCCGATGGCGCGCACGATCCGAGATGTCACGCTCGCCCTCGACGCGGTGGTGGGGCCCGAGGCCACCGACCTGCGGGCGCTGCCGATGCCCGACACCAGCTGGACCCGCTCGCTCAACGAGCTGCACAGCCCACGCAAGATCGGATGGGCTCCCACGCTCGGGTACGCACGGGTCGACCGGGAGGTGGCGGCCATCTGCCAGGCCGCGGTCGACCGGCTCGGCGCCGCGGGTAGTGAGGTCGTGCTGGTCGACCCGGTGTTCGACGCCGATCCGGCCATGCAGTGGATCGCTCTGGCGATGGCCGGCGACGAGCGGGCGCTCGGTCATCTTCGAGGCACCGACGACTGGGCCCGCGTCGATCCGGGTCACGTGGCGCTCATGGACATGTTCGGCCGCATCTCCGGTGCCGAGCTGCTCGGCGCGTTCGACGCGTGTCACACCGCGAACGTTCGTCTCGTGGAGCTCTTCCATCAGGTGCCCCTGCTGCTCACCCCTACGGTGGCCGGCCAACCCGGCCCCGCCGGAGGCAACGGCACGATCGACGGTGCCGAGACCCCGACCTGGGTGGCCTTCACCTACCCGTTCAACATGACCCGTTCGCCCGCAGGCACCGTGTGCGTCGGCTTCACGGCCGATGGCATGCCCGTGGGGCTGCAGGTGGTGGGGCCGCAGCACGCTGATGTCGTCGTGCTCCGCGCGCTGGCCCTCATCGAGGACCTCCTGGCGCTGGATCCGGTCGCGCCGATCTGAGGACCGCCTCGGGTGGCCAGCGCACCCAAGCCCTCTGGTACCGTGTCCGCTCCCGCAAGGGCGCGTAGCTCAGTTGGTTAGAGCGCTGCCTTCACACGGCAGAGGCCAGGGGTTCGAGTCCCTTCGCGCCCACCACGTTTGCCCAGGTCATAGACCTGGGCGGCTTCCGTTTTGGGGTCAGGGTCGCCGCGCGCCACGCGAAAAACCCACGAAAACCCGCGGGACAACCCGCGGGACGGAGCGTCACGGGTCGGTACGGAGGCGAACGAATCGAGCCGGGCCAGCACGTCGACGTCATTGCCTTCATAGAGGTGGCCGTAGCGATCGAGGACGACCGACACGCTGGTGTGGCCGGCCCAGGTGGCGATCTGCTTGGGGTTCGCTCCAGCGGCGATCCACAGCGAGACCGCGGTGTGGCGGAGATCGTGCACGCGCAGCCCGCCGAGGCCGGCGGCTCGGATGGCGGGGTGCCAGAAGCGGGTGCGCCAGCTCCCG
>JBKJIE010000092.1:0-24577 GCA_046598715.1 Acidimicrobiales bacterium | reverse complement strand
ATGGCCACCTCGCGCCGGCGGCTGAAAATGGCCATGCGAACGGTGTTCAGGATGACCAGGAGAGCCGAGGCGCCGGCCAGAAAGGCCACCCCGAGGGACAGGTTGCGCTTCTTGGCCGTGCTCTTGATGAGGACGTCGACCGTCTCCTTGGCGTAGACGACGCTGAGCACCCCCGGCTTGTCCTTGAAGCGGGCGCCGACGTCCTCGACCTGCTCGGCCTTGTTCGGCACGACCCGGAACGACGGCGGGGCGTCCTGCTCGCCCACGGCCTCGACGACCTCGGGCTGGCTGGCGAACAGCTCCTTCATCTCGGCGTAGGCGGCGGCCCGGTCGACGAAGGTGGCCCGCTTCACCTCGGGGGCGGTCTCCAGCTCCTGGCGGACGGCGTCGATCTGCTGGTCGGCGGCCGATGGCTGCATGAAGACGCTGAGCTCGACCCCGCCCCGCCACCTGGCGGTCTGGCGGTCGACGCCCTGCTGCCACATGATGGCGGCGCCGAAGAAGAGGAGCCCGACGGCGATCGTGACGATCGCCGCCACGCTCATCAAGCCGTTGCGGCTGAGGTTGGTGGCCGTCTCGCGTGAGACGTACCCGGCGGAGAGGGGCATGAGCGAGGATTCCCTACTGGCCGGCGCTGGCGTCGTAGCCGTAGACGCCGCGGGCCTGGTCGCGGATGACGGTGCCCCGGTCGAGCTCGATGACCCGCCGGCGCATCTGGTCGACGATGCCCTGGTCGTGGGTGGCCATGAGCACGGTGGTGCCCGTGCGGTTGATGCGGTCGAGCAGGCGCATGATGCCGACCGAGGTGGCCGGGTCGAGGTTGCCCGTCGGTTCGTCGGCCAGGAGGATCAGCGGCCGGTTGACGAAGGCCCGGGCGATCGAGACCCGCTGCTGCTCGCCGCCGGAGAGCTCGTTGGGGAAGTTGCCCATCTTCTTGGCCAGCCCGACCAGCTCGAGGATGGCCGGCACCTGCGTCTTGACCACGTGACGGGGGCGGCCGATCACCTCGAGGGCAAAGGCCACGTTCTCGTACACCGTCTTGTTGGTGAGGAGCTTGAAGTCCTGGAAGACGCTGCCGATGTTGCGGCGCAGGTGGGGAACCTTCCACGACGGCAGGGCGCCGATGTCCTTGCCGGCCACGAAGATCCGGCCCTTCTCGGGCTGCTCCTCCTTGTTGACCAGGCGCAGGAAGGTCGACTTGCCCGACCCGGAGGCGCCGACGAGGAACACGAACTCACCGCGGTTCACCTCGACCGAGGCGTCCGCGAGGGCGACGACATCACCCTTGTAGATCTTGGAGACGTTCTCGAGCTTGATCATGAGGCGGAGGCGAGGGTACCAGCGCCCTCATCGCGGATCGCGGCACACGGGCGGGCACGCAACGTTGCGATCAGGTTACGGGGTGGTGTTGGCACGACGCCATTGGAGGTACGCCTCCATGAAGGGATCGAGGTCCCCGTCGAGCACTCCCTGCACGTTGCCGGCCTCGTGGTCGGTGCGCAGGTCCTTCACCATCTGGTACGGCTGCAGGACGTAGCTCCGGATCTGGCTCCCGAAGCCCACCCGCTGCTGCTCCCCCCGGATGTCGGACAGCTCTGCCTCGCGCGCCTGGCGCTCGAGATCGGCCAGCTTGGCCTTCAGCATGACCATGGCCCGATCGCGGTTCTGATACTGCGATCGCTCGATCTGGCAGGACACGACGATCCCGGTGGGGATGTGGGTGAGCCGCACGGCCGACGACGTCTTGTTGATGTGCTGGCCGCCGGCACCCGAAGCCCGGAACACGTCCATCTTGATGTCGGCTTCGTCGACGACCACCTTCACCTCGTCCTCGTGCAGGACCGGCACGACATCGAAGGCGGCGAAGGCGGTCTGTCGCTTGCCCTGCGCGTTGAACGGGCTCATCCGCACGAGCCGGTGCACCCCGCGCTCCGCCTGGAGGTAGCCGTACGCGTAGCGGCCGCTCACGAGGAACTCGACGGAGGACAGACCCGCCTCGGAGCCGGGCGTGGAACCCTCCTCCTCCACCTCGAGGCCTCGCCGCTCCGCCCACCGCACGTACATCCGATAGAGCATCTCGGCCCAGTCCTGGGCATCGGCGCCGCCCTCCCCCGCCTGGATGGTGCAGAGCGCGTCGCGCTCGTCGTGCTCACCCGAGAACATGGAGCGAAGCTCCAGCCCCCGGAGCTCGCGGTCGAGGGAGGTGAGCGCCGCCTCGATCTCGGGCTCCTGGCTCGCGTCGTCGACCTCGCGGGCCATCTCGTGCAGCGTCTCGGCATCGTCGAGCTCGGCGACGAGCCGCTCGAACTGCTCGAGATCGCCCAGCACCGTGGACAGCTCGCCGGTGACGCGCTTCGCGACATCGGCGTCGTCCCAGAGGTCGGGCCGCGACGCTTCGGTCTCGAGCAGCGGCTGACGAGCGCGCAGCTCGTCGATCTGCAGGTAGACCTCAGCGTCGGCGATGCGCTTGCGCGTCTCGACCAGCTGGTCGGAGAAGTCGCGCACGGATCAGACCCTGCCGTGGCAGAGCTTGAACTTCTTGCCGCTCCCACACGGGCACGGGGCGTTGCGGGGCGTCTTGTCCCAATCGGATTTCACGAGGGGGGTCATCGTGTCGGGCGGCGCCGCGGCCGCGGGCAGGCTGCCCCCGGGATCCGGGGCGGTGCGGGAGACGGCCGTCATGCCGCCCCCAGCGCTGGGATCGTCGGGTGCGGAGTACTGGAGGTTCTGGACCAGCGCCTCGTCGCCACCGACGGCCACAGCGGGCGGCGCCGACGCTTCGGCCTCTCCATCAAGCGCCGGCTCGTCGACCTGCACCTGCACGTGCATGACGTAGCGCACGAGATCCTGGGCGATGCCCTTCATCATCAGGCCGAACATGTCGTAGCCCTCGCGCTGCCACTCCGTGAGCGGATCACGCTGGCCCATCGCCCGCAGGTTGATGCCCCCCTGGAGGTAGTCCATCTCGAAGAGGTGCTCACGCCAGCGGGTGTCGATGATCCGCAGCATCACCTGGCGTTCGACCTGCCGCAGCACCTCGGCGCCGAGCTCGGCTTCGCGGCGCTCGTAGTGCGTCGTGGCGTCGTCGACCAGGAGCGCGTAGAGGTCGTCGGTGCTGCTCAGCCCAGCCATCTGCTCCATCGTGAGCGACGACGGCCAGTAGCTGAGCATGTCGGCGTGCAGACCGGAGAGGTCCCACTCCTCGTGGAAGTCGGCGACGCAGTACGTCTCGACGAGAGCCTCCACCGCCTCGGGCAGGTGCTCACCCAGGATCTTCTCGCGGAGGTCGGACTTGTCGAGGATCTGGTCGCGCAGGGCGTAGATCACCTTGCGCTGTGCGTTCATGACCTCGTCGTACTTGAGGACGTTCTTGCGGATCTCGCCGTTCTTCTGCTCGACGGTGGTCTGCGCTCGCTCGATGGCCTTGCTCACCATCTTGGCCTCGAGCGGCACATCGTCGGGGAGGGCCTTGCCCATCACCCAGTTGATCGCCCCCGTGGCGAACAAGCGCATGAGGTCGTCTTCGAGGGAGAGGTAGAACCGGCTCTCGCCCGGGTCGCCCTGACGGCCGGCGCGGCCTCGGAGCTGGTTGTCGATGCGACGAGACTCATGGCGCTCGGTGCCGAGCACGTAGAGCCCGCCGAGGTCGCAGACCTTCTCGCCTTCGGCCTTCGTCTCCTGTTCGTACCGCGCGACGCGTGCCAGCAGCTCGGCGCGACCCTCGTCGGATTCGAGATCGACCTCCTGGGCCCGCAGATCGCGCATGGCGAGGATCTCGGGGTTGCCGCCGAGGAGGATGTCGACACCACGACCGGCCATGTTCGTGGCCACCGTCACGGCCTGGAGGCGGCCGGCCTGAGCGACGATCTCCGCCTCTCGGCTGTGCTGCTTGGCGTTGAGCACCTCGTGGGTGATGCCTCGCTTGTCGAGCATCCGGGACAGCTTCTCGGACTTCTCCACCGAGATGGTGCCCACGAGGACGGGCTGGCCCGCCTCGTAGCGCTCCGCGATGTCGTCGACGACGGCGCCGAACTTGCCGTCCTCGGTCTTGTAGATCAGGTCGGGCTGATCGAGGCGCGCCGTGGGCCGGTTGGTGGGCACCGGCACCACGTGGAGCCCGTAGGTGTTGGCGAACTCGGCCGCCTCCGTGGAGGCCGTACCGGTCATGCCCGAGAGCTTGTCGTACATACGGAAGTAGTTCTGGAGGGTGATCGTGGCGAGGGTCTGGTTCTCCTCCTTGATCTTCACGCCCTCCTTGGCCTCCACGGCCTGGTGCAGGCCCTCCGACCAGCGCCGCCCCTCGAGCACGCGCCCGGTGAACTCGTCGACGATCTTCACCTCGCCGGCGGTGATGATGTAGTCCTTGTCGCGCTTGAACAGCTCCTTGGCCCGCAGCGCGGCTTGGAGTTGGTGGACGAGGTTCTGCGCCACCGCGTCGTAGAGGTTGTCGATCCCGAGGGACTGCTCCACCTTCTCGATGCCCGACTCGGTGGGCGACACAGTGCGCTTCTGCTCGTCGACCTCGTAGTCCTCGTCGCGGTGGAGGGCACGGACGATCGTGGCGAACTTGTAGTACAGCTGCGCGGCATCGGCGACCCGCCCCGAGATGATGAGCGGCGTACGGGCTTCGTCGATCAGGATCGAGTCGACCTCGTCGACGATGGCGAAGTTGAAGCCGCGCTGCGTCTGGCGCTCCCGCGACATGGCCATGTTGTCGCGGAGGTAGTCGAACCCGAACTCGTTGTTCGTGCCGTAGGTGATGTCGGCGCCGTACTGGGCCCGCTTGTGCTCAGGGTCGTCTTCGCCGGGGACGATGAGACCGACCTCGAGGCCGAGCCAACGGTGCAGCCGACCCATCCACTCCGCATCTCGTCGGGCCAGGTACTCGTTGACCGTGATGAGGTGCGTGCCCTTGCCGGACAGGCCGTTGAGGTAGGCCGGAAGCGTGGAGACGAGCGTCTTGCCCTCGCCGGTCTTCATCTCGGCGATCCACCCGAAGTGCAGGGCCGCTCCACCGATCAGCTGCACGTCGTAGTGGCGTTGCCCGAGCACCCGCCTGCCCGCCTCGCGCACGACTGCGAAGGCCTCGAGGAGCATGTCCTCGAGGTCCTCGCCGTTGGCCAGACGCTGGCGGAACTCACCGGTCTTGGCCCGCAGGCTGGTGTCGTCGAGGGCCTCCATCTCGGGCTCGAGCGCGGAGATGTCCGGTACGAGGGCCTGAAGGGCCTTCAGCTTCTTGCCCTCGCCCGATCGGAGGATCTTGTCGAAGATGCTCATGAGGGGACCGAGTCTACCGGCGACCCCCGGGCCCTACGGATTCGCGTCAGGCGTGGGCGTGCGCCGGCTCGGCGACGAGGTGGACCACCTCGAGCTTGGGGAACGCCTTGCGCATGCGAGACGGCACGTCGAGGTGGAGCCAGCGGGACGGACCAGCCGGCAACGTCGAGAGGATGATCCCCGTGAAGGACCCCTCGCCTTCGCGGCGGATCACCACGCCCGCCGCGTAGACGGGGTTGGCGTCACCGATCTCGCCATCGGCGATGATGCGCTCGTCGTGGAAGCGATCGAGGCCCTCCTGCAGCGTGCGCTTGGCCACCGCTTGCACCTGGCCATCGGTCCAGGCACCCATGGGGTGCTCGACGGGCACGAGGAGGTGGAACCGGCACGGCCCCGCCTCCCGAAGCGCCCGAACGTGCTCGATCAGGTGCGATCCACCCAACGTGCGGTGGGCGATGATGAGGTAGCGAGGCATGCACGCTCCCTTCCCTGCTGATGCCCGACCCCCCGACCGTACGCCTGGGCACGCGAGATGGGAAGGCCTTCGCCTACCGCCACCCGCTCAGTGGATGTCGAGAAGCTTCTCGCGCACCGCGTAGACGACGGCTTCCATCCGGGAGTGGAGGTGCAGCTTCTCCAGGATGTTGCGCACGTGGTTCTTGACGGTGTTCTCCGAGATGAAGAGCTCTCCGGCGATCTCGCGGTTGCTCATCCCCTCGGCGACGAGCTTGAGCACCTCGAGCTCACGGTCGGTGAGGCGGGGCGTGGGCACTGACTGCCGCTCATCGGCCCGCTTGGCCATGCTCGTGAACTCAGAGAGCAGCTTCGAGGCCATCGAGGGCGAGATGAGGCTTTGACCCCCGACTACGGCCCGGATGGCCGTCGCCACCTCCTCGATCGAGATCTCCTTGAGCAGATAGCCGGTGGCCCCGGCCTTGATGGCGTCGTAGAGGTCGTCCTCTTCGTCGCTCACCGTGAGCATCAGGATCTTCGTGGCGGGCACCCGCTCAGCGATCGCCCGGGTGGCCTCGATGCCGCTGATGCGAGGCATGCGGACGTCCATCAGCACCACGTCGGGCGCGAGGTCCTCGACGCGGTCGATGGCCTGTTGGCCGTCCTCGGCTTCACCGACGACCTCGATGCCATCCTCGGACTCGAGGACCATCACCAGCCCGCGTCGGAAGAGTGCGTGGTCGTCGCAGATCATCACCCGGATGGCATCGCCGGACGGCTGCCCTGCCTGACCCGGCGCGGTTGCGTCGGTCATGTCCCTCCTCGAGCCGCGGCGACATCGCGCCGAACTAGTCACCCCAGCGTAGCCCGACCGGACTACCAGGCCATGACGCTCGGACGGGTGGGGTCAGTCGAGCACGCTGAGCTCGAGCGACTCGAGGTCAGCGTCGTCTGCGGGAGCCCCGATGGGCTCCGCATGCCGCGGCCCCTGGTGCGTGCGCAGCACCTGCTTGGTCTTCAGCTTGTGGAGCTGCTGCTCGAGCTTGGCCACGGCGAGGTCGATTGCCGCGAAGGGGTCGGCCGCTGCGACCTTGCAGCGGATGTGGCTACCGCCACCTTCCATCGAGACCTCGCACACCTCCTTGTCCGAGATGCGTGGGTTGCGCTCCTCGGAGAAGTGGACCTCGGCGCGGAGCAAGCCGTCCTGAAAACGACTGAGGCGGCCGATCTTGTCTTCGGCCGCCGCTCGCAGAGCAGGTGAGATCTCGATGTGCCGGGCACTGACGGTGATGTCCACGTACGGGGAACCTCCGGGTCTGGTGCGTTGCACTCGCATCGTACGCCTGATTCCGCGGGCGTGGGTCGGGGATCAGCGAAGGCCGTGCCCGGGTGCCCGCGCCGCGACCACGGCAAGCACGGTGGAGGTGCCGCCCGCCCGCAGTGCCCTCGCCGCGGCGGTCAGGGTGGCTCCGGTGGTGACGACGTCGTCCACCAGGAGCACCTGCGGAGGGCAGCCGCGACGGGGCGCGAAGGAGGGGCCGACGCGCCGCTGCACGGCCGTGCGCCCGGCTTGCGCGGGGCCCGGCGCGCGCCTGAGCAGACCCGCGCATCGGAGGCCACATCGGCGCGCCACCGCCCTGGCGAGCAGCTCGGCCTGATCGAACCCGCGGGCTCGACGACGGGCGGGACCCGTCGGTGCCCAGGTGACGATCGCACCATCGGGCACGTCGATCCGGTCAGCCATCTGCGCGGCCAGCCAGGCGATGAGATCGCGGCGACCCCCGTTCTTGAGCGAGGTGATGAGCCGACGGGCAGCTGCGTAGTCGAGCAACGCGGCGCAGCGATCGACTCCGAGCGGCACGGCCAGCGAGGGGGCCGGGGCCAGCTCCTCGACGCAGCGGGGACAGACCACGTCGCCAGGCCGGTCGCACAGGGCACACAGGGGTCGCAGCAGCATGGATCCGGACGGTAGCAACGCCCTCTGACATCCTCGCCGGACGCGGGACGCGTCAACCGGATCCACACGCCGAGCGTCTGTCGGGGTGATGATGGCTTCCATCGCCGCCGACCACGTGCCCGACCCCGCGATGCGGGCGGTGGCCGACCTCGAGTCGGTCTACCAGGCGGAGTACCGGTCGCTCGTGCGACTGGCGTCCCTGCTCATCGACGACGTCGGCACCTGCGAGGAGATCGTGCAGGATGCCTTCGTGCGCGTCTGGGCGAGTGGGCCCGGACTTCGTGAGCCGGAGCGGCTGCCCGCCTACCTGCGCAGTGCGGTCCTGAACGGCGCCCGCTCCCAGCTGCGCCGGCGACTCGTGCGTCGTCGCCACCTCGTCGTCGCGCCCGAGCCAGCGCCGGCGGCCGAGGCGGCCGCACTGGCGGGCGACCCGACCCACGAGGTGCTGCACGCCTTGCGATCGCTTCCGGACCGACAGCGCGAGGTGCTCGCGCTTCGCTACTACCTCGACCTCTCCGAAACCGAGATCGCCAGAACGCTCGGCATCTCGGGCGGATCAGTCAAGACCCATGCCCATCGCGGGCTCGCGACCCTCGCCGAACGGCTGGAGGCACTCCGATGACCCCCGAGGATCGCCTGCGCGCCGCCATCGCCGCCCGGACGTCGAGCGTGGAACCATCGCCCGACGGCCTCCACCACATCGAGGAGAAGCTCATGGAAGCGCAACGTCACACCAACCGGAACCGCGTGCTCCTCGGGATCGGCGCAATGGCGGCAGCAGCTGCGATCATCGTTGGGGTGCTCGCCGTCACCGGCGACGACCAGAAGATCGACACCGTCGCAACGACCACGACTGCGACCGACCAGGTCACAACCACCACGACCAGCCCCACGACGACGACCCGGGTCACAGGGCCCGTCGATCCCTCCGTGCCGGTGTTCCCCGACGCCACCTCGTCACGCCGCTTCGATGACCCCGTCGCCGCCACCCGGGCCTTCGCGGTGGAGCTGCTCGGCTTCGCCGATCCGATCCTCGGTGAGTTCGCGCAGGGCGACACGCGCTCCGGTGAGGTGGAGGTGCGCAGCTTCGCGCAAGGTCCCCCCACCACCGTGCTCGTCCGCCAGCTCCAGGACGACAGCTGGTTCGTCATCGGCGCCAGCGTGGCGTCGATCCGCCTCGACACCCCCGCTGCAGGGGCGACGATCTCGTCGCCACAACCCCTGAAGGGCGCGGCCTACGCATTCGAGGGCCGAGTGGTGGTGCGCCTGTACGCCGACGGCATCACCAAGCCGATCGCCGACACCTTCGTGATGGGCCGCGGCGACGGCGTACTGGCTGACTTCACGGGCCAGCTCGACTTCACGCTCCCGGCAGGCGCCAAGCACGGTGTTCTCGTGCTCTTCGAGCCCAGCGCCAAGGACGGCTCCACTTCCGCCGCCACGGTCATCCGCGTGCACTTCTGACGGCAAGGACCGCCGCGGGCTGAGCGGGCCCAAGTGCTGCTCCCGCCCTCCTCGGCAGGAGCGCGGACCCCGCGAGGTCCTTCGGGTGTGCCCTAGTCCGCCAAGTGCGAGGCAATAGGTCCCGTATCGTCGGGCCGGAGGCAATGAGTCCCACATGCGGGACTCATTGCCTCGAGAGAGAGATGTTGGGACCTATTGCCTCGCCGTCCCGGTTAGTAGCGGTAGTGGTCGTGCTTGTACGGGCCCTCGGCGGGGATGCCGAGGTAGTCGGCCTGCTCCGTGGAGAGCTTCGTGAGCTTCACGCCGAGGGCGTCGAGATGGAGGCGGGCGACGCGCTCGTCGAGGAGCTTGGGCAGGACGTACACGCCGAGCGGGTAGTTGGCCGTGCGGGTGAAGAGCTCGATCTGGGCCAGCACCTGGTTGGTGAAGCTCATCGACATCACGAAGCTCGGGTGCCCGGTGGCGTTGCCGAGGTTCAGCAGGCGACCCTCAGAGAGCACGATGATCGAGTGGCCGTCCGGGAACACGAACTCGTGCACCTGGGGCTTGATCTCGATCTTGCGCACGTCGCTCTGGCGAGCGAGCCCGGCCATGTCGATCTCGTTGTCGAAGTGACCGATGTTGCCCACGACGGCGTTGTGCTTCATCTTCGCCATGTGCTCGGCCGAGATGATGGCCTTGTTGCCTGTGGTGGTGATGAAGATGTCGGCCTTGTCGAGCACGGCTTCCAGCGTGGTGACCTCGAAGCCCTCCATCGCAGCCTGCAGCGCGCAGATGGGGTCGACCTCGGTGACGATCACGCGGCAGCCCTGGCCCCGAAGCGACTGCGCCGAGCCCTTGCCCACCTCGCCGTAGCCGCACACGACGGCGACCTTGCCGCCGAGCATGAGGTCGACGCCGCGGTTGATGCCATCGATCAGGCTGTGACGACAGCCGTAGAGGTTGTCGAACTTCGACTTGGTGACCGAGTCGTTGACGTTGATCGCCGGGAACAGGAGCTGACCGGCTTCGAACATCTGGTAGAGCCGGTGCCCGCCGGTGGTGGTCTCCTCGGTGACGCCCTTGATGGCGCTGGCAATGGTGGTCCAGCGGTTGGGGTCCTCGGCGAGGGATCGCTTCAGCGTGTCGACGATGACGCCCCACTCCTCCGGGTCGTCGTCGGTGGCGTCGGGCACGGCGCCGGCCTTCTCGAACTCCACGCCCTTGTGCACGAGGAGGGTGGCGTCGCCACCGTCGTCGAGGATCATGTTGGGGCCGCCGCCGTCGGGCCACTGCAGCACCTGCTCGGTGCACCACCAGTACTCCTCGAGCGTCTCGCCCTTCCATGCGTAGACGGGCACGCCCTTGGGCTCGGCGACGCTGCCCTCCGGGCCGACGGCGACCGCGGCCGCTGCGTGGTCCTGCGTGGAGAAGATGTTGCAGCTCACCCACCGCACCTCGGCGCCGAGGGCGGTGAGGGTCTCGATGAGCACGGCGGTCTGGATGGTCATGTGGAGCGAGCCGGTGATGCGAGCGCCCTTGAGGGGCTGCGCATCGGTGAACTCGGCTCGCAGGGCCATCAGGCCGGGCATCTCGACCTCGGCCAGCTCGATCTCCTTGCGGCCCCAGGGGGCGAGGCTGAGATCCGCGACCTTGAAGTCCTGATCAGGGGTGGTGGTCATGGTTCCTCCGTGCATGCGCGCCGAAGCGGGAGACATGCGGTGATGGGGTGGGGAGGGCTGGCTGCAGCAGGCAGCACCCTGATCAGCCCGGGCGACGATCCTAGCCGGATGGGCCGATCAGGACCTATCGGGCCAGCGCGGCCTTGAGGTCGAGCAGCACCGGGATCGGACCCGGATCGACCCCCGCGTCGGCAGCCAGGTGGAGGCTGACGAAGTCGCCCTGGATGATGAGGTCGAACAGCTGCGCCAGCGCGCCCTCGCCTTGTGCCGCCACGTCGGCGACGGCGTGGACCACCTCGTCGATCACGTCGAAGGTGAGCTCGAACCGGCGGGCGACCTGGGGGTGCTCGAAGTCGTGCCGGAACCGCACCACGGTCATCACCTGGCGAGTGACGTCACCGTGCTGCCCCCACCCGCAGATCTCGTTGTGGCACATCTCCGGGACGCTGCCGGCGAAGGCGGGGGCCTTGGCGTTCTCGTTGACCTGGCACTTGAAGCGGTAGGCGGCCACCGTGCCGATGGCATCGCCGCCGTAGGCCACCGGGATGGTGCGGCCGATCTCGCGGGCGAGGCGCTGCGCCGAGCTGCCGTCCTTGATGAGGGCATCGCGGCGGCGGGTGAGCTGGGTGACGGTGTCGGCGATGTACTGCCGCGCCCCTGGAAACAGGCCGACCCGCTCGAGCACCCCCAGGACGGGGATGCTGACGGCGCCGACCCCGGCGCGCGGCATGGGGATGTCAGGCAGCACGAGGTGGGGCGCGCCGACCGACGCGGCCAGGTCGGCCAGGTCGCCACCGGTGGAGAGCACCACCATCTGCGCACCGACAGCCGCCGCGGCTTGCGCGGCCTCGAGGGTCTCCTCGGTGTTGCCCGAGTAGGAGATGGCGAAGCACAGCGTGCCCTCCCCCACGAACGACGGCGCCTCGTAGCCCTTGGTGACCGTGAGCGGCACCGACATGAACGGGCCCGCCACCGCGGCGACGATGTCACCCGCGATCCCGCTTCCGCCCATGCCGAGCACCACGACGTTCTCGATGTCCTCGTGCTCCGGGAGCCCGCCGTCGATCCCGTCCGCCAGCTTCGCAGCAGCCGCGACCTGCTCAGGGAGCGCCGCGGCCAGGTCGAACATGCCGACCGAGTCGAGCATCCCGCTCATCTAGACCTCGAAGGTGGGTGTGATGCCTTGCGCGTCAGCCTTGGCCACGAGGCGGTCGTGCTCCGCGTCGGTGACGGTCTCGGCCTCGTCGATCAGCATGATCGGGATGTCGTCCTTGATGGCGTAGCGGCGCTTGAGACGGGGGTTGTAGAGCGCCTCCTCCTCCTCGAAGTAGAGCAGCGGACCCTTGTCGTCGGGGCAGGCGAGGATCTCGAGGAGCTGGGGATCGAGGGCCATGGGAAGACTCCTTGCGGTGGAAGAGGCGGGTGATCGGTGTCAGGCGGAGGCATCGATGAGTGCTTGCACCTCACGCACGCGAACGGCACAGGATGCCGGATCCGGCGCTTCGAGGTTGAGTCGGAGGAGTGGCTCGGTGTTCGACGCCCGCAGGTTGAACCACCACTCCCCCATGTCGACCGTGAGCCCGTCGAGCCGATCCTGGGCCTCGGCGGGGTAGGCGGCGGCCACCGCTTCGATCACGGCGTGCGGGTCGGCGACGGTGGCGTTGATCTCCCCCGACGCGGCGTAGCGGTCGAACGGCAGCCGGAGCTCGGACAGCGGCACGCCCGCCTTGGAGAGCTGCTCGAGCACGAGGAGGGCCGCGATGCACCCCGAGTCGGCGCGCCAGTTGTCGGCGAAGTAGTAGTGCGCCGAGTGCTCGCCGCCGAAGGCCGCACCGGTGTCGGCCATGACGGCCTTGATGAAGCTGTGGCCCACTCGCGTGCGCACCGGGTGGCCACCGCGCTCGCGCACCACCTCCGGCACGGCCTTAGAGCAGATGCAGTTGTGGAGGATGGTGGCGCCAGGGTGCTTCTCCAGCACACCAGCGGCCACGATCGCCGTGGTGAGCGAACCCGACAGGAGCTGGCCCTTGTCGTCCACCAGGAAGACGCGGTCGGCATCACCGTCGAAGGCCAGGCCGACGTCGGCGCCCACGGCCAGGACGCGCGCCTGGAGATCGCGAAGGTTCTCCGGCTGGATCGGATCAGCCGGGTGGTTGGGGAAGGTGCCGTCGAGCTCGCCGTACATGACCTCGAGCGAGATGGGCAGGCCGTCGAACACCGCGGGGACCACGAGGCCCCCCATGCCGTTAGCGGTGTCGGCCACGACCTTGAGGGGCTTCAACGCACCGGTGTCCACGAAGGAGCGCACGTGGGTGGCGAAGTCGCGCAGCATGTCGAGCCGCTCGTAGCCACCATCGGGGCCCTCCGCTCGAGGGACACCAGCGGCAGCCATGGCCTTGATCTCGAGCAGGCCCGACTCCTCACCGATGGGGCGAGCCCCGGGCAGGCACATCTTCATGCCGTTGTACTGCGCGGGGTTGTGGGATGCGGTGAGCATCACGCCGGGAGCGTCGAGCTTGCCCGACGCAAAGTAGAGGAGGTCGGTGGAGGCCAGTCCGAGGTCGACGACATCGAGGCCCTGGTGCTGCACGCCCCGTGCGAAGGCCTCGGCCAGGCCGATCCCGGACTCGCGCATGTCACGCGCCACCAGCACCCGCTTGGCTCCCCCCACCTGCGCCGCCACGAACCGGGCGAACGCACCGCCGATCGCCTCAGCCAGCGGGCCATCGAGCTGATCCGGCGTGATCCCACGGATGTCGTACGCCTTGAAGATCCCATCGAGGTCGGCCATCAGGGGGTTCACCCTAGTTGTGGGTGGTGCCGACCTCGGCGCTTCGACCCGCCGGCAGGGGGCGGCCATCGAGCTCGTAGGCGCCCACCGCGGACCAGTGGCGTATCCGCCACAGGTCGCGGAGCAGGCGGAGCCCGTCGCGCGCTGCGCTCACCGTGGAGCGGTCGGCACTGCGCAACCGCACTGGCACCTCGACGAGGCTGAGCTGATGGCGCTCCACGAGGTGGAGCACCTCGATGTCGAACGCGAACCGCTCCAGGTGACCCAAGTCGAAGACGAGCTTGGCCACATCCGACCTGAAGGCCTTGAGACCACACTGCGTGTCGCGCGGTCGGCTGAGGAGCACTCCCATCGTGATCAGGTTGATCGCTCGACTGCCGATGGCACGCACGCTCCCCGCGCCCCGCTCGGTGGTGGTGTCGGGGTGACGCCGACTGCCCACCGCCACATCCCACCCCGCCTCGACCTGGCTGATCACGTTCACGAGCTGATCGGGTGAATAGGAGAGATCGGCGTCGGTGAACGCGATGGTGCGGCCGCGCGCCGCGGCCACGCCGGCCCGGATGGCAGCACCCTTGCCGCGGTTGACGGGCAGCACCACCACCTGATCGGCGCCACCGGCGAGCGCGGCATCGGCGGTGGCATCGATCGAGCCGTCGTCGACCACCACCACCTCGACACCACCGTCGGCGGCGAGGTCCGCCAGCGCGGCGTGCACCGCTCTGACCGTGGCGGCGATCCCGTCGAACTCGTTCAGCGCCGGGATGATCACCGTGGCACGCAGCGCGCCCGGTGCCGCGGGACGCGGCGTGCGCTCGTGGATCGCTCGTCGCACGACCTTCAGCAGCACGGTGCGGTAGAGCAGGAGGCGGACCGTCGCCGCAGCACCCACGGCGGCGAGCTTCGCCGCGGCGAGCGTGCCGATGGAGCTGAACCCATGAGCCGCATAGAGGCCGCGCAGGACGACGACGTCGACGAGCCCGGCGAGCAGCGCCACCACCACGAAGGCCGCCGGCATCCGGACCCAGCGCACGTAGGGGTCGCTGCGGAAGGTCACCGCGCGGTGCAGGGCGTACGACAGCACCGAGGCGATCGCGATGGCCGACGCATCGGCCAGCACCAGGATCCAACCGGCCTGCCTGCGCAGGAGCACGAACAGGACGACGTCGACTGCGGTTGGCACCGCCGCCAAGAGCGCGAGGCGGCGGAGGCGGCTCATGTGGGATCAGGCGCGAGCGGCTCGACGTCGGCAGACTCGTCGGCCCCCGCCCCCTCGCTGGGCCTCGTCCGAACCACCAGCGGCCGTCGACTGGCCAGGAGGGCGGCCAGCGCGATCCCGAGGGCGGTGAGCGCATAGCCGGCCCACTCGATCGGCTCGCGCCCGTAGGTGAGCTCCACATGCCGCCCGGTTGGCACGACGACCATCAGGTTCGGCGCGACCCGATACGGGCCCTCGGCTCCACTGGCCCGCCAGTTGGGGAAGTACGACGCCTTGACCAGCACCGGGGTGCCGGGTCGGTCGACGTCGAACGCGATGCTGTCGGTGCCCACGTCGAGGTGGCTCACCTTGGCCAGGGGCACGGGGCGGGGCGTGGGCGCCGGGTGATCGGCGCTGACGCGCTGCCACGCCCGCGGGCCCGAGGACGCGAGGTAGATGTTCCAGCGCGACGGGTTCTCGAACCAGGCCACGGCGGGCCCGGCGCAGCGCCCCTTGTCGTCCTTGGTGCGGCAGATCCAGTCGTGCTGGGCATCGCTGACTCCAGCGAGGACGGCAGGCTGGTTGGTGAGCGGCTGCACGAGCGGGCTGTCGGCGATCTGGAAGATCACCCACGGCCCCGAGGTGGCGATCTCGGTGAGGTCGGGGTGGGCGCGAGCCGCGGTGAGGGCCTGCACGGAGGTGGCGAGGTAGTAGCGCACACCCATGAGCTGCAGGTGCTCGATGCCCTTGTCGATGTTGAAGCCGTCATAGGGCAGATCGCGCTGAGCAGCGCTCGGCGCGGCGCTGAGCTCGACCTGCGTGAGGAAGTGGAACGGGGTGGTGGCGGACGCCTCGAAGAAGAGACCCTCCATCGACCCGATGCACCCGTTGGTCCAGTGCGGGAGGAGCATCAGAGCCATCGGCGTGCCGTAGCGGTTGAGCTCCTTCTCGTACTCCCAGAACGACCGTCCGCAGCCGTGGTCGCGGCCAACCTGCTCCATGGTGAGGATGAGGTCGCGGTACTCCGCATAGGCGTCCTTGCCGACGTAGCCCGTGTAGTTCCAGCGCGCCCAGGAGCGCACGAAGCTGGCATCGCCGGATCCGCTCTTGAGGCCGAGGAACTCGTAGCTGCCATCGGAGCGACTGGTGCCGAAGGGCAGACTCCGCAGGGGCATGCCCACCAGCACGAGACTGGCCAAGAGCGCACCACCGGCGGTGACCACGGGCGCGATCAGGCTCGGCCGCTCAGGGTCGCGCGCGGCGAGCACGGCGAGAGTGCGGCCGACCTCGGACACCCCGACGGCCGCGAGGAGGTAGAGGCTCAGGTAGTAGAAGGGCAACAGGCGCGCGTTCCACAGCCGGCCCTGGGGCATGAGCGCGAACCCGACCCCAGCGACCAGGACGAACCCCGCCAGGATCCACCCCACTCGCACCCGGAAGGCGAGGGAGAGCACCAAGCCGACGAGCGCGAACGCCAGCACCCAGCGCACGTCCTGCGCCATGTCGGGCCGCCGCGGGATCAGGTACTTCCAGATCGACTCGGTGGCGTAGGGCAGCTTCTCCCAGCCCATGTCGTTCACGTAGGCCCGCTGCCAGAAGAACGGCAGCACCCAGAAGGACGCGATCAGCCCGGCGACGGGGAACACGGCCGCCAGCCAGCGCACGGTGCTGAGCGCAGGTCGGCGCAGGACCACGATCACTGCGGTGCCGGCGAGCGCGTAGAACGCTGGAATCAGGTGGCAGAGGCCGGTGAGGGCCAGGAGAACAGCGGCCAACGCTCGATGGCGACCGGTGCGGAGCCCGCGCACCACCACGCCGAGGTAGACGACGCACAGCGAGAGGCTGATCGAGAAGGCGAACTCGCCGGCCAGCGTCGAGGCGACGTTGCCGCCGTAGATCGTGAAGTTCCGGTCGAACAGGAACGGAACCGTCGCGACGGCGAGGAGCGCAGGCCCAGGGAAGGCGAGGTCGGCCAGGCGTCCGAACGCATAGGCCGCCGCAGGCAGGGTGAGAAGTCCCGCGATCGTGACGAGCTTGAAGGCCGTGCCGTAGGGCAGCTCCACGCCCAGCAGCGCGACGGCGACGGCGGCCGCCACGAGCATGCGCCGACGCCACCCGGGCCCCTTGCGCCAGGCCCACACCGCGAGCGCACTAGCGGCGAGCAACGGGATGACCATCGTCCAGCCGCCGAACAGGCCGACGTCGAGCGCCACGATCAGGAGCGACGGCAGCACCATGTAGAACTGGTAGGCGGGGAAGCCGGCGTACCAGTCGGGCGTCCACCCTGAGAGCCGCCACTGCGGCAAGAGGTGGTCGCGCAGGAACGCGGGGCCCCACACGTGGGCGCCCATGTCGCCGCCGGCCGGCACCGCGCTCGACAAGACGTCGGCGGGGTGGATGCTGGCGAACACGAACACGGTGCACACGGCGACGAGCACGGCGTCAACCGCGAGGCGCACCATGCGGTCGCGACGCGCTCGCTCGACCGGGTCGAGCGGCGGCGCCCCGTCGTCGCCACCGTCGTCCGCGTCGAGCGCATCCCACGGCTCGGCGGCCACGTCGTCGTCCTCAGGGGGCCGGGACTGGGGCGGGTCGATGAGCCCGGTGTCGGTCGAGCTGCGTGCGTCCATGGCGGGGCTCATCGTCTCATCCCGGGCCGCGGCGCGGCCGTCACCTCGCGGCCAGGAGGCTGATCACGGTGACCATGTTGAACGCGACGTGGGCGGCGATGGCCGGCCCGAGCCGCCCCGACCGGTAGGCGAGCACGCCAGCTACCGCGCCGAACAGGATCAGCGCGGGGAGCTGGAGCAGCTCGCCATGGCTGAGGCCGAACACGGTGGCGCTGATGGCGATGGCCGCAGCAGGTGGGAGCCCGCGCTTGAGCAGCGCCCCTTGGAAAAGGCCGCGGTAGAAGATCTCCTCCACGATCGGGGCACCGATGCCGACGATGAGCACGAGGAGGATCACGCCGACAGCGCCGTCGGCGCGGTCCGTCATCGCCCGAGCAGGGCCGTCGAGGTCGGACGCGCCCTTGTGGAGGAGGTTCAGCAGCGGCCAGTAGAGCAGCGGCAGGGCCACGAGCTGCAGCAGCACGCCGACCACGCCGCCCTGCCATGCGTCGGCCAGGCGGGCCCGCACGTGCAGATCGGCGATGACCCCGTTGCCCTTCAGTCGCGTGGCCACCACCGGCACGCCGAGCAGGCCGAACCACAGGCCCAGCTGGGCGAGCGCGACCAGGGACAGTGGTAGCTCGTCGACCTGATCGATCGAGCGGTGGGTGACCGAGAGGATCCCGGCAAGCGCGAGCTGGGAGCCGGTGAGCCCGATGCTGAACCCGAGCACGACATCGCCGAGCCCCCAGCGTCGGGGACGAGTGGGCCCGTCAGCGAGCGCGATCGCGGGGTCGGTCACCCGGGCAGGCTATTGGCGCGACGCCGACTCGGGAAGTCGGGCGTCAGGAGGCCAGGGCGTGGGGCAAGGCCGCCGGGTAGCGCACCCGCCGATCAGCGAGGGCCCATCCGTTGGGGACCTTGAGCCCGTCGGCGTGGTCGGAGCACAGGTCATAGGCCATGGGGTGCGCCTCAGAATCGAGGAGCTCCACCCACGCCGTGCGGGCCGAGTAGTCGTAGGTGAGGGTCGCGCTGGCGCTGGCATTGCAACCCGGCTTGGCGCAGGTGCGGCTGCTCATGGCGGCGACGATACTGAGCGCTCCGGAGCGCACCGCGGATCCCAGCGTGGCTTCAGCGCGGGTCCTGGCTGCCGTTCGGGCCGGCCGACCCGTATCCTGGCCAGATGAGCCCCGAGGGTCTGCCGCCTCCCCCGCCACCGCCGCCCCGCGAACCTCGTGGCTCGGGTCGGTCCTTCCTCGGCGGGCAAGGGATGCCCAAGTGGGGTGTCTGGCTCCTGCTGGGCCTCACGCTCCTCATCGTGATCTCCTCCAGCCTGGCTGCCGCGCCCACGAAGGAGAAGATCCCCTACTCCCAGTTCATGTCACAGGTGCGCGCCGGCAAGGTCGACAGCGTCGAGATCGACAACACGAACGGCGCCATCAAGGGCAAGCTCGACGGTGGCACCACCTTCCGCAGCACCGGCCCGCTGAACGGCGGCATCCCCGACGCCGATCTCACCGTGCTGCGCGACCAGGCCGTGAAGGTCGACTACAAGACCCCACAGCCGAGCCTCATCGCCAGCCTCCTGCCGTTCCTGATCCCCGTGGCGATCTTCGTCGCCTTCTTCTGGTTCATGCAGCGCCGCGCCCAGAGCCAGATGGGCGGGATCATGTCCATCGGCCGCTCCCGGGCCAAGACGTACTCCACCGAGCGACCCGGCACCACCTTCGCGGACGTGGCCGGCTACGAGGGCGTGAAGCAGGACATCAAGGAGGTCGTCGACTTCCTGAAGACCCCGGAGCGGTTCCGCGAGATCGGCGCGCGCATCCCCAAGGGCGTGCTCCTGGTGGGTCCCCCCGGCACCGGTAAGACCCTCATCGCGCGCGCCGTCGCCGGCGAGGCCGGCGTGCCGTTCCTGTCGGTCACCGGCTCCGACTTCATGGAGATGTTCGTGGGCGTCGGCGCCAGCCGCGTCCGCGACCTCTTCGCCACCGCCAAGAAGATGGGTCGGGCCATCATCTTCGTCGACGAGCTCGATTCGATCGGACGCAAGCGCGGGGCTGGCCTCGGCGGCGGGCACGACGAGCGGGAGCAGACCCTCAACCAGATGCTCTCCGAGATGGACGGCTTCGAGGCCACCGAGGGCATCGTGATGATCGCCGCCACCAACCGGCCCGACATCCTCGACCCGGCGCTGCTGCGTCCCGGCCGCTTCGACCGCCAGGTCGTCGTGCCGCTACCGGAGCTGAGCGAGCGCGAGGCGATCCTGCGCGTCCACTCAAAGTCCAAGCGCCTCAACGCCGACGTCGACCTCGCCGTCGTCGCACGGGGCACGCCCGGCATGTCCGGCGCCGACCTGTCCAACCTGGTCAACGAAGCGGCTCTCTTCGCGGTGCGAGCCGGCGAGGAAGAGATCTTCATGCGCCACTTCGAGATGGCGCGCGACCGGGTGCTCATGGGCCAGCGGCGCGAGTCCATGGCGCTGGCCGACAACGAGAAGGAGGCCATCGCCTACCACGAGGCCGGCCATGCCGTGGCCGCCGCGGTGCTCCCCCACGCCGACCCGGTCCACAAGGTGACGATCCTCCCGATGGGCATGGCCCTCGGCGTCACCCAGCAGCTCCCCGTCGACGAGAAGCACATCTACCGTCAGGACTACATCGAGGACAGCCTCGTCGTGCGCATGGGCGGCCGCATCGCGGAGGACCTCGTGTTCGGCGTCATCTCCACCGGTGCCAACAACGACCTCGTCGGCTCCACCGAGCTCGCCCGCAAGATGGTGCGGGAGTGGGGCATGTCCCAGCGGGTCGGGCCGATGGCCTGGGGCTCGCAGGGGGCCGTGTTCCTCGGTGAGGATCTCATGCACACGCGTGACTACTCCGACGAGACCGCTCGCATCATCGATGAGGAGGTGGAGCGGATCCTGCGCGAACAGGAGGACCGCTGCCGCGTCGTGCTCACCGAGCAGCGGATGGGGCTCGACCTTGTGGCCCGCGCCCTGCTCGAGCACGAGACGATCGATGGCGAAGAGGTCAACCGCCTCGTCCAGCTCGGCCGCGAGGGCCGCACGGCCGTCGAGGAGTTCGGGGAGTGGCGCACCACCGACGGTCGGGGCGAGGGCTCCGGCGCCTTCGCCGGCGAGCCGGCCGTGGCCCACGCCACCGCCGAGATCGAGGTCCCTCCCACCTCCTAGCAATCCCCCAGCTTCTGTGTGCAGGCACCCACGCATGGCGTGGGTGCCTGCACACAGAACGAGGGGGCGGGGTCAGTGACAGGCGTCGGGGGTGCTGCCGGGCTCGCGGGCCTCGGCGACGGCGGCCCAGAGATCCGTCGCGGTGACCGGGCCGAGAAAGCTCCGCTGCACGACACCCTCTCCGTCGACCACCACGGCGGTGGGGACGGCCTCGATCCCGTAGCGCTCGTGGAGCTCGCGCTGGGCGACCAGCTCCACCTCGACGACGGCGACCGCCTCGCTCTCCAGCGGCTGCGCCCGCTCCCACACCCCCGCGCACGTGTTGCATGTGGCGGAGGTGAACACCGCCACGAGCCAGGGCGCCTCCGGGCGTGGGAAGTCGGCTCGGTCGAGCTGCTCGGGTACCGCGTAGCCGGTGCGCACTGGCGCGTCGGGGCGTTGCCGCCGCTGGACGACGGCAGCCACGACGAGCGCTACGCCCGCAAGGACCAAAGCGATCAGGACGCGCTCCACGGCCACGAGCATGCCGCCCCCACCGGTCGCCAGGCCACCCGACCTCGCTCGATGGCCAGGACATCGCACGGTTCGTGCAGAATGTCCATCCATGGGTGACCAGCCGACCGACCAGGTACTCGACACCGACGATCTCGCTGGGGCGCCGGCGCTCGTCACCCTCGGGCTGACGCCCGACCTCGCCTCGCCGACCCCCGACGAACCCGCCGGCGAGCCTGCCCCCGCACCGCGCCGGAGCCGCCTGCCGCGCATCCTGACCGAGCCGATGTGGGTGCTCGGGCTCGTGCTGTTCATGGACGAGGTCGACAAGAACGTGGTGCGGGGGATGATCACGCCCCTGAAGCACGAGTTCGGGGTGGGCGACCTCGGCATCGGCGTGCTGCTGTCGCTCGCGCTCCTCTTCAACGGCCTCATCACCGTCCCCGCCGGCTACCTCGCCGATCGGTGGAACCGCTCACGGTCGATCGGACAGACCGTGGTGGGCTGGTCGGTCCTCACCGCCGGCGGTGCCGCGTCCGTGGGGTTCCCCATGCTGGTCGGCATGCGCTCGGCGCTCGGCTTCGGGCAGGCCATCACCGAGCCGTCAGCCGCCAGCCTCATCGGCGACTACTACCCGCCCGACAAGCGCGGCAAGGCGTTCTCCGTCCAGCAGGTGATGCTCCTCGCGGGCACGGGCGTGGGCGTGGGCATGGGCGGCTTCATCGGCACGAACTACGGATGGCGTCCCGCCCTGGTCGTGGTGGCCATCCCCGGCTTGGCCGTGTCGTGGCTCGTGTTCCGGCTCCGGGAGCCCAAGCGCGGCACCGCCGACATGATGGCGGCCATCGGCGCCGGCAGCATCGAGCACGCCGAAGACGGCGACCATCCCAAGCTGTTCGAGAACGGCTTCCGCCAGTTCTTGCGCGACATGCTCGCCGGCCTGCGCGAAGACATGCGGGTGATCCTCGACATCCGCACCATGCGGTACGCCCTCGCCGGCGTGGCCGCCCTGCTCTTCACGGTGACCGCGCTGGCGGCGTGGCTCCCCCAGTACTACGAGCGCCACCTCCACATGGCCGAGGGCACGGGCGAGGCGCTGTTCACCGCCCTCATCATCTTCGGCGGCATCCCCGGCGTGCTGCTGGGTGGCCGGGTGGCCGACCGCTACGCGCAGAAGATCCAGGGCGGCCGGCTGGCCCTGCCGGCCATCTTCATCGCGACAGGCAACCTCCTGTTCACCGCCGCCTACCTGCTCCGGAGCGACACCTACTCCGAGGGCCTGATCGCCACGGTGTTCGTACTCCAGCTGTTCGGCATCTTCGTGATGACGATGGCGATCCCGGGTCTGCGGGCCGGGCTCACCGATGCCATCCCCGCCCACCTCCGCGGGGCCGGCTTCGGCGCCTTCAACCTGGTGGCTGTGGTGTGCGGACAGGCCGCGGCGCCGTTCATCGTGTCGCTGATCTCCAACCAGTTCGACGAGAACCTCCGCGTTGCGTTCCTCGCCTGCTCCCCGCTGCTCTTCCTCGGCGCCGCCATCCTGTTCAGGGCCCGCAAGTTCCTCGACGAGGACATGAACAAGATCATGATGGCCGTGTTGCAGGCCCTCCAGGATGAGCAGGTCCGCCACGCAGAAAAGGCGGCTGAGCAGGGAGCTCTTCCCTCCTGAGGACTATCCGCCGTAGACCGGCGTTGACCCTCAGATCACCCCCCTTTCTCCCGTGCTGTTCGTTGGCGTCCTTGCGCCCGGCTCGGGCCGGATACTGGACCTGCACGCGAGGCAGCTCGGTCTGACCGATGCCAGAAGCGCCGCGTCTCCCGTCACGACCTCAGCGACGCCCTCGCTGAGTGATCGCTTCCACAAGGCGGAATACAGGATCACCTTGTACGCTCTGACCATGACCGCAACCGGTGAACTCCGCATCTCGTCTCGCGGGCAGATGAGCCTTCCCGCTGCCGCCCGGCGGCGTTGGCGGCTTGGCGCTGGCGGCGAGGTGGGCTACCTCGACCTCGGCGACGCCGTGCTGATCGTGCCGGGCGGCGTAGGCGCGCTGCGCCGCCAGCTCCTCGACGGCATCACCGCCGACGAGTGGGACGAAGCGCGGACTGGGTTCGGGGACCCTGACCTCGAGACGGAGTGACCGTCGCCCTCATCGACGACCAGGCCCTCGGCACCGTGCTCCGCGACCAGACTCCGCGGGTCCTCCGTCGTCGCCAGCTCGCCACAACGGGGCACTGGTACGTGCGGCTCTGCCAGGCGGCCCTCCGATCTTCCGGCCACGCTGGCGCGCTGTCCGGCCCGTTCGCGGGCCTTCCGCCCGAGCAGCGCGATCGAGCCGTCGACCTGCTGCTCGAGCTCCCACCGGAGATCGAGCTCCTCAGCCTTCGGCAGCTCGCCCCCGACATCGGACGACTACGCGTCGACCATCAGCTGAACATCTTGTCGATCGAGGCCCTCGCCGCCGCCAAGGCCCTGGATGCCGAGGTCTTCCTCTCCGCCCCATCACCCAAGCTCGAAACCGCCCTGACGACCGAGGGCTGCCGCTGGCGGCGCGTCGGGTAGTACGCAGGGCTGCCCGCAGATCGCGCGCGGACCTCCGGGACGAATCAGTCGTCGAGCTGACGGGTCAGTTCTGTAGCGACGTGCCCGTCTCGAGCAGCGTCTTGAGATCGCTGATGATGAACGGGTAGCCGCCGCCACCATCGCTCAGCTGACCGGGGGAGCCGGCGAGGAAGCCCATGGTGATGGGCGAGCCGTTGGCGTCGTTGATGACGGTGAGCTTGGTCAGGCCCCCGTCGTCCTCGGGTTCGATGAGGTACGTGACGCGCACGCCGGGCTCGGCGATCGTCTCGGGGTTGAACTGCGCCTGGAACGTGTGGACGAGCTTCTTTGGCGCATCGGCCTCGAGCACCTCGCCCTTGACCATGATCGCGGGGGCGCCGAAGCCGATCATCTCCTTGGTCGCGTGGCCCACGACCGAACCACCGGCACGCAGCTCGTACTCCGTGCGTCCCTTGTAGCCATAGCGCTCGGTCCACTCGGGTGAGGTGATCGCCTCCCAGATCGCGTCCGGGGTCGCTCGGATGTAGATGCGGAAGATCTGGGTGTCGGTGGCGTTGCTCATGGGTTCTTCTCCAGTTGGTGCTTGAGGTCGACGAGCACCGAGATCCGGCGCTCGGTGAACTTGTTGATCCATCGGTCATGGAGAAGACGAATCGGGACCGGGTTCAGGTAGTGCAGCTTCTCCCGGCCGACCTTCTCCGTGACGATCAGATCCGCTTCCTCGAGAACCTTGAGGTGCTTCATCACACCGAATCGGGTGAGGTGGGGCAGCTCGGCTTCGAGGTTGACGAGGGTCCGACCGTCCCGCTCGAAGAGGCGATCAAGGAGCAGCCGCCTCGAGGGGTCGGAGAGCGCCTTGAACACCAGATCGTCATCCGGGTCCTCGTTGCTCACGACCGGAGAATACGTGACCTGTTAG
>JBKJIE010000124.1:0-2320 GCA_046598715.1 Acidimicrobiales bacterium | reverse complement strand
ATCCTCGACACCGAGAGCTACCGCAAGCTCGGCCGCAACCAGCTGCGCGTGGCGCTGTTCCCAGCGATCGACCCCGACGACGTGACTGCGCTCACCCGCTGCATCGACCACGTGGTGGCCGAGCTGGCCTGACGAGGCCGGTTACCCGAGCTCAGCCTCGACTGGCGGCGCGGTCGAGCAGCCGGCGGCGCCCGGCGGCCGTGAGGGTGCCGATGCCGGCGCTCAACGGGGTCAGCACGAGCACGCGGCCCCAGGGCCGGGATTGCCCCTTCGTCAGGTCGACCGGACCGTGCACGAAGGGCTGTGCGGGGGTGCGCGTCGGGGTGACCGCGTCAGCAACCGGGGCCGCCGTGTCGACCGGTGGGAGGCCAGCGGTGTCGAGACCGCTGCCGGTCTCCGGGTAGGCGAACCCGGGGTCGGCGTAGGTTGGCCCGTCGCCGGTGTTGTAGGTCGGTGGTGGCGACGTGTCGGTGGTGACCGATGTGGTGACCGTCGGCGGCTCGAAGCGCAGCTCCGCTGATGCGAAGTCCACGGTGAACGGCGCGGATGCCGGCGAACCCGCGGCCAGGGGCTTGCCGGTGGGTCGGACGGCGAAGGACACCGTGCCCCCCGAACCGGCGAGCGCCGAGATGTCGCCGGCCCACTCCTTTGTGGCGGCGTCTCGGCCGAGCTCCACGTGGGGGGATGCGGCGCAGTTCGCGGCGGGCCGGTCGGCGTAGGCCCCGGGATTGGCGGGGGTCCACGTGTTGGCCGCTCCGCAGACAACGATGGCCCCTTGATCGGTGGCGTTCCCGCCCACCTCCTTCAGGATGAGGAACACCGTGCCGCCTGCGACTGATGAGGTGTCGAACCGCACGGCGGCCGTGCTCTGCTCCTGCTCGGCCGCCCACCCGACCTCGAAGCCACCGTTTGCCACCGGTTGGGCGAGGGGCTGAGTCGTCCACCACCCCGTGGCTAGGGCCGGCGCTGTCTGCACGCCGGCAGCCGGTGTCGCCTGAGCGCTCGGGATGGCCCACGCGCCGAGCCCGAGGCCCACGAGCAGAGCTCCCGCGATCGCAAGCGAGCGAGCGCTTCTCATCGGGTGCCCTCGGCCACCAGCGGCTCGTCCCGAGCGGGACGTCGCCTGCGCTTCGTCGGCGCGGGGTCGACGGTGCCAGATCGCATGATGACCTCCTCGGTGGCGCCGAGGTAGCCCTCGATCACCCGGGGATCGCTGAGCACCGCGGCCGGGGTGCCAGTGGCCACGACCGCGCCCAGCTCCAAGGCGAGCAGCTCGTCGGAGATCGACGTGATGAGCGGCATGTCGTGCTCGATCACGACCATCGCCGCCCCTGTCTTGTCTCGGATGTCGAGCAGCACTGGGCCCAAGGCCTCGGTCTCGCGCTGCGCGATGCCCGAGGACGGCTCGTCGAGGAGGAGCACCGATGGGCGGTGGGCCAGGGTGCCGGCCAGGTCGACGATCCGCCGCGTCCCCGTGGACAGCTCTCCGACGAACTTGTCGGCGTAGGCCTCCAGTCGCATGAGCTCGATGAGCGCATCGACTTCCGCGGCGACCGCCCGCTCTGAGATCTTCACGGCCGGCGAGAGCACGAACGGCGTGATCGGATCGCGCACCATCAGGTGCCGCTCGCATGCGGTGGCGATCGTCTGTCGGACGGTCATGGAGGGGAACAGGCGGGCATCCTGGAACGAGCGACCCAGCCCCCGCTCGCTGCGGTCACAGGCCGCCAGGTCGGTGACGTCGTCGCCCTCGAGGAGGACCCGGCCCTCGGTGGGGTTCACGAAGCCAGAGATCAGATCGAGAACCGTGGTCTTGCCGGCCCCGTTCGGGCCGATGATGCCGAGGATCTGGCCCTGACGAACCGAGAGATCGACACCGTTCACGGCCTTGACGCCGCCGAATGAGGTGGAGATGCCGCGCAGCTCGAGGGCGACTGGATGCTCACGCCCGCAGACCTCGCAGCTGGCGATGAAGGGCCGGTGCCCGTTGGTGGATGACGCTGCCAAGGTGGTGCGGTCCGCCGCTCCCCCACCCTCCAGGAAGACCGCACGAAGGATCTCGGGACGCCGCAGCAGATCCGCGGTGACGCCATCGAAGCGCACTTCGCCCTTCTCGAGGAACACCGCCCGATCGGCCAGCGTGATGGCCACGTTCACCGACTGCTCGACGAGCACGACGGTGGTGCCGTTGGCGTGAATGGCTCGCACGATCCCCAGGAGCTGCTCGACCACGATCGGGCCGAGGCCGAGGCTGAGCTCGTCGATGAGGAGCAACCGGGGGCGGGCGATGAAGGCCTGACCGAGGGTGAGCATCTGCTGC
>JBKJIE010000028.1:0-6357 GCA_046598715.1 Acidimicrobiales bacterium | reverse complement strand
ACTGCTCTCGCTGCCCTCCACGAGGTAGTCGCCGAGGATGATGGGCGAGGAGTCCCAGTCGTCGTTCCACAGGTTCGGCGGGACCGACTCGCTGTCGAGGGTCCAGAGCACCTCGGCTTGGCCGGGGCGGTCGATGGCGATCACGCGCAGGAGGTTGTCGCGCGACCCCGAGTACACGAGCGGGTAGCCGTCGGGGTCGAGGGTGGGGGTGCCCTTGATGATGTCGCCGGTGGGGACATCAGGCAGGATCCGCTCGCCGCTGAGGGCGTCCATGAAGTGGATGTGCCCGTCGTAGCCGCCGAAGATCGCCCAGCGCCGGTCCTTGCGCTCGGCGATGAGCGGCTGGCCCGTCCAGCCCATGCCGCACCAAACCTTGGTCTCCCCGAGGTTCTCCGACGACTTGCACATCGGCTCCTCCGGGAAGCGGTGAAGCACCTGCGGCTGGGTACGAGGCACCGGGCCCTTGCCGTAGTAGCTGCGAGATGGGTTGCCGCGGAAGGTGAGGAGCCCCTCGACCGTGGCGTTCGGATAGGGCTTGAGGAAGCCGGCTGGGTCGGCGAAGCGCGTGTAGCTCGTGCGGAAGAACGCGCCCTCGGGTTGCGGCGGCTTCCGGCTGCCTGCGCCGGCGGTGGTGCGGCCCTGGGCGCCTGCCTGCTCGCCGGCCTTGTCCCGCCGGTGGGCTCGGGCGTCGTCGCGCCGGTCGATGGTGAGGCTCACCACCATCGCGATGGCCGTGACCGTGGCCAGCCCGAGCAGCGTCAGGCGACGGCGGCGATCATCGGGCACGACGGGGGACCTCCGGAGGCCCGAGCGTTCAGTGGGACTCGTGCAGCGTACTGCCGCGACCTCGCCGGCCCGGGGTCATCCTGCGGGGGCTGGCGCCGCCGATGGGGCGAAGGCGTAGAGGTACTCGCGCAGCGTGAGGCCTGAGTCGATCACGGCGGCGGCGAGCTGTCGGCCGACGTAGCGGATGTGCCACGGCTCGAAGTCGTAGCAGGTGCGTCGATCCGCGCCTGCTGGGTAGCTGATCAGGAACCCGAACTCGTGGGCATGGCTCGCGATCCACTGGCCAGCCGGCGATGCACCCCACGACTGGTCGACGTCGGCGGCCCCTTCGGTCGTCACGTCGAGGGTCGTGCCGAGCTGGTGCTCGGAGTGGCCCGGCCGCGCGACGCGGCTGCCGGCCTCGGACGATCCCATCTCGTCCACGCGTCGCGCGAACAGGTCGGCCTGCTGTGCGTAGCTTCGGAAGGCGGCGAGGATGCCGATCGGTGTGCCGTTGGCGGCGGCGGCTTCCCGCAGGGCTCGCAGATCGGGCATCACGATGCCGCGCAGGGCCAGGCCGGGGGTGAACGGGAAGCCAGCCTCCGAGATGTTCTGCAGGTCGCGGGGCGCGTACCCATTCGGCAACGAGCGCTCGGTGTCGACCAGCACCGTCGCCCAGGCCGTGGCTGGGTTGTCCGCGGTGACGACGTCGCCGTCGACGCACTTGGGCGGCGGCGGCAGAGTTGTGGTGGTCGTCGAAGCGGTCGTGGTGGTGGCGGCAGTGGTTTGACCGCCGCCGGCCAACCCGGTGAGCCGAAGAAGGCCGAACACCACGAGCACCACCACGGTGGCGGCGATCGCTCTGCGCAGCCGGTACACCTGTGCTGGCTCGTTGCGGCCCATGGGGCGGTGGGGGTGCATGGCGACGGCGATCGTAGGTCCGCCCCAGTGTCCGGCTGAGATCCGCTCGCCCTTCCACGGGGGATGACGAGCCGCCGAGCCGGGTAGAGGCGGGCATGCCCTCAGACGATCACCGAAGCGGCCTGGAGCACCCGAGCTCCCGTTCAGCGCTCGGACGGTTCTTCCGCAACAGCGAGACCGGCGAGCTCGCCATCGTTCAGGTCCCGAACCTGCCGCTGGCGATCTTCCTGGCCGCCACGGCCGTGCGGCTCGTGGTCAAGCCGCACGGCTCGATGGCAACCGTCGTATCGGCGGTCTCGACCATCGGGCTGGTGTGGTGGTCGGTGGACGAGATCGCCCGCGGCGATAGCCCCTTCCGTCGTGTCCTGGGTGGCGTCGTGCTCGCCGGGGTTGTGGTCGGTCTGGCGATGCGCTGAGGGACGGCGGGGTGCGCGCGATGCGGCGCGGTCAGGCGGTCGGGCCGTCAGCGGGAGCGCTTGGTGCGCAGCATCGCGAAGTCGGCCCGTTCGAGGGCATCGCTCGGTGACGCTGCCCGTCGCAGCGACTGGTGACCGATGCTCACCCCGAGCGTGATCCCTCCGGGCCATGAGCGTCGGGCGAGCTCCTCGTGGAGTCGGGCTTCGAGGCCGATGGCGGCGAACTCGCCGCCGCAGCGCACCTGGAGCACGGCGAACTCGTCGCCTCCGATGCGAGCGACGAGATCGGTGTCCTGCGCCAGGCGTCGAAGGATGAGACCGAACTCGCGAAGCGCGTTGTCGCCCGCCGCGTGACCGTGCTCGTCGTTGAGGCGCTTGAACCCGTTGAGGTCTGCGACCAAGAGGTACGAGTCGATCCCGTCGCTGTGGGTCATCTTCCACTCACGTTCGAGCACCGCGTCGAACACCCGCCGGTTGAACAGGCCCGTGAGCGTGTCGAAGGTGGCGAACTGCTCGAGCAGCGCCTGTGCCTCGCGCAGCCGGCTGATGTCGTGGCCGGAGACGACGAGGCCCTCCACGGTGGGATCGTCGAGCAACGAGACGAAGGTCAGCTCGAAGGGTACGCGGCTTCCATCGACGTGGAGCAGCTGCACCTCGATGGTCGTTGGGTTGACCGCGGTGCTCGTGCGCGCTTGGTGCAGGGCCACCGCCAGCGGGGGTCGGTCATCGGCGTCGACGATGTCGGAGAAGCTCCGCCCGCACACCGCCTCCGGATCGTGACCGAGTTGCCGGATGATCGCCCCCGAAGCCGACTGCAGCGTGCCGTCGGCCTCGAGGAGCATGGTGACGGTGGTGGAGTTCTGGACGAGCGATCGGAAGCGGGCCGTCTCGTCGCCGGCGACCTCCCAGCGCCTCCGCTGGGTCACGTCCCGCAGGGTCATCACGAGTCGGCCCTCCCCGAACGGCGCGCCCACCAGCTCCATCAGCTTCCACCCACTGGCCGTGGCGATGCGCAGCTCGATCGGCGTGCCGACCTCCTTGTCCTGCACGCTCGCCAACGACACCATGGCCAGGCCCACGTCGTCGGGATGCAGGAGCTGCAGTCCGCTCGACCCGACCCATTCGGTGCGCGGTCGACCCATCATTCGCTCCGCCGCGAGGTTGGCCCACCGCACGACCACCTGATCATCGACTACCACGACGACGTCGGGGAGCCGGTCGGCGAGGACCGCCAGCTCGTGATCATCGGGGGAGGACGACGAGCGCTGCTGCGTCGATCCGCCACGGTCATCGGCTGCTAGGGCGTTGAACATCATGTGGCTGGTTCATCGGCTGCGACCGCTCGGGAGTTGAGCGCGAATGCCGCAAACCACCCACCGAGACACGGTGCACAGGGCTCGGTGACTCCGCCTGCGACGTCGCGAGACGGTGGTCGGTGTGAGCGGCTCGGCTGCCTCCCGCTACCATCACCGGGCCTGGTCAGCGCCGCCTCGTGGCAGTTTCCGACCGGGTTCCTGGTAGTCCCGGGGGCGTAGCTCAGCTGGCTAGAGCACCTGCTTTGCAAGCAGGGGGTCGTGGGTTCGAGTCCCATCGTCTCCACCGAGAAAGTCCAGGTCAGAGCACCTAAACGACATGACGGATCGAGGGTGCTGGACCGACGTAGCCACCTTGACGTAGCCTCTTCATCGGCGGCTACGTCGGAGGTGCGAGATGGCGCAACGGCCGTCGGTGCGGTGGAACGAGCGCAACGAGCGGTGGATGGCATGGGTGCGCTTCCCCGACGGCTCGCGCCGGAAGGTCGAGCGCACCGACAAGGCGGAGGCCCAGCATGATCTCGACGAGTTCCTGGCCCTGCGCGCGCAGGCACTCGACCCAGGGCCACGCCGGCAGCGGTCCCTCACCTTCAGCGAGGTCATCGACGCCTGGTTCGAGGCCGGTTGCCCGAATGTGGCGCCGTCGCGGAAGTCACGCCATGTCCGCGTGAAGGCGCAGGCCACGATCGAGAACGCTCGCCAGCTGCTTGGGTCGAACATCCGCCCGGCGATCGGCCCGCTCTGGGTCGATCGCACCACCACCGAGCGGCTCGAGAAGGTCTTCACCGCGATGGATGCCGACGGGAAGTCGACGAGCACGATCGACCGGTCGTGGAACTACCTGAACCAGGCATGCCAGCACGCACTGCGCAAACGCTCGATCAAACGCAACCCGGCCGCGGATGTCCTGCTCCCCGCCCGCAAGCCATCCAAGCCGCGCAAGAGCTTCACCATCGAGCAGGCTCAGAAGCTCCTCGCCGACGCCATCCCCGCTGATCCGAGACCGGCGATGTGGCTGACCGCGCTCATGTGCGGCCTCCGGCCGGGTGAGCTGGCCGGGTTGCGCTGGTGCTACGTCGACGTCGACTCCGAGGAGCCGACCATCGAGGTGGCCGAGCGGGCGATGGAGGTCGGCAAGAAGTACGTGGGGCAGGGACCGCCCAAGACCGAGCGCAGCAAGCGTCGCATCGGCCTGCATCCGCTGCTCGTCGCGGCGCTGCTCCGCCATCGGGAGGAGTCGCAGGTACTCGGCCTCTACGACCAAGAGGGGTTCGTGTTCGGCACCCGCAACGGCACCCCGATGGCGATCTCTAACCTGCGCCGCGCCTTCAAGGAGCTCTGCGAGCGCGCCGGGCTCGGCAGCGACTGGACCACCTACGAGCTGCGCCACTCGTTCGTGTCGCTCGTCGCCGACCAGCTCGACGACCTCGTCAAGGTGGCCGACCTCGCGGGCCACGTCGACACCCGCACCACTGAGGGCTACCGCCACCAGGTCCGGCCGTCGATCCCTCACGCCATCGAGGCGTGGAACCGCCTGCTGGATCAGGCCGAAACGTGACGGACTGGCGCGCGCACTTTCCCGACGACTCCCGCGTCTCCTGGGATCGACGGGTCGCCGACGCGACCGGCCCGCTTTGGCCACTGGCGCGCCGCTACGTCGAAGCGTGGCGATACGACAGCCAGTCGCCCGAGGCCCAGCAGCTTGAGGACTACTTCCGTGGCCTGGCAGTGGTCCCGTCCCATCACGCCGATGCCATCGACGGTGCGGCCGAAGCCGTGCGCTCGCTTCTCCGTGCCGCCGGCCTCATCCGGGTCCACCTCTTTCGGGGCCAGCCCGCGCAGCCGCACTGGCGCCAGGGCAACGAGATCGAGCTGGAGGGCCGAGGACTCACCGCGTGGTCGCCCCTCCGCGAAGTGGCGGTCGGTCACGCCGCTCGGCGGCGTCCGGGGGCTGTTCTGGTCGCCAACGTGGCCGTGCGCCAGGTGGCCCTGGCCTTCGATCCCAGCTCCGACGCCGAGGTCGTCCTGCACGGCACCGTCGTCGCGACCGTAGATACACTGATCCCATGACGACCAGGCATCGATACACCATCCCGGTCGATGACGATTTCCTGCGCGACGTCGACCCGGAGGAGAAGGAGCGCCGTCGGCTGGCCTATGAAGAGGCCAAGGCCGAAGCTGAGGCCTTCGAAGCCCGTCTCCGCCAAGAAGCCAAGCCCACCACCGGCTCGTAGCCGACTGTCTCGGAGTCTCGACCTATGGCGCTAGCGTCATGACGTGGGATCTGTGGGTTGACTACCTCCGCACCGACGGAGACGGCCTCACTCATACGTTGGTGCGCAATGCCAGCCCCGGTGTGGTCCTCCGCGTCGGCGAGCATGTGGTCGTCGGCAACGAGGACGCGGACCTAGCCGTCGCTCGGGTGGCCTCTGTTGGTGACGACGGTGTGGTGCTTGTGGCCGTTCTCCCCGGTTCGGTCGACGCCCATCGACACCTTCTGCGCGACCAGCCCGCAACGACCTGACGGGCAATCGCAGGCGCGGAGCTACTCGTCGTCGTCGTCCTCGGGAAGGGGATCGGCGAGGGCAGCTCGCCGCCGCTGGTCCCGTTGGTGGCGCTGCTCGGCGACCTCGCCAACCACGTCCTCGTGGTCGTAGGAGGACCTTCGGGATGCTGCCCGACCACCGGAGTGAACCTGTCCTGCGGACGGCGTGGCCAACCGGAGGGATCAGTCACGTCACGAGATGCGTGTGCTCATGTCTTTGACTGACATCACGTGGGCCGTTGATGCCGCGAGGATGACCAGCGTGGCGTGGTGGACGTCGGCTGCTGGCATCTCGCCAAATCCTCGGTCCGGGTAGTCGTAGGTTGCGGTCGCGTCGGACAGAAAAACGACCTGGTAGTTGCGAAACATCGCGTCCCTTGCGGTGGCTTGGCAGCAG
>JBKJIE010000139.1:0-5138 GCA_046598715.1 Acidimicrobiales bacterium | reverse complement strand
TGGTGAACTGCCGGGTGAGGGCGGCGCTCACCGGGATGTCATCGGGCTGGTAGTAGGAGACGGCGAAGGTGTCGTTGCCAGAACCGGTCTTGAGGAACCCGTCGGGTTCGTCTTGGTCGGTGCCGCGGCCGACCTGCACCACGCCCGCCGAGTGGCCGTGCCCCGGATCCTTGAACTTGCATCCGGAGAAGTCGTCGGCGCCGGTTGCGCCCCAGTTCTTGGTATCTACGGTCGCGCCGTTGGCGTCGACGTACGAGCGCTGCTGGGTGCCGTTGAAGTGCTCGCTCTCGTTCTCACGCGTGTACCAGCCCAGGTAGTGATCGACGGAGCGGTTCTCCATCATCAGCACGACGACGTGGTCGATCGGCGTCCGCGGGTTCACGTGGGTCTGGCCGAGGGTCGGCAGAGCCAGGTTCACCAGCCCATCGGCCCGAGCCGACGCCTTGCCGGCGGCGAGCAGACCTGCGCCCGCGGCGGCGGACTTGATGAACGAGCGACGATCCAGAGGTGACATGGCTGTCAGGTTCGCCGACCACGTGCGCGATCCTTCCGAATTGTCAGGGTTTCACCCGGTTGTCGTCTGCTGTTCGCTCTCCATCTTCCTCGGCGGCGAGGGCCCGACGGTCGATCTTCTGCATCGGCGTGAGGGGCAGGGCGGCCACGACGCGGATGGCCTCGGGGAGCTTGTAGCGAGCGAGCACCGGGTCGAGGAAGGCTCGTACGTCGGCGAGGGTCGGTGGGTGGCTGGGGTCGCGGGGCACGATGACCGCCACGCCCACCTCGCCCATCACGTCGTCGGGCCGGGGCACGATCGCGACCTCGGCGACGGCGGGATGGTCGGCCAGAGCGCTCTCGACCTGCGCGGGGTACACGTTGTACCCGCCGCGGATGAACATCTCCTTCTGTCGACCGGCCAGGCGCAGGTTGCCTCGCTCGTCGATCAGGCCCAGGTCACCGGTGCGCAGCCACCCGTCGTGCAGCGTTGCTGCGGTCGCCTCTGGGTCGCGCCAGTACTCGGCCATATGGGTGGGGGAGCGCAGCCAGACCTCACCAACCTCACCGTCGGGCACGATGCGGCCCTCGCCGTCGTGGATGACCACCACGATCCCGCCGCGCGGCTTGCCCACGGTGTGGAGGGCCTCGTCGTCGTCCGCATCGAAGGCCGTACCGGTGCCACACCCGCCCGACTCGGTTGACGAGTAGCGGATCGAGTACCCGGGGGCGAGGCGGGCGCGCGCCTCGCGCACGAGGGCAGGCGGCGACGCAGCCGCGCCGACGATGAGCGCCTGCAGGCAGGTGAGGTCGTAGGCGTCGAGGTCCTCACGCAGCAGGAGCGCCACCTGGGGGGCGACCGCCCCGAGGGTGGTGATGCGCTGCTCGGCCACGCAGGCCAGCGTGTCGGCGGCCCGCCAGCGGCCGAGCACGTGCGTGGTGCTGCCGGTGCGGAGGTACCACGGGAGCTTGGTCATGAACCCCACGTGGGCGAACTGGGTGCTGGCCAGCATCGGCGAGGGTGCGGCCGTGGGATCTCCCCACGCGTCGGCCACGTCGATGCGCGTCACGGCGGCTAGCTGCCTGCTGCGGAACAGCGCCCCCTTCGGCTCACCGGTGGTGCCCGACGTGAACACGAGGGCCACCGGTCGGTTCGGATCGTCAGGAAGGGGCGGCACTGTTCCGGGGCGGCGCAGCGCAACCACCTCGTCGGCGCTGCCGATGGTGAGTGCAGCTGCGGCCGCGGTGGCGACGGCGTGCTGCTCCGGGAGTGCGAGGCGTGGGTTCACCCCCGCGGTGATGGCCCCGATCTTGGCGGCCGCGGCGTAGGCGATCACATAGGTGCTGTCCGACGGCAGGCGCAGCAGCACGACGTCACCGGGACCGATCCCGGTGTGGAGGAGCCCGGCCGCCACCTCGTCAGACCGCGCGTCGAGCTCGGCGTACGACAGGCGGGCGCCGTCGGGGTCGACGAGCGCGGCGCGGGGCCCGAACCGCTGTGCTGCCGCGCGCACCGTGGCGGCGAGCGTCACACCGCTCCGAGCTCGCGACGACACGGCCACGACGATGTGGCCCGTTCGTCGCGAGGTCGCCTGGGGCTCACCGGATCTTGGGCTCGATGCGCTGGCCGGAGGCGAACACCTGCTGGCCCTCGGCCAGTGCGGCCTCGCTCATGGCCAGGTTCAGGAAGGTGTTGCCGAGCTCCAGCGTCTGCTGGCGAGTGAGCTCGCGGGCGGCCCACAGCGTGCGCAGGCTGGCCTGCACCGCGGTGGGGGGCTGCGACGCGATGGCGGCGGCGATGCGATGGGCGGCGGCCCGCAGCTCTGCGCTGGGGACCACCTCGGTGACGAGGCCGATCTCGAGGGCCCGCGCTGCGCTGATGCGCTCGTGGTTGCCCATGAGCGTCATGCGCACCACCTCACCGAAGGGCATCTTGTGCAGCATCAAGGTGGGCTCAAACACCGCAGGCATGCCATAGGTGACGTGGGGGTCGAAGAAGGTGGCGTGCTCGGCGGCCACGAGGATGTCGGCCTCACCGAGCAGGTAGAACGCGCCCCCGCAGGCCATGCCGTTGACGGCGGCGACCACGGGCTTCCAGCACTCGTTGCTGCGAGGACCCAGCCGCGACCCGGGATCCACGTACGTGAACGGGTCGAAGCTGTACTCGACGCCACCCTCAGCGGGCACCTCGTCGCGGTCGATGCCGGTGCAGAACGCCTTCTGGCCGCTGGCGGTCAGCACCACGGCACGCACGCCTCGGTCGTCGCGCACGTGGGCCCACACGGCGGCCATCTCCTCGCACATCACCGAGGTGAAGGCGTTGTGGCGGTCGGGCCGATCGAGCGTGATCGTGGCCACGCCGTCAGCGGCTTCGTACCGGATCGTGGTGAGCGCGCTCGGGTCCATCGCCGGCGACGCTATCCGGTCGTGTCTGCCAGGATCCCCCGGTGAGCGAGCTGCGGTGGTCGTCGCCAACCCGCGCCGATGACGCCGAGTGGGCGGCCCTGCTCGCCGCGATCGAGTCGGTCGATCAGCGTGGCGAGACCTACGAGCTCGACGACCTCGACGACGAGTGGGCATCGGTGTGGTCGCATCCGGAGACCGACGCCACGTTCGTGTGGGACGGCGATCTCCTCGTTGCCTTCGTGTGGATCAAGGCGATGCCCGGCCAGCGTGAGGCGCACCGGGTGGCGTGCTGGGGTGGGGTGCGCCCGAGCCATCGACGGCGCGGCATCGGGACCGAGCTGTTCGACTGGATGCTCGACCGGACCCCCGACATCTCGGGCCGGTTCGACCCGTCCCTTCCGGTGTCGGTGCAGGTCGACGCGACCGAGCGGCAGGCCGATGTCGTCGCCGTTGCCCGGCGGGCGGGCTTCGAGCCGACGAGGCACTTCCTCGAGGTGGCCCGACCGGTCGCCCGAGGCGTTCCCGAGCTCCCCGCCCCAGCCGGTCTCGACCTCGTTCCGTGGAGCGACGGGCTCGACGAGGCGGCTCGGTTGGCCCGCGCCGAGGCGTTCGCCGGCCACTGGGGGAGCGAACCCCGCTCACTAGAGGAGTGGTCGCAGTGGTACACCGGCCACCGCAGCTTCCGTCCCGACCTCTCCGTGCTCGCCATCGATCCGGCGTCGGGTCAGGTGGTCTCCCTGGTGCTGTGCGCGACCTACCCGCAGGACTGGGGCGACGATGTGCCGGTAGAGGCGTGGATCACGACGGTCGGTACGCGCCGGGCCTGGCGTGGCCGGGGGGTGGGGGGCTGGTTGCTGGCCGAGGCGCTCCGGCGCATCGCCGAGGCCGACGAGGGCTTCGAGCGGGCCATCCTCGGCGTCGACGAGGAGAACGTCACGGGTGCGCTGCGCCTCTATCGGTCGCTGGGCTTCACCGACGACGTCCGCCGGGTGACCTTCCTCGCGCGCGGTCCGCTCACCTGACTCGTCGCGATGAACGTGCCGGCCGCGTGTCACCGATTCGGGGTCGTCCCCGAATCGGTGACGCGACTCGGCTGGGACCACCTCAGAGCAGGCGGATCAGCGCGGTGAGGCCGACGACCACGACGAGGGCGCGCAGGGCGCGTGGATCGAGCCGACGGCCGTACCTCGAACCGATCTGACCGCCGATGGTGGAGCCCACGGCGATGGCGGCGACGACCTTCCAGTCGACGTGCGTGGTGAAGACGAAGACGATGGCGGCCATCGAGTTCACGGCCAGGGCCAGCGCGTTCTTGCACCCGTTGAGGCGCTGCAGGTCGTCGTCGATCACGATCCCGAGGATCGAGATCAGGATGATCCCCTGCGCGGCGCCGAAGTACCCGCCGTACACGCCGGCCAGCGCGACGAGGGCCTGCGTACCGAAGGTGACGTCGTGATGGCGATCGGGACGCGTGGCCCGTCGAGCCGCGAGCTGCCTCGACAGGGCGGGCTGCGCCACGACCAGCACCAGCGCGATGGAGATGAGGACGATGACCACCCGCTCGAACACGTCGCTTGGCAGCACGAGCAGCAGGGTCGCCCCCGTGAGCGCGCCGAGGGCGGACGCCGGCATCAGCCGACGCAGCCGCGCCCCCTGGCCTGCCAGCTCGCGGCGGTAGCCGTGCACGCCTGACACCGAACCCGGCACCAGCCCGATGTTGTTGGACACGTTGGCCAGGAGCGGCGGGTAGCCGAGCGCCACCAGCGTGGGGAACGTGATGAGCGACCCGGAGCCGACGACGGCGTTGATGGTCCCCGCGCCGGCACCGGCGAGCAGGATGACCAGGAAGTCAGCGATGGACATCGGCAGGCGCGAGGCAGTCGTTCAGGCTAGAGAAGGAGCAGGCTAGGAGAGGGGCCGGAGGCGATCCGGCTTGCCGGTCGCCCTTGCCGGTCGCCGGGAGGCACCTGCGGAGGCCGGAGCGCAGCGACGCCCGGAGCAGGCTACAGAGACAGCATGCGGCGGGCGTTGCCGCGCATGATCTTCTCCACCACGTCGGTGGGCACGTTGCGCATGAGGTCGGTGGCCACCTGCTTCGTGTTCGGCCACGTGGAGTCCGTGTGGGGGTAGTCGGTCTCGAAGGTGATGTTGTCGACGCCCACCTTGTCGAGGCTGTCGATGCCGTGCTGGTCGCGGAAGAAGCAGCCGTAGATCTGGCGGTAGTAGTAGGTCGACGGCGG